>CAZWTB010000160.1:0-2312 GCA_964636875.1 uncultured Thermodesulfatator sp.
CAGGACGATGCTCACATATTTTGTAGAGAAGATCAGCTTGAAAAAGAACTTACAGAGCTTCTCGACCTGGTTACATACTTTCTTTCTGTATTTGGTTTTAAAGAATATCAAATTTTTGTTTCAACGAGACCTGAGAAGTTCGTAGGTTCTCCTGAAATATGGGACAGAGCAGAGGATGCTCTAAAAAAAGCCCTTGAAAACAAAGGACTTCACTACGAAATAGACCCTGGTGAAGGAGTGTTTTATGGACCAAAAATAGACTTAAAAATAAAGGATGTTCTTGGAAGATTCTGGCAGTGTTCTACCATACAGGTGGACTTTAATCTTCCTGAAAGATTTGATCTTGTTTATGTGGGAGAGGACAACAAGTTTTACAGACCTATAATGATTCATAGAGCAATTCTTGGTTCTCTTGAAAGATTTCTCGGGGTGCTTATAGAAAATTATGCAGGAGCTTTTCCTTTCTGGCTATCTCCTGTTCAAATAAAGGTTCTCTCCATAACAGATAGAAATGTTTCTTATGGAAAAAAAATAGTAAAACTTTTAAAAGAGGAAGGCTTCAGGGTTGAAGAAGACTTTAGAAACGAAAAACTGAATTACAAAATTAGAGTTGCTCAGCTTGAAAAAGTTCCTTACATGGTGATAATCGGAGACAAAGAAGAGGAAAAAGGAGTTGTAAGTTATAGAACCAGAAAAGGAGAGGTAGTGAACTTTATTTCTCTTGAAGAATTTATTAAAAAATTAAAAGAAGAAAATCATCCAGAATACCTTTTAAAACAGGGGGAAAGCTAAAAAGATGCAGAGAGATTTAAAGAGAAAGTATAGGGTTAACGAGCAGATAAGGGCAAAAGAGGTAAGAGTTATAGGACCTGATGGAAAGCAGATAGGTATAATGTCTCTTTCTGAAGCTTTAAGAAAGGCAGAAGACTTTGGACTTGATCTTGTAGAAGTTGCTCCAACTGCCAATCCTCCAGTGTGTAAAATAATGGATTTTGGAGAATTCCTTTATCAGGAAGCTAAAAAAGCAAAAGAAGCTAAAAAAAGACAGGTTCAGGTTGAATTAAAAGAGATTAAGTTAAGTCCAAAAACAGAAAAGCATGATCTTGAAGTTAAAATAAAACACATTTTAAGATTTCTTAAAGATAAGAACAAAGTAAAGATAAGGGTGGTTTTTAAAGGAAGAGAACTTGCTCATCCAGAACTTGCAGACAGAGTTTTACAGCCAATTTTTGAAGCTGTAAAAGACATTGCTCAAATAGAAAGACCTCCAAAGTTTGAAGGAAGGCAGATGATAACTATTCTTGCTCCTATTTCTCTTAAAAAATAATTAAGGATTCCACTCACAGAACTGCTTTAGTATTTGAAGCCCTGGTTTTCCACTTTTTTCTGGATGAAACTGGGTTGCAACGAGATTTTTATAACAAATAGCTGATGTAAATTCAACTCCATAAAATGTGGTTCCACATACTATTTCTTTATTTTCTGGCACGACATAATAGCTGTGAACAAAGTAATATTCAAAATCAGGATCAAGTCCTTTAAAAACCGGATGTTCTTTTACCCAGTTTACTTTATTCCATCCCATGTGAGGAATTTTTAATTTTTCTTCATTATAGACAAGGGGATCCGGAAATCTAACCACTTTTCCTTTAAGAAGTCCAAGAGTTTTGGTGCCTCCGTCTTCTTCACTTTCTTCAAAAATTATCTGGGTTCCAAGGCATATTCCGAGTATTGGAACACCTTTTGAAAAAGTTTCTTTTAGAAATTCGTCAAGTCCCAATTTTTTTAAACTTTCCATTGCACTTCTTGCAGCCCCTACCCCGGGAAAAATAATCCTTTCTGCTTTTTTTAAATCGTCTATACATGCAGAAACAGTGCAGGTGTAACCAAGATAAGTAATAGCTCTTGCAACACTCGTAAGATTACCAGCCTCGTAATCTATAATCCCTATCATTCCATCCTCCAGAAATCAGGAAATTTTCTACAATTTAACTCCTAATTTCAATTTAGCAAGATTATTCAGCCAAGCTATTTAAAAATCTGTATCATTTTTCAAATATTCCGGTTATTCAGTTGACATTTGAACATATATGTCTTAAAATTTGTTTCGTCATGATTTCTTCCCTGAAAAATCTTATAAAAAATTCTCCTGAAGACTTTCAGGTAGAAGAAGTTGTTGATCTTAATCTAAAACAGGATGGTGAATATTCCTATTACCTTCTTAAAAAACGAAACATAAACACTCTTCTTGCTATCGAACTTATTCAAAAACAATGGAAAATAACAAGAGACAGAATAGGATTTTGTGGTCT
>CAZWTB010000161.1:0-2377 GCA_964636875.1 uncultured Thermodesulfatator sp.
CTATTACTTTTCCTTCTCCAGGTATATAAACAGTCATTGGTGCAATAAGAAAAAGATTTTCTCTTGCTCTGGTTACTGCAACATAAAAAAGTCTTCTTTCTTCTTCAAGTTCTTCTTCGCTCTTACTGTGATAGGAAGGAAATCTTCCTTCTGTAAGAGATATAATAAAAACTGTATGCCATTCAAGTCCTTTAGCAGAATGTATGGTTGAAAGTGTGATAAATTCGTCTTCTTTAAGATTTTCTTTTGTTTCTACAGATTCAATAGGCTCAAGAACAAGATCTGTTAAAAATTCCTCCAAAGTTTTATATTTCTCTGAAAGAGCAAGAAGTCCTTCTATGTCTTTTTCTCTACGATGAAAGTCTTCATAATAAATTCTTTCAAAAATAGGCTGATAAAAATTCCAAATCTTTGAAGCTATTTCTCCAGGAGATAATCTTTTTGCTCTACACTCTGTTATCAATTTCAAAAAAGTGTGAAATTCCTGAAAAGGGAAAGCTCTATAAATTCTTTCAAGTATAAAATCGTTTACATCTGAAGTCTGCTTAAGGAAGTTTATTATTCTTTCTGCTGTTCGTGGACCAATACCTTCAAAAAGAAGAAGAATTCTGTGCCAGGATAGAAAGTCTCTAAAATTGCTGATTATTTTCAAAAAAGATATAAAATCTTTAACATGTGCTGTTTCAAGAAGTTTTAAACCTCCAAATTTTAAAAAAGGAATACCTCTTTTTGTAAGTTCTACTTCAAGGTCAAAAGAATGAAAGGCAGATCTAAAAAGAACAGCCATTTGAGAAAGTTTTATTCCTTTTTCTCTAAGTTCCAAAATTCGTTCAACTACAAATTTACTTGCATCTGAATCATCTTTTGCTTTAAATAAAACAGGTTTTTTCCCGTATTTCTTTGTGGTAAATAAAACTTTTGTATATTTTACCTTTGCATTAGAAATAATGGTATTGGCAAGATCTAAAATTGGCTGGGTACTTCTATAATTTTGTTCCAAGGTAATAATTTTTGCTTCAGGAAAAAATCTGGGAAATTCAAAAATATTTCTATAATTAGCACCTCTAAAACCGTATATACTTTGTGAGTCATCTCCTACCACCATTACATTTCTATGAAGTTCTCCCATTTCTTTCACAATTTCTCCCTGCAGATAATTAGTATCCTGATATTCATCAACTAAAATAAATTCAAATCTTTCACTTACCTCTTCTTTAACTCGTGGATATTTTTTTAAAATTTCAAGCCAGTTTAAAAGAAGATCATCGTAGTCCATAAGCTGATGTTCTTTTTTGTAGAAACTGTATTCAAGAAACAATCTTTCTATTTCAGGAAGAAACTCAAAAAATTGAGAATATTCTTTTCTAAGAATATCTTCGAGGGATTTTTTTTGATTAACCATTTTGGTGTATATATTTAATAGGGTTTCTTTCCGGGGAAAACGTTTATTTTTGTTTGCAAGTCCAAGACTGGTTTTTAAAAGATTTAAAAGATCCTCTGCATCTCCTCTGTCAAGAATGGTAAAATTTGGAGCATATCCAAGTAAATAACCGTAGAATCTGAGCATATATTGACAGATGGAATGAAAGGTTCCACCTGTTATTTTATCACAATCAATTTTTAAAAGTTTACCTGCTCTTTCGATCATTTCTTTTGAAGCTCTTCTGGTAAAAGTAAGGAGAAGGATTTTTTCAGGAGGCACTCCCTGAGCAACGAGGTAAGCCATTCTACAGGTAAGAGTTCTGGTTTTTCCAGAACCAGCTCCTGCTATAACCAAAAGAGGACCTTTAAGTGTTTCTACTGCTTCTCTTTGAGCAGGATTTAAATCTTTTAAAAATTCTGGTTCTTTTTTCATAGTTTTTAATAATAAAACACTTTTTAGTTTTTACAATTGCATAAATCTCAAAAAAACAGGGTTGTGAAAATGGGAAAAACACATTAAAATTAGGGAAAGTCTCACATCCCCTGAGGAGGCAAAACTTTGTTAAAAGGCAAGTATTCAAAATACGAAGACCTTTACATATACGGATTTAAAAATTCTCATCCAGAACTTCATTCCTTTGAAGATGAAGACCTTATAGGTTACTGGGAAGAAGACGGAGTTGGGATGCTCTTTTTTCACAAACCAAAGGACGAGCTTGTAGAAGCTCTCATAAAAAAATACGATCTTGAGCTTGAAGTAAAAGACAAAGTTCCTTATTCACAATGGAACGAAGGAAGAGTTCCCAGACCCTTTGAAGTTGGTCCCTTTAAAATTGCTCCTCTCTGGTTTGAAGGGAACTGGGATCTCGTTTTTGATCCAAGTGTTGTCTTTGGAGAGGGGGCGCATCCAACCACCTCCATGGTTCTTGAAACAAGCTGGGAATTTTTTCAGGAA
>CAZWTB010000162.1:0-28113 GCA_964636875.1 uncultured Thermodesulfatator sp.
ATAAAATTAGAGTTAAAATAATGCAACTAAAAAAATAAAAAATTCAAGGAGGTGGGGAGATGAATAAGGTGAAGCGGAGTTTGAAGTATTTATTAGTTTTCCTAACTGTATTTCTATTTTTCTCACAGGCACTTGCTGAAAGTGCAGGTCAAAAAGTAACACCTCGTTCTAAAACTCAAAAACTTCAGGTTGATGGAAGAGTCCTTTTAAGATTTTCTCAGAGTCAAAATGATGGCAAAACCATCTATGGAGATCCAGGAGATGGTTTTATTCCAAGAAAAATTAGAGTAAAGTTTCACGGTAATCTTGACAAAAATCTTAAATACATGATTCACTTAAGAGCTGATAGAGGAAGTAATGTAGAGCTCTGGGATGCTTTTGTAGTTTATAAGGCAAATCAATTCCCTGTTCCTGTTTCCATTAAAGCAGGACTTTTTAAAAATCCTGTTTCTATGTCTTATTTAAAACCCGGTCCACAACTCTGGTTCCCTGAAAGACCAGTTTCTGTTAATAAGCTTACTCCTGTATGGAGAGATACCGGTGTGCAGGTTGATGTAAAAGTTCTTAAAAATGTAACCTTAGTGGCTGCTATTTTGAATGGAGAAGGATGGACAAATACTAACAAAATTTATAATGCTGATGGCAAATGGCTCTATGTTGCAGGAGTAGATGCAATTCCTGTTGATAATGAAATGATCAAATTAAGGGTTAGAGCAACCTATGAAACAGGTTATGATAGTTATTCTAAGTTAATTTATACAAAATATACTACCCTTCCTGTAAAAAGAAATCTCATAGATGTAGAAGCTCAGCTTAAAGTGAAAAATGTAGGACTTATTCTTGAAGGTGGATATGCTTATGATAATCCAGATTATACCAATTCTGGAAAAGCTACAGGATTTTATATTCAGGGAGATTATCAGCTCCCAATGATGCAGAAATTACATCTTATTGCAAGGTATTCAACCATGGATCCCAATGATAAGGTTGATGATACCAATGATGTTTCTTATTACAGCTTTGGTTTCTATTATCTTATTAAAGGATGGAATTCTGCTATAAGAGCAGATTATGTAATAGCAAAGGAAAATCATGGAACCGAAGTAGATAACAATCTCTTCTGCTTAGAGTATCAGCTTCTCTTCTAAAAGTCTTTTCTCATTTTCGGAGGGGTTCCCCCTCCCCCTTCTTTTTAATATCTATAAGTTTTTCGCAAAAATTTAAAGTGAAATCTAAAGGTTCTTTTACGAATTTAAAAGTTATTTTAAAAAAATGTTTTTCGTCTTTTACAAAAAAATTGGCTCGAAATGTATCTCTGTTTACCTTTCTAAAAAGAGGAAGAAGTCTTTTATCTTTTAATAAAAAGATTAAAGCTTCTGCTTTGTTTTCAACAGAAAAAATCTTCAATTTCTTCATTAAAAGTTTTATTTGATAAATTTTTAAAAGATTTATCACCTCTTCTGGAAGTCTTCCATATTTATCACTCAAAAATTCTTTAAATTCAGTTACTTCTTCAGGTTCTTTTATCAATACAAGTTCTCTATAAATGGAAAGTCTTTCTTCTGGTTCAGGAATAAAGCTATGGGGAATATAAGCAGGCACATTAATATTTACCTCTGGTTCCCAGTCTTCAATTTCCTCTCCTTTAAGAGCTTTAATAGTATTTTCAAGTAGTTCAAGATAAAGTTCATACCCTACTGTATTAATGTGTCCTGATTGATTTAAACCAAGAAGATGCCCTGCCCCTCTTATTTTAAGGTCACTTAAAGCTAGTTTAAATCCGGATCCTATGTCTGTATATTTCATAAAAGCTTTAAGTCTTTTTTGAGCTTCTGGAGTAATGGATTTAAAATCAGGAACCAGCAAATAAGCATAGGCACTTTCAGAACCTCTGCCCACTCTTCCTCTTAATTGATAAATATCTGCAAGTCCAAACATATCTGCTCGGTTTATAATTATAGTATTGGCACTTGGTATGTCCAAACCACTTCCTATTATCGGTGTGCAAACCAGAACATCAATTTTTTTATTTAAAAATTCATAAAGTGCTTTTTCTATAAGCTCTGCAGGCATCCTTCCATGAATAACTTCAACCTTTGCTTCTGGAACGAGTTTTTTAATATAATTTGCAAGAGCTGAGATTCCTTTTATTCTCGGAGTTACAAAGTAAACCTGTCCTTTTCTTTTTATTTCAGTTTCTATAGCATGTTTAATTATTTCGGGTTCAAACTTGGCAAGAACAGTTTTAATGGGTTTTCTTCCTGGAGGAGGTGTTTCTATTATAGAAAGATCAAATATCCCGAGTAAACTGAGCTGTAAACTTCTTGGAATCGGAGTTGCAGACAAACTTAAAACTTTAACATTTTTCTTAAGCTGTTTTAATTTTTCCTTCTGTCTTACTCCAAATCTATGTTCTTCGTCTATAATTAAAAGTCCCAGATCTTTAAAATGCACATCTGAAGAAAGCAATCTATGAGTTCCAATGACCACCTGAATTTCCCCATTTGCGAGTTTTTTTATGACTTCCTTCTGTTCTTTTTCGCTTCTAAGTCTTGAAAGAACTCCTACTTTAATATTAAAAGGATCGAGTCTTTCTTTAAAATTTCTATAGTGTTGTTCTGCAAGAATGGTGGTAGGTACCAGAAAGGCAACCTGTTTTCCAGAATAAGATACAAGAAAAACTGCTCTTAAAGCTACTTCTGTTTTACCAAATCCCACATCTCCAACAAGAAGCCTTTCCATTGCTTTATCAGAACAGAGATCGTTTATTATTTCTTCTATAGCTGTCTTCTGATCCGGGGTTTCTTCAAAAGGAAATGTGGAAGCAAATTCTTCATAAGCAAGTGCTGGAAATTTTAAAGTATAACTTTTTAAAGTTTTCCTCTGCGCATACAGAGAAAGTAATTCCTGAACCACTTCTCCAAGTGCTTTTTCAACCTTTTTCTTTCTATTAAGAAATGTCTTTTTACCCAGTTTATCCAGTTTGGGTTCTTTGTTTTCAGTTCCTACATAAGGATAAAGTTCATTGAGTCTTGTTACAGGTAAATAAAGCTTGTCTCCACCTTCATATTCTATTTCCAGAAATTCCCCCTTTGCTCCTCCTATCTCAAGAAAAGTAAGTCCAAGATATTTCCCTATTCCGTGAAACTTATGAACTACATAATCCCCTGGCTTTAAATCTTCAAATTTTCTGAATAATGTTCTTTTTTTATAACTTCGAGTTTCTTCCCTTTTAAAACCTATTTTCCCGAAAAGTTCATATTCACTTACAAACCATAAACCTTCTTCCTCAAGATAAAAACCTTCTTTAACCTCACCTATTTTTATTTCCAGGTTATTTAGATTTTCAACCCCTCTGTTTTTTAGTCCTTCTTTTACAACTTTTCCTGTTCTTTCATCAGAAACAACCATCCACACACGTTCACCTGTTTCAAGACTTGATTTTAAAAGATCAAAAGCTCTTTCTATTCTACTACCTGTGTCCCCAAGAGTTACACCTTTCTTTTTAACGCCATTTCTTAAAAGCACTTTCTTTTTCTTCTTGTAGATACTTTCCCATTCTTCCTGAGTTGTATAAAGAAAGGTTTCTTTACAAAGCAATTTCCCTTTTTCCTTAATTCTCAATCCCTGAGCTTTAATTTTTTCCCAGTAACTTTCTATTTCTTCTTCCACTTGTTCTGGCTCAAATATAAAGAAAATAAAATCTTTTTTTAATTCCTCACAAAGATCAAATATGGAAAAAAGTTCATCATAAAAAATTGGTAAAAGGAATTCTTCATTTTCAAGGATTGTTCTTTCTTCTATCTGTCTTAAAATAAAAGAAAGTCTTTCTTCTGGAATATTATTTTTCAATTGATAGACTCTTTTATAAAGTTTTTCAGTATCTTCAGGAAAGAAAGTTTCTTTACAGGGGAGAATTACAGCTTCTTCGAGATGTTTCAGACTTTTTTGAGTGAATGGATCAAAACTTTTTATTTTATAAATTTCGTCTCCAAAAAATTCGAATCTCAGAGGTGTTTCGATATCAGGGGGCCATAAGTCAATGACTCCTCCTTTTACAGTAAATTCCCCTTTTTCTCTAACAACCCCTGTTCTTTCATATCCGAGATCCACAAGTTTTTTTAAAAAATCTTCTCTATTTATTTTTTCTCCTGAGATAAAATAAAGATAAGATTTTTTTAATGCTTCAATAGGAATACATTTTCTTAAAAATGCTTTTATATCTCCTGCCAGAATATCCAATTCCTGTAATTTCCATAAAACTTTTATTCTTTTATATTTTTCGTCTCCAAAAGTTTTGGCTTCTGAAAAGGGAGGGAGATCTGTTGAAGGAAAGACTTCAGCTTTTATATCAGGATTAAAAATTTTTAAAGCAGAAAGAAAATCTTCTGCCATTTCTTTGTAAGGGAAAATAAAAATTTTAAACTTACTTTTTTCTTTTTCTAAAAGAGACAGAATATATGCTGATAAGGAAGGGTTAATTTTCCATAGAGAGAGTTCTTTTAAAGGACTTTTAAAGAAATTTTGCAAATTTTGTTTTATTTGAGATAAAAACATAAGATTATAAAGCCAATTTAATGGATTTTATTTTTTTATTGTGCATTTTAATGTTCAGGAATTTAGAAACGTCCTGATTATTTTTTGAATACAAGAGCCGGCGGAGGGACTTGAACCCTCAACCCTGGGATTACAAATCCCATGCTCTGCCGATTGAGCTACGCCGGCATAATAAAAAAATAAAAAACGATCTATAAAGAAATGGCGGAGGAGGCGGGATTCGAACCCGCGGTGCGGGCTTTAACCCGCACACTCGCTTAGCAGGCGAGCGCCTTCGACCACTCGGCCACTCCTCCTTCCTCTTAAGTTCCGGGGCCTGGATTCGAACCAGGATTCCGGGAGCCAAAGTCCCGTGTCCTGCCAATTAGACGACCCCGGAATCTTTCCCTTTTATAATATAACACCTTTTTTTATTTTGTAAACCCCTTTCCATTCACACCGGTGTCCCGCTTAAATAGTTCTTTAATAATTCCGAGGTCACTGTTCCAGCTTCTAAAAATTCTTCTATGCTTCCCTCAAAAAGCAGTCTCCCTCCTTCTTCACCCCCACCAGGACCCAGCTCTACAACCCAGTCCGCATACTTTATAAGCTCAAAATTGTGTTCTATAACCACCACTGTATGCCCTTTTTCTATAAGTCCTTGCAAAATCTTTACCAGTTTCTCAACATCCTTTATATGAAGCCCTGTTGTAGGTTCATCAAGAATATAAACCTTGGATAATTTTCCGCTTTTTACAAATTCTTTAACAAGTTTAATCCTCTGTGCTTCCCCTCCAGAAAGACTCGGACTCGGCTGGCCAAGGGTTAAATAGTCAAGTCCTATATCACATACAGTCCGGATTTTGTCCCTGATAGAAGGATAACTTGCAAAAAATTCCTCAGCCTCTGCAAAATCCATCTCCAGAACATCACTTATGTTTTTATCTTTTAAATAAATCTCAAGAACATCTTCTCTGTATCTTCTACCATTACAATATTCACATTTCTGATATACCTTCGGCAAAAACTTTATTTCAACTTTTATATAGCCCTGCCCTTTACACTGAGGACATTGACCTTCCTCTGTATTAAAAGAAAATTTACCTTCTGAATATCCTCTCTGCTTTGCAAGAATGGTATTGGCAAAAACTTTTCTTATTTCTGTAAATACATTTATATAAGTTGCAGGTGTTGAGCGAGGTGTATTCCCGATAGGAGAATGATCTACAAGATAAACCTGTTTTATATTCTCATATCCCTCTATATCCTCAACCCCCCATAATTTCTTTTTTTCTCCGGATCTTTGAGAAAGCAGGAATTTTAAATTCTCATAAAGCACCTCACAAATTAAAGAAGACTTGCCAGAACCAGAAACCCCCACAACCACAGTTAAAGCATTAAGTGGAATAGAAACATCTATTCCTTTCAAATTTCTAAAACGAACTTTTTTTAATTTTAAAAATTTTTCCGGTTTTCTTTTTAAACTTTTAAGAGTTCTTCTATCTTTATCAAGAAGTGCTTTAGCAGTTACAGATCTTTTACATTTTAAAAGTTCTTCGGTTTTTCCTGCAAAAAGAACCTCTCCTCCTTTTTTACCTCCACCGGGTCCAAGATCAATCACAAAGTCACTGTTTAAAATGGTTTCTTCATCATGTTCTACCACCATAACAGTGTTCCCCTTGTCTCTCAATTTTTTAAGAACCGAAATAAGTTTTGCATTGTCTCTGGGATGAAGTCCTATGGTTGGTTCATCAAGGATGTAAGCAACTCCAGTAAGATTGCTTCCTATTTCTGCAGATATTCTTACTCTTTTAGCTTCTCCAGAAGAAAGAGTATCTGCACTTCTTCCAAGAGTTAGGTAATCAACTCCAAGATCTATAAGACAGTTCAGTCGTGAGATTATTTCTGAAATAAGTTCATCTGTTAGTATTTTTTCTTTTCCTTCAAATCTGAGACTTTCCAGAAACTTTTTAACACTTTTAAGATCCATCTCACAGAGTTCTGGAAGGGAGATGCCGTTTATTTTATAACAAAATACCTCCTGTCTATAACGGGTCCCCTTACAGGAAGGACATTCTTCATTTTCAAATCTTCCAAGTCCATGGCATACAGGACACGCTCCAACCCTAGAATTAAAAGCAAAAAGAAGAGGATCAGGTTCAGGAAGACCTCTTCCACATTTTAAACAAACTCTTTTTAAACTAAACACATATTCCTTTCCTTCAGAAAAGATTTTTACTTCCCCTTTTCCTTCTCTCAGGGCTTTTTTAAACAATTCCTTAAAATGTTCCTCCTTTTGCAAGAAAGTTTTTCCTATAACAACCTCTATGGTATGTTCGCTATACCTTGAAAGCGAAGGAATAGGGGGAATGTTATAAAAACTTCCATCTATCCTGACTTTGTGATATCCCTGTCTGAGAAGCCTTTCAAATAGGGTTTTGTAATAACCTTTTCTGTGCTTAACCAGAGGGGCAAGAATAAAGATTTCCTGGTTGAGTTTTTCTTCCTGCAGATGTTTCACAGCAAGTTCAACAAGTTCCTCTGGCTTTCTCTCTTTTAATTCTTCTCCACAAACAGGACAGAAACTCTTACTTGCCCTTGCATAAAGTAATCTAAGATAGGGTAAAATTTCAGTTACAGTTCCCACAGTTGATCTTGGAGAAAGTTCCCCGGTTCTTTGTTCAAGAGCAACTGTAGGAGGAATTCCAGAAATTAATTCATACTCTATTTCTTCATAAAGTTTTATAAACTGCCTTAAATAAGCTGGTAAAGTCTCAAGAAATCTTCTTTGCCCTTCTGTAAAAAGAACATCAAAAGCAAGGGTTGACTTACCAGAACCAGAAACCCCTGTAACCACAATAAACTTTTCTCTGGGAATATCCAGATTAATATTTTTAAGGTTATGGTGTTTTATTCCTCTGAGTTTTATTTTTTGATCTTCATATTTATAAATCTTTTTATTTTTAACTTCATTTTTCAATTTTTTCAGTCCTGAAGCATAATCAATGAGATATCTGGAAGTAGGAGTTTTTTTATTTTTTAAAAATTCTTCAAGAGGTCCTTCAAATAGTAATTCTCCTCCTTTTTCTCCTCCTTCTGGTCCGAGTTCTATTATCCAGTCTGAAGCAAGAATTACTTCTGGATTGTGTTCCACCACAACTATGGTATGTCCTCTTTTTTTTAGATATTCGAGAGTTGAAATAAGCTTGGATATGTCTTTTAGGTGGAGTCCAACTGTAGGTTCATCTAAAAGAGCAAGGGCATTTCCAATTGATAATTTAGAAAGAACCTCACTTATCTTGAGTCTCTGTGCTTCTCCTCCTGAAAGAGTAGAAAGAGGTTGTCCAAGTTTAAGATAGCCCAGTCCTAAATTTTTTAAAAATTCCAGTCTGCTCACAATGGGAAAGTGATTACCAAAAAAATCTATTGCTTCTTCCACTGTAAGTTCAAAAATTTCTGCTATGTTTTTACCTTTCCATCTGACTTCCAGGATTTCATCTTTAAATCTTTTTCCCTTACAGACTTCACATTGGATAATCATATCTGAAAGAAATTGCATTTCCACCACTTCAAATCCAAGTCCTTTACACTCTGGGCACTGGGCAAGTTCTGAATTAAAAGAAAAGTGATTTTCAGTATATCCGTATTTTTTAGCAATCTGGGTGCTTGCAAGAAGTTTTCTTATGTAATAATAAATGTCTATATAAGAAGCAACAATAGAACGAGGAGAGCGTGCAAGTGGTTCCTGAGTAAGATAAAGAACAAGGTCAATATTTTCCCAGCCTTCTATTTCACAATAATCTGTCTTTTTCTTTGCCTGATAATCTTTAATTCCTTTATAAATTATTTCCTCCAGAAGAGTGGATTTCCCGGATCCAGAAACTCCAACTATACAGGTTATTGCTCCCAGAGGAATCGTGCAATTTATTCCTTTTAAATTAAATCTTTTAGCTTTTTTTATTTTCAAAAAATCTTTTAGTTCATTTTTTTGAAACTTTTTTATTTTGAATTTCCTTTTTTGGGTTACAAGTTTTATAGTTTCGGAGGTTGGTGTATTTTTTTTCAATATTTCAGAAGGTGGACCTGCGTGAAGAAGATTTCCTCCTTTTTCTCCTCCACCAGGTCCCAGATCTATTAAAAAATCTCCTTTTAAAATAATCTCAGGATCGTGTTCTACAACAACCACGGTATTATTCTGAGAAACGAGTTTTTCCATGAAGTTTACCACTTTTTCTGTATCAAGAGGATGTAGTCCTGCAGTGGGTTCATCTATTAAATAAAGAGTTTCTACCAGATTGGAAGAAAGGGCTCTTGTAAGAAGACATCTACTTACTTCACCTCCAGAAAGTGTCCTGCTTGCTCTGTTTAAAGTAAGATAAGATAAGCCAACCTCTTCAAGATATCCCAATCTTTTAAAAATTTCCCTTGCAATTCTTTCTTCTGCAGGGTGTGGTTCTGATTTTAAAAATTCTTCTACAAATTTTCTTGCATCCGAAATTTGAAGAGAGTAGAACTCTCCTATGTTAAGATTATTTATATAAAATAAAAGAGCCCTTGGATTAAAACGGGTTCCTTTACACACAGGGCATGTTACCTCTCTTCTCAACTTGGAAAGAAGAATTCTTACATGAGGTTTATATTTTTTACTTTCGAGCCAGTCCACGACTTCTTTTAAACCATACCAGTTGCCTTCTCCATAGAAAATCCCCTTTTTAACATCTTCAGGAAGTTTGTAAAAAGGAGTATTTGGAGAGATTTTTTTTTCTTTTAAATAATCCATAAGATCAAGTTTTACTTCCAGAAGAAAAGAATAGTCAAGAAGTGGTATGGCACCGCTTTTTATAGATTTTTGTGGATTTTTCACCAGAGCTTCAAAGTCAACCACCAGAAGTTTTCCAAATCCATTACATTCTGGACATGCTCCCTGAGAGGTGTTGAATGAAAAAAGATTCGGGGTTTTTTCTGGGACTTTAAATCCGCAGAAAGGACACCTGAGCTCCTTGCTGTAACCAAGCTCCTCTCCATAAATTGTTCTTACTTTTATCAAATTCGAAAACTTAAATCCCTGCTCTATAACTGATATCAATTCAGAAATGTCCTTTTCCGTGGGTTTTAAACGAAAAAGAACTACTTCTACTTCATCAGAGGGGATTTCTTCTATTTCATCAAGTTCGCATACTTTTCCACTGTAAAAGATTCTGCTAAAACCTGCTGAAAGGAGTCCGTCTCTAAGATGTTTAAAGGAAGTTTTTATTTTCTGAGGGGCAAGTATATATATAGGGATTTCTTTAAATTTTTCTACAATTTCTCTGGCAATAACAACAGGCGAACGGGGTTGAATAAATTTTTTGCAATTGGGGCATCTGGGAATTCCTGCATGATAAAAAAGCATTTTTGTAAAATGTCCTATTTCAGTAAGCGTGGCAACAGTGGATCTGGAAGTTTTAACAAAGTTTCCCTGAGGAAAAGCAAGAGCAGGAGGTATGTTTTTTATTTCCTTAACTCTTGGTCTGGGAAGCCTTTCAAAGTATTGTCTTACATAAGAGGAAAAAGTTTCAAGATAGCGTCTCTGTCCTTCAGCATAAAGGGTATCAAAAACAAGACTTGACTTTCCTGCTCCAGAAACACCGGTTACAACTACAAGTTTGTAAAAAGGAATTTTAAGATCAAATCCTTTAAGATTGTTTTGTGAAACCTTTAATAATTCAATAAATTTCACAGCCAGAATTTATTCTGTTCTCTTCTTTGCTATTCTCCTCTTATCTTTTCCATTCTTTCCTGAGCTTTTTTACAGTCTATACAAAGAGTAGCTTCTGGACGAGCTTCAAGTCTTTTTTCGTCAATTTCTGCTCCACACATTTCACATATTCCGTATGTGCCTTCTTCAATCTTTTTTAAAGCTTTTTCAATTTTTTTCAAAAGTTTTTGTTCCCTGTCTCTTAATCTTAATTCAAAAGCGATGTTACTTTCTTTAGATGCCTGGTCTATTGCATCAGGTAGAGGTTCGGCTCCTTCTGTCAGTTCTTTGGCAGTTGCCTTCACATCTTTAAGAATCATTTCTTTTTTCTTTAAAAGAAGTTCTTTAAAATGTTGAAGTTTTTCTCTGTCCATAACACCCCCTTTACTTCTGATTTAATTCTTCAAGAATAACTTCTCCGCTTTTTCCTCCTTTTTTGTAAAGGAGTCTTAAATTGGTTATCTTTATCCCTTTGTGCAGGGATTTACACATGTCATAAACAGTCAGAGCAGAAATAGCAGCAGATGTTAGAGCTTCCATTTCCACCCCGGTTTGAGCAGAAGTTTTTACAAAACTTGTTATTTCAAGAACTCTTTTTTCAGGAATAAATTTAAATTCAAGATCAACATGCGTTATGGGAATTGGGTGACACAGGGGAATAAGTTCAGAAGTCTTTTTGGCTGAAAGAATACCTGCCACTTTTGCACAGCACAAAAAATCTCCTTTTGGAACTTCAAGCTTCTGCACTTTTTCAAAAATCTCTTCTGGAAAAAGAATCTCAACCCTTGCAATTGCTTCTCTCTCTGTAACTGACTTTTTACCGATATCTATCATCTGAATTTTTTTCATATCCAGAAACCTTTAGGACCAAAAGTGAAATTTTTCCCAGAACCTTTCTTTCTTCTTTTTCTTACCACCACTTTCCTCAAGTTTTTCAATAAGTTTTATATTTTCAGTTCTGGCAAATTCTTTAAGAAGCTCTCTTCCTTTTTCACTTACTTTCTTAGGAAGCTCTACCTGAACTTTTAAAATAAGATTTCCTCTTTTTCCTGTTTTTGTATCTGGAAGTCCTTTTTCTTTGATGACAATTTCATCACCTGGCTGGGTACCGGGAGGTATTTCTACTTCAAGATCTTTTTTAAAATAGGGAATTTTAACTTTGCCTCCGAGGATTGCAGAAATAAAATCTATTTTTAAATACCCTATAAGATGACTTTTTTCTCTGTAAAAGTATTTGTGGGGACGGATTTTTACTCTTATATAAAGATCTCCGGGTCTTCCTCCAAATAAACCACCTTCCCCTTCTCCTGGTATTCTTAGAATACTTCCATCTTCAACACCTGCAGGAATAATGACTTCGAGTTGTTTTTTTCTCCACACTCTTCCACTTCCCTTACATTCTGGGCATTTTTCCACATAAACTGTGCCTCTTCCTTTACAATCCGGACAGGTATAATTTATTCTGAAAAAGCCTTCAGAATAAACCACTCTACCAGTTCCTTTACAGGTTGAGCAGGTTTTTACTCCTTTTTGAGGATCATATCCCAGTCCACCACATCTTTTACAGGCTTCATATTTTTCTACTTCAACTCTGACTTTTTTGTCTTCAAAAATATCCTCAAGATCAAGAACAACTTCTGAAGAAAGATCCGCTCCGTCTCTTGGTCTGAACTCCTCCCTATCTTCGAAAGAAAAACCAAAAAATTCTTCAAATATATCTGAAAATGTTTTAAAGATGTCTGAAACATCCTCAAAGCCTCTGTATCCTGAAGACTTAAGTCCTGAATATCCATAACTATCATAAATAGCTCTTTTTTCAGGATCCGAAAGAACTTCGTATGCTTCAGAAATTTCTTTAAACTTTTCTTCTGCCTCTTTATCTCCTGGATTTTTATCAGGATGATATTTTAAAGCAAGACGCCGATAAGCTCTTTTTATTTCTTCCTGAGTGGCATTACGGGGAACTCCAAGAATGCTGTAGTAATCTTTGTATGCCATATCTTAAAATCACTTTTCTGATTTTTGTTTAAAAATTTCAGAAATTTCGTATGGAGAAGTAACCTTTTCTTTTTTACCCAGCTCTTTAATATTTTCTGGTGTAACAAGTCCTGCTGCTATTTCTCTAAGGGCAAGAACTATTTCTTTATTATCACATTCTATAAGAGGTGGATGTCCTTCTCTTAACTGTTTAACTCTTTCTATAGCAAGATGAATAAGCTGAAACCTGCTGGGAATTTTTTTAAGACAATCTTCAACAGTTACTCTTGCCATTTCTGACTCCCCTTTTTAAAATTTTTATTCACAGGGAACAGCAACAACCTCTGTAACTTCAGGAACTTCTCTTTTAAGATATTTTTCTATTCCAAATTTAAGAGTCATCATAGCCATGGGACATGATCCACAGGCACCTTTAAGTCTAACCTTTACCACTCCATCCTCTGTTACTTCCACAAGTTCCACATCTCCTCCATCTGCCTGAAGCATGGGTCTAACTCTATTTAATGCCTGTTCCACTGCTTCTTTCATCACACATACCCTCCTTTCGAATAGATTGATCCCCTTGAAATTGGTTTTTATAAATTTAATACATTTTTCTGCGACAGCAAGTTTTTTCAAAAAATCTTTTTAAAAATTTTTAACAATCACAATCTGGTTATTGATTTTACATTAAAAAATTTTTAATCCAGAATAACCAGGTTATCTCTGTGAATAACTTCCTTGTCGATTTTTATTGTTTGGTTTTTGAGCTTTTTTAATTCTTCTGAAGAAAAGTTTATCAATCCTCTTGCAATGGATTTCCCCTGAGGATTTAAACATTCCACACAGGCATTTCTGGGAAAATCCCCCTCAACTTTATAAATTCCTGCTATAAGTAAACTTTTCCCATTTTTTAAAAGTGCTTTTTCTGCACCTTCATCCACAAAAATTTTCCCTTCGGGTTTTATATAGTATTTTATCCAGAGTTTTCGCATGGGAATTTTTCTCTGTTCTGCCCAGAAGATTGTGCCTATGTCTTCTCCAGCCCAGAATTTCTGTAAAACCCCTGGAAGTCTGCCAGGAAGTATCGCCATTGGAATCCCCATGGAAGTAACCATTTTTCCCGCGAGAAGTTTGGAATACATACCTCCTCTACCAAGTCTTCCTGGTTTATTACCTGCCATAACAAAAATTTCTTCAGTTACTTTTTCCACTTCCTTTATTCTTTTCACATCTGAATTGAAACGGGGATCTTTATCATAAAGTGCATCTACATCCGAAAGCACCAGAAGAAAATCTGCCTCCACAGTTCCTGCAACAAGAGCAGAAAGAACATCGTTGTCCCCAAATTTTATTTCTTCAGTTGCAACAGTATCATTTTCATTTACAACAGGTAATATTCCCCATTTTAAAAGTGTTTGAAAGGTCTTTTTAGCATTAAGATATCTTTCTCTTTGAGAAAGATCCTGAGATGTAAGAAGGATCTGAGCAACTTTTATATTATAAGGCTGAAAAAGTTCTTCGTAAGCCTGAATAAGAGCAGCCTGTCCTATTGAAGCAAGTGCCTGTTTTTCTGCAAGAGATACCACACTTTTTTTTAATCCCAGTTTGCATCTTCCACAGGCAATTGCCCCAGAAGAAACCAGAACTATTTTGCATCCCCTGTTAAAAATTTCTTTTATATCCTGCACAAGGGATCTTAAAACTTCGTAATTTAATCCCTGATCTTCTTCAGTAATAACAGCGCTTCCCACTTTTATAACCACTTTTTTCACTTTTTTAAGCAATTTTAAAAGTCTTTCTTTCCGTTTATCCATGATAACTTTCACCTTCTTTTTCTTTTAAATTTTCCAGCTTTTTCCAGATTGCCTGAAGAAGTTCAGGAATTCCCTGTCCTGTTACAGCAGAAATTGGATAAATTTTTTTTCTCTCGTCTTCAGAAAATAATTTAACTATTTCTTTTATTTTTTCAAAATCTGGATATAGATCTATTTTATTTAAAGCAATTAAGTAGTCTTTTTTTAAAAGAGAAGGATTGAAAAGTTCAAGTTCTTTTTTTAAGATTTGAAAATCTTTAATGACTTCTTTTTCTCGGGAAATATCCAGAATATAAAGAAGGAGGCGAGTTCTTTCTATATGTTTTAGAAATTCGTGTCCAAGTCCCACACCTTTATGAGCTCCTTCTATAAGTCCGGGAATATCTGCAACCACAAAAGTTCCACCGTCAAACAGTTTAACCACACCGAGATTTGGTTCCAGTGTAGTAAAGGGATAATCTGCTATTTTAGGTCTGGCAGCGGATATTCTACTTAGAAGTGTGGATTTTCCTGCATTGGGGAAACCAACCAAGCCTACATCTGCTATAAGTTTCAATTCGAGAATAAGCCATTTTTCTTCTCCTGGTTTACCAGGTTCTGCTATTCTTGGTGCCTGTCTGGTGGGTGTGGCAAATCTTGCATTTCCTCTTCCACCTTTTCCTCCTCTTGCAACTACAAGAGTCTGCCCGGGTCTGGTCAGATCCCCCAGAATTTCACCTGTTTCTGCATCTTTAACTACTGTTCCAACAGGAACTCTTAAAATTAAATCTTCTCCATCTCTACCCTTCATATTTTTTCCCATACCGGGTTTTCCATTTTCAGCTTTAAAATGCACCCTGTGATAAAAATCATAAAGAGTATGCAGTTGGGGATCTGCTACCAAAATAACATCTCCTCCGTCTCCTCCATCTCCTCCATCAGGTCCTCCTTTTGGTAAAAATTTTTCTCTTCTAAAACTTATACATCCTGCTCCACCATTCCCTGCCTTAACATAAATCTTAGCCTGATCAACAAATCTCGCCATTTTAAAACCTCTGAAACATAAATTACAGATTAAAAATTAAAAGAACATTACATATACATATACTTTAAGAAGCAGTTGTAGTAACTGTTTCTTCTTTTTTTCTGGTCCTTACTTTGAAGTATTTTGCAAAAAGTTTAATAAACTGTCTGGTAGAAAATTCTTCTGGAGTGGTATTAAGATTGGTAAAAGGAATTTCTGCTCTGGCTTTTTCTCTATGTCCTCCTGCAAGCCCCATGTTCTTAAAAAGTCTTACAGCTATTTTGCCTGCATCCTTTCGATATCCGTCACATCTTATAATTATAACAAGATTCTTTTTGTAAGCACCTCCAACAAATACCCACGAAGTATCATAGACCTTGTTTAAAAAATCTGCTATTAAAACAAGCACATCCGAATTGGAAACCTTTCCTACATACACAAATACTCTGTTCTTTTGAAACTTTAACTGGTTTAATGCCATTTTAAAATACTTTAATTCCGATCTTCTCATATGAGAAGATTCTATTTTGTTAAGAAGATGTTTGTTCATATGCTTGTAAAGCTTTTGAAATGCCATTACATCCTGAAGATTTGCACTTTTTTCAAAGTTATCTGTATCAGTTTTAATTGCATAAATCATTGCTGTTGCAAGGTGAACCGTGGGCTTTATTTTTAAAGTTCTTAAATACTCAAAAAGGATTGTTGCTGTTGCTCCATATTCAGGTCTAATATCCACAAAGTCTGCTTCCCATTCATCTACAGGAGGATGATGATCTATAACTGCAGTAAAATTTAAACCTGTAAATTCTTTTCTATGAGTTGGTTGTGAATCAACGAGAATGAACTTTGTGTGCTCATTTACAAGAGCATTTGTAAACTTTTGAAGAGGAATTCTTAAAAGTTTTATCATTACCTGGTTGTTTAGTCTTTTTATTTCATTTACATTTGCAATTGTTATTTTTTCTACTTTTCCCTGAAGTATCTTTTTTAGAGCAAAGGCAGAAGCAATAGAATCTGGATCAGCCCATATAAGAATTAAAACCCTGTCTTTTTTCTCAAATAGTTTTAAAAAATAATTAACTCTTTCTTTATTGGAACGAAATTTCATTTTTCTTTCGTTTTTATTATTTTTTCCATTTTTAACGCTTTTATTTCCCATTATTCAGCTCCGTCAGAAAAATCTTCAAAATTTTCTTGAGGATAAAGCAAAATATCTTTTACTTCTTACAGATAATTTTTTAAATTATAATACAGAGAATCCTGCAGGTCAAATTTTGACCTGTTGTCTATCCAGTCAAGCACTTTTTTGTTTCCTATTAAAATTTCTATAGGTTTGAGTTTTTCTTCAAATTCGTATGGAGGAGGTAAAAATTCAAATTCTTCACAATTTTGTTTAAATTCTTTTAAAAGAGTTAGAGCAAATTCTACGGGTTTAAACTTTCTAAAATTTTTAAGATGAATCTGAAATCCGTAACATCTTTTTCCTTTCCATTTATCAAACCAGGGTTCAAAAACAACAGGTCTTAGAATTACTTCAAAGTTTTCAAATTTTTCCTGAAAATCTGTTATAAACTTTTTTGTATAAAGTTTTTTAAGATAAGGAGCTCCAAAAATCTGAAAAGGAAGGGTTGTGCCTCTTCCTTCAGAAATATTTGTTCCTTCGAGAAGAACCATTCCAGGATAAAAAAGCGCTGTTTCCCAGGTGGGCATATTTGGAGAGGTAAACACCCAGTTTCGTCCTGTATCACAAAAATAGTATTTTCTATTGTAATTTTCCATTTTTACGACTTTTATTTTTAAATTTTTAAAGTGTTTCTTCTGGAAGTAAAGGGCTATTTCTCCAATAGTAAGACCGTGCCTTAAGGGAAGTTTACACATTCCTACAAAAGAGAAAAACTCTTCTTCCAGAATAGGACCTTCTATCTGATCTCCAACAGGATTTGGTCTGTCAAAAATTATTACTTCTTTTTTTAATTTTTCACATTCTTTCATAAGAAGGAATAAAGTCCAGATAAATGTATAAACTCTGCATCCCACATCCTGAAGATCAACAAATACCACATCCAGTTTTTTTAATACTTCACTTTCAGGTTTAAGTCTTGGTCCATAAAGGCTGTGCACCTTTACTCCTGTAAGGGGTTCCACTTCATCTGAAGAACCTATCATGTTAGCCTGCTTTTCCGCAAATATTCCGTGCTGTGGACTGAAAATCACTTCAAATTTGTCTCCAAAAAGTTCTTTGAAAATTAAATACACAGGCACAAAATTTTTATCTACAGATGCCTGATTACACAGAAGACCAATTCTTTTATTAAGAAATTTTTTATAAAGTTTTTTTTCCACAAAAACTTCTATTCCTATTTTAAGATCCGATTCTGAAGTGTTGGGATTAATACTCATGATCTTGATGTGTTTTAAATTTTAAATTATTGAAGCCGAATTATACTTGGTCATTACCTGAAATAGATCTGTTGTAAGCAGATCTTTTAGAGCCAAGCATGCTGTTTTTATAACTTTGCTGACTATATTTATTTCTTCCTTAGAAAAAGGAGATAGCACATAATTTTTATAATTTTTGTCAGGAGGTCTTCCTATTCCCAGTTTCATTCTTGGGAACTCTTTTGTTTGCAGATGTTCTATAATGGATTTAATTCCATTATGCCCCCCGGCTCCTCCTTTGGGTAAAATCTTTATTTTTCCGAGGGGCAGATCCATGTCGTCATAAATTACCATCAATTCCTTTACATTCTTACCTGTTTTTTTTAAAACTTTCTTAACTGCTCTTCCTGAAAGATTCATATAGGTTAAAGGCTTAACAAGAATTGCCCTGTCTTTATAAAATGCAATCTGAGCTTCAAGTTCCGGCACATCTTTAAACTTCAAAGAAAAACTTTCTGCAAATGCATCTATTACCATAAATCCAAAATTGTGTCTGGTTAATAAATATTGTGTTCCAGGATTTCCAAGTCCGCAAAAAATCCACATTTAAGTTATTCTTCTGTTGTTTCTTCTTCCTCTTCACTTTCTCCTTTTTCTTCTGCAACTATGGTTACCACTGTTTCCTCTGGATCATCAAGCACCTTTACTCCTTCAGGAACCTGGATGTCTTTAACATGCAAAACATCTCCAAGATCCAGAGGACTTATATCTACGGTTATTTTATCAGGTATCTGAGAAGGGAGACATTCTATGGTTAATTCATGCATATGGATTTCAAGAATCCCTCCTTTAGGTATTCCCACCGGTCTTCCCACAAATTCAAGAGGAACATCTATGCTGATAGGAGTTCCTTCATGTATGGCAAGAAAATCAACATGGATTACTTTGTCTGTTACAGGATGAATTTGATATTCTTTAAGAAGTGCCTGTTTGTTAAAAGTTTCTCCATTTTTAATTTCCAGATTAAAAAGAAGCATTTCTCCTTTATATCTGTGCATAATTCTTTCAAACTCATTAAATTTAATAGCAATAGGTATGGGATCTGTATCTGCTCCGTAAATAATAGCAGGAATCAGTCCCTGTTTTCTGAGTTTTTTAGCTGTTTCTTTTCCTGTTTTTGTCCTTTTAATAGCAGAAAGAGAAACCTGTTTCATTTTTTCATCCCTCCTTTCTAAATTTAAATAAAATTTAAAATGTTATACAAAAAGTGAACTTATGGATTCGTCTGTATGTATTCTTTTTATTGCTTCACCGAGGAGTCCTGCTACAGAAAGCACTTTTATTTTTTCACATTTTTTTGCTTCTTCTTTAAGGGGTATGGTATCACTAACTATTACAGAAATAAGAGAAGAATTTTCAATTCTTTCTATTGCTTTTCCTGAAAGAACAGGATGGGTTGCCATTCCATGAACTTCTATTGCTCCTCTTTCTTTTATAGCATCTGCAGCTTTACACATGGTTCCTGCTGTGTCTATCATGTCGTCTATAATTATAGCCACTTTTCCTTTTACATTTCCTATGATGTTCATTACTTCGCTTTCATTGGGTCTTTCCCTTCTTTTATCAACTATGGCTATACCTGCATTAAGTCTTTTAGCGTATTCTCTTGCCCGTTCCACTCCTCCTGCATCTGGAGAAACCAGCACTATTTCTTTTCCTGAAAAAGTCTGTTTTATGTAATCGAGAAATACAGGCAGGGCATAAAGATGATCAACCGGTATATCAAAAAAACCCTGAATCTGACCTGCGTGAAGATCCATGGTTAAAACTCTTCTTGCTCCTGCTGTTACAATAAGATTGGCAACAAGTTTGGCAGAAATAGGGGTTCTTGGAGCAGTTTTTCTATCCTGTCTTGCATATCCATAGTAAGGAATAACAGCAGTTATCCTTCTTGCAGAAGCTCTTCTTGCTGCATCAACCATTATAAGAAGTTCCATCAGATGTTCATTTACAGGAGGACATGTAGGCTGAATTATAAATACATCCGCGCCTCTTATGTGTTCCTTTATTTCAACAAAAACTTCACCATCGCTGAATCTTTTTATAAGACAATCTCCAAGAGGAACATTTAAATAATCACATATTTTTCTTGCAAGTTCGGGATTTGCAGTTCCTGAAAAAATCTTAAATCCGTTTATATACATGGAACCCTCCCGTTATTCCAGATTTTTCGCTATAAAAATCTTTTCATCTTGAAGAACCTCCCTTAAAACCTGATAGGCAAAAAAGGGAGGATTATCTTCAAAGATTCCAAAAATAACAGAACCTGTTCCACTGATCCCCACTTCTACTGCTCCAGCATCCTTTAAAAGTTTTTCGTATTTTTCATAGATTTTAAAGTTCTTAAAAAGAAAATCTTTAAAGTCATTTATTAAACCCTGTTCTGTATGCCAGGGTGGAATTTGCTCTGAATAATAAACAGGATTTTTTGATTTTGTCAATCCCAGATTTTCATAAGCCCATTTGGTATTTATTTTAAAGCCGGGAAATATAAGAAGATACCATGCTGAAAAGTTTGTAAAAGGGGTAAGCCGGTCTCCTATACCTTCTCCTATTGCACAATTATAAGGACTTAGAAAGAAAGGAACATCAGCTCCAAGCTGTGAGGCAATGTCATAAAGCTCTTTTAAAGGTATTCCGTAAAGATAAGCCAGCCCTCTTAAAACTGTTCCAGCATTACTGCTACCTCCTCCAAGCCCTGCTCCAGCAGGAATATATTTTCTTACCTTTATGGCAACTTCCTCTGCAATACCAAACTTTTCCTTAAATTTCTTATAAGCCCTGTAAACAAGATTTTCTTCCAGATCCACCTTTTCCGGACTTATAAAATCAAGGGTAAAAATTCTACAACCTCTGGTAATTTTAATCTCATCAAAAAGATCTATTTTTTGGAAGATAGTGTAAATGTTATGGTATCCATCTTCTCTTTTACTCAGAACCTGAAGAGTAAGATTGATTTTTGCAGGAGACAACAAAAGAACACTTTTCATTTTTCAGAGACTATTCTACAAGTTTGAGAAATTTTAATTTTAATTCATAAAGAATGCTCTGTAGAAGCTTTTCCTCCTCTACACTGAGGTTACCTTTTGTTTTTTCTTTAAGCATTTCCAGAGTATCTATGGTGTGTTTGGCAAGAGTTAGATTGACCTGTTTTTTATTGGTTACCGGATCAGGAAGTTCTCCAAGATGCACCAATGCAGCAGTATTTAAAGAAAGAATAAATGTGCTGAAAGTAATCAAACTGGAAAAATCTTCTTCCCTGTTTTTACTCATAAAAAACCCCTCTACTTTTTCTTGGTAATAACGAATTCTGTTTTAGAAAGATACCCACCTTTTACAGGTTTTTTTTCTGCCAGTGCATCAGAAAGTTTTTTTATTCTTTCTGTTGGGTAAAATTCTTTAGCTTTTTCAAGAAACCTTCGGGCATCTCTTACTTTGCCATCTATAAGATAATCACGTGCTCTTTTAAGGATATGTCTTTCTCTTTCCTGTCTTATAGCACTTCTGTCCTGGAAGCCAAAAATAGAGGGAAGTTTCATAACCTGTCTGGAATTACATTTTGGACAGGGAGGATAGTCTTCCCCCAATTTTTGCAGGGTTTCAAAAATCTCTCCACAAATTTCACACCTGAATTCATAAATCGGCATACTTTAATTATACCTCATTTTATTCTATAAACAACCTGTTAAACTTCTCTTTTAATACCCAGTTCTTTTATTTTCTTTTGAAGATAAGCCCTTTCTATTCCTATGGCTTTTGCGGTTCGGGAAATATTTCCCTTAAATTCCTTTAGCTTTCTTTTTAAAAATTCTTTTTCAAAAAGAACCTTGGCTTTTTTGTAATCTTTTTCTTTAAACCAGGGAGCTTCTGTCCCTTCTTTAAAATTTCTATTTTCTAAATTTTTCCTGAAATCAAGAGGCAGGTCTTCATATCCTATTTCTTCCTGGGGAGACATTATTACCAATCTCTCTATAAAGTTTTTTAATTCCCTTACATTTCCGGGCCATTTATACATGATAAGAGCTTCTATTGCATCTTTTTTAAGTCTTTTTTTACCGAGTCCGGTTTTTGCAGCGAATTCTTCAAGAAATTCCTCTACAAGTAAGGGAATATCTTCTCTTCTTTCTCTTAAAGGAGGTATGTAGATTGGAAAAACATTTAGTCTGTAAAATAGATCTTCTCTGAAATTGCCTTTTTTTATTTCTTCCTGTAAGTCTTTATTGGTTGCAGAAATAAACCTTACATCAACTTCTATAGTTCTTGTTCCGCCAACTCTCTGAAATCTTTTTTCCTGAAGAACTCTTAAAACCTTTGCCTGAGCAGAAAGACTCATATCTCCTATTTCGTCGAGGAACAGGGTGCCTTTATGTGCCTGTTCAAGTTTCCCTTTTTTTGAATTGGTGGCTCCGGTAAAGGCTCCTTTTTCATATCCAAAAAGTTCAGCCTCTATAAGGGTATCTGGAATAGCAGCACAATTTAATTCCACAAAAGGTTGTTCTTTTCTTAAAGAATAAAAATGAATTAATCTTGCAACAACTTCCTTTCCCACTCCTGATTCACCATAAATAAGAACTGTGGTGTCTGTTGGAGCAACTCTTTTGATTAATTCTCTTACTTGTAAGATTGCTTCTGATTTTCCTGTAAGTTTTACCTTCCCGAATACTTTTTCTGTAAGGAGTCTGTTTTTTTCTTCAAGATTTACGAGTTTACAGGCATTTTCCAGAGTAACGATTATTCTTTCGTATGAAAGAGGTTTTTCTATAAAATCAAAAGCTCCCATTTTTATTGCTTTAACCGCGGTTTCAATGGTGCCGTGTCCTGAAATAACAACTATCTGAGTTTCAGGTGACTTCTTTTTAATTTCTTTCAACACTTCAAAACCATCCATATCTTTCAGCCACAGATCAAGCAACACCACATCCGGTTTGCCAGAATCTATTTCTTCAAGCAATTTTTTACCAAAAAGAAATGTTTTAACCTGATAACCTTCGTCCAGCAGAATATCTTCAAGAGTTTCCAGAATTCCTTTTTCGTCGTCAACCACCCAGATTTCTCTCTGCATTTTTATCCTTTAAAAAGTAAAAAGGGCTTTTTGTTTTAAACCGCAGGACTCCTCTTCTTCCTCTTTTTCCTCTCCAAAAACTTTAACAACTCCGTATTCCCCGTCATATCCAGGTTTTACAAATACTTTTCCTTCCCTCATCCTTTTTATTGCTTCGTAAAGTTTTTCAGGTAATTTTTCTTTTAAATTTTGTAAATCTTCTTTTAAAAGAATGTTAAATTCAGTTCCAAATATATTTATGTATTGTTTATAAATCTTCTCCACGGTTTTGGTGTGTATTGAAACGGAAAAAACTTCTGCTATTATTTCTGCCAGAGGAACAAGGTGCACTGAAAGAGGTTTGTTTTCAGGAACAAAACCCTCAGGCCTATCTGCAAAGGACTCTATTCTATGCAAGACTCCTATCGTTATTGGATTTCCACATTTAGGGCATCTGTAACCAAGTTCTTTTGTTTCTTTTGGGTGTAAACAGACCTTACAATGCCTGTGCCCGTCATAATGATATTTTCCTTCTTCTGGATAAAATTCTATTGTAAAAGCAAGATTACCGGTTTTTATAGCCTGATAAACACTTTTATAGGAAATGGGCAGAAAGAAAGCAGTTGCTTCTCTGCCGAGTTTTGCAGGAGAATGGGCATCTGAACAGGAAATCAAGGTTAAATGATCTAATTTGGAAATTCTCCAGTTCATTTCAGGATCCGAGGAAAGCCCTGTTTCAAGAGCATAAATATAGGGTGTTGCTTCTCCAAAAGCTTCTTCCAGAGAATCAAATCCTGAAAAAGCACCAAAAACCGAATACCAGGGAGTCCAGGCATGAGCAGGAATAACCAGAATATCAGGCGAGATCTTTAAAAGATCTAAAGTAAGTTTTTCGCAGGATATACCAAAGGTGGGTCTTCCATCTACCAGTAAATTTCCAATTTTGGAAAGATAAAGATTTATTTCTTCCACTACTTTAAAATCAGGAGCAATTAAAAGAAGATGCACCCTTCTGTTGTTTTTTTTACCCGCAGAAAAAATTAGAGAAACCTCAGAAGTTAAAATAAACTTAGGACTTTCTTTTGTCTCTTTACAATAATAAAGCCCACTATTTTCGTCATATTCAAGATACCGCTTCAATTCCTTAAACCACAATGGATGAGTAAAATCCCCTGTTCCAACCAGATCTATTCCTTTTTCTTTTGCAACTCTTGCTATAATTGGAATCTCCATAAACTTGCTACAGGCTCTGCTATACTTCGAATGAATGTGAAGATCCGCAATAAAGACCTTTTTCAACATTTCTTCAGAAGGAAATTTTTGATTTTTTTTCATGACAATCTCCTTGAAAATTTGTTGAATGAATACAATTTTAATTTTACAACTTCGGAAAATTTTTACAAGGATTGAAAAATTTTCAGGAATTCATTTTTGTTATGATATAGGGACCAAACTTTTTATCAACCCCCATTATGTGAAGAATTAACCAGTCTTTTAAAAATTTCATTACCTCAAGAGTTAAGTTTCTCTTTTGATCTGGAGAAGATTCTCTTTCTTCCAGAAATTTCTGAACTTTGTTTTTAAAAGCATTATGTTGTTTTTTGTGCATTTCCAGTTCAGGATAATTGTATTGTTCCATAAGTTTTTCTTCTGTAGAAAAGTGATAGTGAGCATAATCTATCAATTCTTTTAAAACCCTGTCTATGACTTCCATGCTTTTTTCTGGATTTTTAACAGCATCGTAAAGCTCATTTATTAAATCCACAAGTTTTTTGTGCTGTTCATCCACTTCTTTAATCCCTATAACAAATCTTTCATCCCATTTCATAAAAGGCATTTTCTATCCCCGTTTACATTTTAAAACTTTATTATAAACGAATTTTTCAAAAATCGAAATACCTGTTGCAAAATATAATTTAAAAGGGCATTTTTAAAAGAATTCATTATGAGAGGAGGATTTTTTTTGTATGGAGTAAATTTTCTGCAAAATTCTTGGAGTATCTCTTTATTAAAAGTGGGTTTTGTGATAATATAATTTATAAAATTTTAAACAGGGGGAAAGCATGCGACCTCAGGAAAAACTCGTGGATAAAGGAGATAAAAAGAAAATTATAGAGTCTGCTATACAGCAGATAGAAAAACAGTTTGGAAAAGGCGCTATAATGCGTCTTGGAGAAAGCGGGAAAAAAACAGAAGTAGAGGTTATACCCACTGGTTCTCTTGGTCTTGACATTGCAACAGGAATAGGAGGAATCCCCAGAGGAAGGATTACAGAAATTTTTGGAGCAGAAGCTTCTGGAAAAACAACTCTTGCTCTTCACACTGTTGCAGAAGCACAAAAACAGGGAGGAGTGGCAGCTTTTATAGATGCAGAACACGCTCTTGATGTTAATTATGCAAAAAGACTCGGAGTAAATGTGGAAGAACTTCTGGTTTCCCAGCCTGACACAGGGGAACAGGCTCTTGAAATAGCAGAAGTTCTTGCAAGAAGTGGTGCAGTAGATTTAATAATAATTGACTCTGTTGCAGCTCTTGTTCCAAAAGCAGAACTTGAAGGCGAAATGAACGAACAGCAGGTAGGACTTCAGGCAAGACTCATGTCCAAAGCCATGAGAAAGTTAACTTCTGCTATTTCCAAGGGAAACACCGCGGTTATTTTTATAAATCAAACGAGAATGAAAATAGGAATAAGCAGTTTTGGAGGACCTCCTGAGACAACCCCGGGTGGAATGGCTTTAAAGTTCTTTGCAACAATGCGTATGGAAATAAAAAGACAGGGAGCTATAAAAGAAGGTTCTGAAACACTGGGACACCATGTAAGAGTTAAAATAGTTAAAAATAAACTCGCTCCGCCTTTTAAAGAAGTTGAATTTGATATTTATTTTGGAGAAGGAATTTCTAAAGAGGCAGAACTTATAGATCTCGGAGTTGCTATGGGGGTTATAGAAAAGAGCGGTTCCTGGTTCTCCTATCAGGGAGAAAGACTCGGACAGGGTAGAGAAAATGTTAGAAGATACCTTAAAGAAAATAAAGAACTTGCAATGGAAATAGAGAGAAAAATTAGAGAACTTGCAGGCTTGCCAATTCCTCCAGAACTAAAAGAGATAAAAAGCAAAAAAGAAACCGAAAAAATTTTAAAAGTTGCCAAAAGTTAAAAAATGAATGTTAAAGAACTTGATGAGCTTGAAAAACGTCTTCAGAATGTAAAACTTCTTGTTGTAGGAGATTGCATACTTGATAGATACTTTTTTGGAGAAGTAAACAGGATTTCTCCGGAAGCTCCAGTTCCTGTGTTTAATTTAAAAAAAATTACTTATAGTCTTGGAGGAGCATCGAATGTTTCTGCAAACCTGAGAGGACTCGGGACAAAAGTTGAACTTATGGGAGTTGTTGGAAAGGACGATAAAGGAAAGATACTTAAAAAACTTGCAGAAAACCTGGGAATTGGAACAAAAGGGATCCTGGAAACAGAAGATAGACCAACAATCGTAAAAACAAGAGTTATAGCTCAATCCCAGCAGCTTCTTAGAATTGACTGGGAAGAAAACAAGCCCCTTCCAGAAAAGATAAAGCAAGAGTTTCAAAGAGTTTATTCTGAAGTTTTAAAAGAGGTTCAGGGGGTTATACTTTCGGATTATGCAAAAGGGGTTTTTCTTTCTGAGGCATTTTGTGCCTGGATGATAGGAGAAGCAAAAAAAGAAGGAAAGTTTGTGTTTGTGGATCCAAAAAGTCCTGACTGGAAAAAATACGAAGGGGCTACCTGTATCACCCCGAATTTTAAAGAATTTAAAGAAACTCTTTTTAAAGAAGGAATAATTTTTAACGAAAACATGGAGAAATATGCAAGGTATCTCGTTGAAAAGTATAGACTCGACTTTCTGGTGGTTACTCTTGGAAAAGACGGAATATTTTTTTATCATCCAGCAGAAGGAAGTGAGATTTTGCCTGCTCAGGCAAGGGAGGTTTACGATGTTTCAGGAGCAGGAGACACTGTGATTTCTGCCATGTCTGCTTTTTATGCTATCGGGCTTCCTTTAAAAGAAATCCTTGAGCTTGCAAATGTTTCTGCTGGAATAGTGGTTGGAAAAGTTGGAACAAAACCCGTTTACTTTAAGGAAATAAAGGAATTCTATCAGAAATTTTCTTAAAAGGAGGTGAGCCATGGGAAAGATAGCTAAAATAAAGGCAAGAGAGATTCTTGATTCAAGAGGAAATCCAACGGTTGAGGTTGAGGTCTGGCTTGAGAGTGGATTTTTCGGAAGGGCATCTGTTCCTTCAGGGGCATCCACTGGAAAACACGAGGCTCTTGAACTCAGAGACAAAGACGAAAAACGCTTTTTTGGAAAAGGGGTTCAGAAAGCAGTCTTCAATGTAAACGAGGTAATTGCACCTCAGCTTGAAGGGCTTGAGTCTTCAAAACAGGCAGAAATAGACAATCTTCTCTGTGAACTCGATGGAACAGAAAACAAATCTAAACTTGGAGCAAATGCAATTCTTGGAGTTTCATTAGCCTGTGCAAAAGCAACTGCTGAAGAACTCGGAATTCCACTTTTTACTTATCTCGGAGGAGTTAGAGCAAAAACTTTACCTGTGCCTTTTATGAATGTTATAAATGGTGGAGTTCATGCAGATAATCCCCTTGACTTTCAGGAATTTATGATTGCTCCCTGGGGAGCAGGTTCTTTTTCAGAAGCTCTTAGAATGGGAGCAGAAACCTATCATGCTTTAAAAAGTCTTCTTAAAGAAAAAGGACTAAGTGTGTCTGTTGGAGATGAAGGTGGTTTTGCTCCTCAAATAGGTTCTCCTGAAGAAGCTCTTGAAATACTTGTTAAAGCAATAGAAAAAGCGGGTTATAAACCAGGAGAAGATATTGCTCTTGCCCTTGATCCAGCAGCTTCAGAATTTTTTAAAGATGGAAAATACGAACTCAAAGGTCTTAATAAAACCCTTACAAAAGAAGAGATGGTTGAATATTACGAAAAACTTGTAAACGAATTCCCTATTATCTCCATAGAGGATCCCATGGCTGAAGACGATCCAGAAGGATTTAAACTTATTACTGAAAAACTTGGTGGCAAGATTCAAATAGTGGGAGACGACATTTTTGTAACGAATCCGAAGAGAATAAAGTGGGGAATAGAAGAAAAACTTGCAAATGCAGTGCTTATTAAACTTAATCAAATAGGAACTTTAACTGAGACCATCTCAGCAGTAGAACTTGCCTACAAACATCACTGGAACTGCATGATTTCTCATCGTTCTGGAGAAACAGAAGAAACTTTTATAGCGGATCTGTCAGTTGCTTTAAACACCGGACAGATTAAAACAGGAGCACCTGCAAGAGGTGAAAGAGTTGCCAAGTTTAATCAGCTCTTAAGAATAGAAGAAGTCCTTGGATCCGGAGCTGTTTTTGCAGGAAAAAACGCTATATAATCTTTAACCTTAAACTATGGAAGGTTTGAAACAACAGATTTTACAACTTACAGAAAAATTTCTGGAAGATAGTGGAGTTGAAGTGTGGATAGAGCTTGAGAAGGGGAGTAGTATTGAAAGAAGAGATAAA
>CAZWTB010000163.1:0-16683 GCA_964636875.1 uncultured Thermodesulfatator sp.
AAATAATTAAAATAGGGATGCCCCCCATTTTTTGGACACTTTTAATATTAGGGGTAGATATATTTACCCCCTGATTTGCACATCATAAATTTCCCAAATTTTCGTAGCCACATAATATCCAGGTGCAGAATGCAGTCTCCGTGGACGGCTTCCCCTCCTTGTTTTTAATTTTAACCCTAACATTAAATTTGTCCAAATTTTTGGGAGCCGTCCAAATTACAAAATCTTTTTCTATACTACCGAAATCCCCCAAATAAAAGTTTAAAAGGTTATTGCAATTGAGTATTAAATAAAAAAATATTTATTTGTTTTTTTCTCCCACTTTTATTTTTTTAATTTTAAATTAAAATTAGGATTGAAAAAATCTTTTACAGAGGAGCCAGGATGTTTTCAAAATTTTTCAGTTACCTTTCCAAAGATCTTGCTATAGATCTGGGAACTGCCAATACTCTTATTTACCTCAGGGGTAAAGGAATTATACTTAGAGAACCTTCTGTAGTTGCAATTCAGGAAGATGGAAGATTTAAAAAAGTTCTTGCTGTTGGAGATGAAGCAAAAAAAATGCTTGGCAAAACTCCAGGTAAAATAAAAGCAATAAGACCCCTGAGGGAAGGAGTTATTGCGGATTTTGAGGTTACAGAAGCCATGATCCGGTATTTTATTCAAAAGGTTCACAACAGAGGATATCTTGTAAAACCGAGGATTATAATCAGTGTTCCTTCTGGAACCACGCAGGTTGAAAGAAGGGCAGTAAAAGAAAGTGCTGAAAGTGCAGGAGCAAGAGAGGTTTATCTTATAGAAGAACCAATGGCAGCAGCAATCGGTGCAGGACTACCAATTACTGAACCGGTTGCAAGTATGATAGTTGACATAGGAGGAGGAACCACAGAAGTTGCAGTTATTTCTCTTGGAGGCATAGTTGTAAGTCACTCAATTAAAGTTGCAGGAGATAAAATTGACGAAGCCATTCTTCAGTATATAAAAAGAACTCATAACCTGCTAATAGGAGAAACAACTGCTGAACAGATAAAAATTCAACTTGGAGATGTAATGCCTGAAGAACCTTACGAAACCATGGAAATAAAAGGAAGAGATCTTGTAACAGGTATTCCCAAAACCCTTGTTATCAGTTCCAAAGAAATTCAGGAAGCAATTAAAGAACCCATTGATCTTATAGTGCAGGCTATAAAGCAGGTTCTGGAAGAAACCCCTCCTGAACTTTCTGCTGATATAGTTGACAGAGGAATTGTTTTAACAGGAGGTGGAGCTCTTTTGAAAAACCTTGATAAACTTATTCAGGAAGAAACAAGACTCCCGGTTAAAATTGCTGAAGATGCACTTACCTGTGTGGCTCTTGGTGCTGGAAAAGCCCTTGATGAAATCGATAGATTAAAAGAAATTATGGTTGATATTTGATTCTCTTTTTTTATAAACCCTGTAATAACGAAGCACAAATCTAATAAATTTTCTGGTTTCTCTATATGGTGGTATTCCGTGATATTTTTTTACTGCTCCAGGACCTGCATTATAAGCAGCAAGGGCAAGTTTTAAATCTCCAAACATGTCTATTAACTTCCTGAGATACCTGGCACCTGCAAAAATGTTTTCCACTGGACTAAAAAGATTGGAAACTTTTAAAATTTTACCTGTAGAAGGAATAATCTGCATCATTCCAATTGCACCCTTATGAGAAATAGCCCAGGGATTAAAGTTAGACTCCACCCTTGCAATAGCTTTTAATAAAGCAGGATCCACACCATATTTCTTTCCTGCCTTTTCAAAAATATAATCGTATTTTTCAATATATTTTTCAACCTCCCTTTCTTCTGTTTTCATAAAAATCTTGTACTCTCTGTTAAGTGGAATATTGGAATATATTATTTCCCCTGTTTCAGGATCTTTGTAAATATAAATGTCACCCAGAGCTCTGCCTGTGAAAAAGAAAAAAATTAAAATCAGTAAAATTCCTGCTTTTTTAAGCATTTTCATCAAGTTTTCTATAAAGCTCTTCCAGTTCTTCAAGAAGCTCTTTTTTTAATTTTTCCTCCTGAGAAACTCCTTCTTTTTCCAAAATTTTTTTTATCCCTTCCAGACTATATCCCTCTTCCAGAAGTTTTTTTACTTTAAAAATCAATGCTACCTGGGATCTTTTAAAAAACTTCCTATTTGATATTTTACAGGACTTAATCCGGGGAATTTTCTTTTCCCAGTATCTAAGAACATGTGGTTTTACATCAAGTTCCCGTGCAACATCTGAAAAACTTATATATAAAGCTTTTTTCTCAGCTTTCTTCATGCAGTTCTTTTTTAAACTGCGGAGCAAGATGAAAAACCACTTTTTTATAAGGTTTTATTTTTACCTCTTCTCCAGTATGAAAATTTCTTCCGGGTCTTCCCCCGGTTTTTCTTGTAAAAAATACACCAAATCTTATTATCTTTACTTTATATCCAAGTTCAAGAGCCCTCCTGAATTCTTCAAGAAACTCGTCTATTATAAAATGAAGAGTCCTCTTAGAAAGTCCTATCCTTTCGTGCAATTTGTTTACTATATCCTTTTTAGTTACAGTCTCCATATTATTACCTTGGTTTTGCAGAAAATTTTTCAAATATTTTTCTGGCAAGTTCTTCCTGTATAGCATTTACCTCTTCATCAAGAAGGGTTCTATCTTCTGCTCTATACCAGAACCTGAGACTTATACTCTTTTCTCCTTCAGGAATAGGTGGACCTTCGTAAACAGCAATACATCTTACATCCTCTAAATAAGGAACTTCCTGAGACTCTATAAATTCCAGAATATCTCCTATTTTTACTTCTTTCTTTAAAACACAGGTTACATCCCTGAAAGTGGAAGGATATCTGGGAGGTTTTTTAATTACTACCTCCTTTTCTCCTTTTAACACATCCAGAAGAGAATCCATATCAATCTCAGCAACAAAAATCTCTGTTTTAAGATCCAGTTCTTTTAAAATAAGATCTTTTACCCTTCCTCCAAATCCTATTTTTTTCTCACCAAGATAAAGATCAAAAGAAATTCCTTTTTTAAGAAATGGCTCCTCTGAATAGGGTTTAAAAATTACTTCCACTCCCAGCACAGAAAAAAACTCTTCCAGATCTCCTTTTAAATCGTAAATATCAAATTTTCTAATTTTTTCAAACCATACTTCTTCTGAAGTATTTCCCATAAGCAACAATCCTGTTCTACCCTTTTCTTCTGCAAGTCCTTCTTTTCCTGGGAAAAATACTTTTCCTACTTCAAAAATTTTTAAAGAACTCACCTCCCTGAAAAAGTTAAACTTTGCTGTTTCAAGTAAACCAGGGACAAGGCTTGTTCTCATAACAGATTGAGAAGAAGAAATAGGATTGGCAAGTTTTAAAACTTTCCTCCTGAAATCCCCTTCATTAAAAAGTTTTTCCAGATAAACAGGATCTATAAAACTGTAAGTAATTACCTCAAAAAAACCAAGACCTTTTAAAATATCTCTAATCTTTTTTTCAAGTTTAAGTTCTGGAGAAAGTCCTCTGGCATAAAGACATGCAAAAGGAAATGTATCAGGTATTTTATCGTATCCATAAATCCTGGCAATTTCTTCTATAAGATCTTCAGGGATCTCCAGATCCTGTCTGAAACTAAAAGGCTTAACCACAAAATTGTCCTTTTTTTCTTTTACCTCTCCCACTTTTTTTAAAATGTGGAAAATTTCTCTTTCAGAAATAGAAAATCCCAGATATTTTTTTACTTTTTCCTTGGGGAGTGTTATTTCTGGAGGAATAAAGACTTCAGGATATACATCAACTACTTCCGAAATTTCTGAAGGTTCCGCCAGTTCTTTGATAAGTTGGGAAGCTCTTATTATTCCAAGGATAACTCCTTCAGGATCCACGCGCCTTTCAAATCTGTAGGAACTTTCTGTAGAAATTTTATGTCTCTGAGAGCTCATTCTTATTCTTCTGGGATTAAACCATGCTGATTCAAGAAAAACATCCTCTGTTTTTTCAGAAACACCGGATTTTTCTCCCCCCATAATTCCTGCAAGAACCATTGCTTTTTCTTCATCAGCAATAACCAGATCCTCTTCTGTAAAAACTCTTTCAACTCCATCCAGCATGAGAAGTTTTTCACCTTGTTTTGCTTTCCTTATTACTACTTTTCCACCTTTTATTTCTTTCCAGTCAAAAGCATGTAAAGGCTGTCCAATCTCCAGCATTACATAATTTGTAATGTCAACAATATTGTTAATTGGTCTTAATCCGCACAACCAGAGTCTTTTTTGTATATAAAACGGACTCTCTTTTACTTTTATATTTCTAAAAAATCTTCCTGCATACCTGAAGCATCCATCTTTATCCAGAATCGTTATTTCTCCTGGAAAAGGAATTCCTTTTAATTCTTTTTTATCATATACTGGAGTTTTTAATTCCCATGAGGTAAGGGTATGAAGTTCTCTTGCACAGCCAAGTATGGAAAGCACATCTCCTCTGTTTGGAGTTACTGCAAGATCCAGAACCGGTTCTGAAACCTGTAACACCTCGTAAATAGATTTTCCAACAGGTGTTCCCTCTGGAAAGGTAAGAATTTTCTCTTTTTCTTCTCCCAGTCCCGCTTCAAAAGGAGAAATAAACATCCCCTCTGATTTTATCTTCTTTATTTTTTTCACTTCTACTTTTTCACCTGTAAAAGTCTGACTTCCCGCTTTTGCCAAACCTGCTATGAGTCCTTTTTTAACCTGATCTTTTGCAGTAGTAATTACTGTATAAAATTCTTTTCCATCACTTACCCTGCAAATTGCAAGACCTTTTAGTTCAGGCAGTTCATTTACCTCAACTATTTCTACAGTGATAATTTCGCCAAGTTCTTCATAGGGATCAAAAACTTCTTCAACTTCTACCCCACCCAGAGTAAAAATTTCTGCAACTTCCTCAGGACTTGCTTTAATTTCTATAAATTCTACAAGCCAGCTTAAGGGAACCCTCATAAATTCTCCTTTTATTATTTAAAATTTTCCAGAAAATAAAGATGATTATCAAAAAAGAGTCTTATGTCGTCTATTCTATACTTGATCATGGCGATTCTTTCTATACCCAGTCCAAAGGCAAAACCCTGCCAGATTTTTGTATCATATCCAACTGCTTTAAAAACATTGGGATGAACCATACCCGCTCCGAGAATTTCCAGCCATCCTGCATAGCCACACACCCTGCATCCCTTTCCTCCACACATAACGCATCCTATATCCATTTCAAGACTGGGTTCTGTAAAAGGAAAATAACTGGGACGAAATCTTACTCTGGTTTTTTCCCCAAAAGTTTCTTTAGCAAAGTAGGTTAAAATTCCTTTAAGATCTGAAAAAGTAACATTCCTGTCCACCATAAGTCCTTCAAGCTGGTGAAACATTGGTGAATGCCTTACATCAGCATCACAGCGATAAACTTTTCCCGGAGCAATTATCCTTAAAGGTGGTTCCTTTTTAAGCATCGCTCTTATCTGAATTGGAGAAGTATGAGTTCTTAAAAGTGCACCTGTCTCAAGATAAAAAGTTGCCTGCATTTCTCTTGCAGGATGCCACTCAGGAATGTTTAAAGCAGTAAAATTATAAAAATCAGATTCTACCTCCGGACCTGTAACTATTTCAAATCCAAGTCTGGTAAAAATTTCACAAAGTTCCTCAATTACCCGGGTTAATGGATGTAATGCTCCCAGCCTTTTTTTTCTGCCGGGAAGTGTTAAATCTAATCCGTAATCCCTGTCCTCTTCCTTTAAAAGAAGTTCTCTTTCCTTTTCTCTAAGCTTTCTGCTGAATTCCTCCTTCAGACGATTTAAGATCCCCCCAAGTTTCTTTCTTTCTTCTACAGGGAGTTCTTTAAGACTCCTTAAGTATCCAGTTAATATTCCCTTTTTTCCAAGATACCTGACTCTTACTTCTTCAAGTTCTGAAATGTTCTTAACTTTTTTTAACTGTTCTTCTATCTCCTTTTGTAAACTCTCCACTTCTTCAGGTTTCATTAAAACTCCCTCTGATTTTACTGCCAGGCTTGCCTGGCAATTTCAACAAGCTTTGCAAAAGTTTCAGGCTCTGTTATAGCAAGATTAGCAAGAACCTTCCTGTCAAGTGCTATACCTGCTTTTTTAAGACCTCCCATAAACTTACTGTAATTCATTCCATTAAGTCTTACTGCAGCATTTATCCTTATCTGCCAGAGTTTTCTAAAATCTCTTTTCTTCTGCTTCCTGTCTCTATAAGCATAAACCAGTGCCCTTTCCAGAGTCTCCTTTGCCCTTCTGTAAACATTCTTTCTCTGACCCCAGTATCCTTTTGTAAGCTTTAAAAGTCTCTTATGCCTTCTCCTCGTCTTAAAACCACCCTTTGCCCTTGGCATAAATAATCCTCCTTAAACTGATTTTTTAATCTTAAAACTTATAAGGAATACACTCCTTAATATGAGAATAAAAACCTTTAAATAATTCTTTGTATTGCCCCAGTCTTCTTTTCCTCTTTCTGTTTTTCTTCCTCAAAAGATGACTCTTTCCAGAACGCTTGCAAAGAATTTTTCCATTTGCAGTAATTTTAAATCTTTTAGCTGCAGAGCGATTGGTTTTTACCTTGAGTTTTTTAGCCATTTTCTCCCCTCTTTCTAAAATTTTGGGATTAACATATTTTAACCTCTTTTTTTTCAAAAACAAGTCCCATCCATCAAAAAAAGCTATTGTTTAATTTTTAAAAAATTCTTTTTATTTTAGCAACAAAAAAACCAACTGCCTGAACTTCGTGAGTATAAAATCTTTTTGTTAATTTTAAAGAAGGATGATACGGTTTACCTTCCCATTCAGTTAAACCCGGATGCCAGGGAAGAGGAGATTCCCAGTCCAGAAGTTCTGCCTGCCTTTTTCTTAAAAGATAATCCACAACTTCTTCATTTTCTTTTGGATTTATAGTGCAGGTGCTATAAACAATAATTCCTCCTGGTTTTACCAGGTCAAAAGCCCTCTTTAGCAAGCCTTTCTGAATAGAAGGTATATTTGCTCTTCCCGGTCCTTTTTGATAAAGAATTTCTCCCTCAAGCCCTATTCTATACCTGCCTTCTCCAGAACAGGGTGCATCCACCAGAACTTTATCATATTCTATACCCATTGGAAACATCTCTCCTCTGTATCTTGTGGTAATAACACAGGTAACTCCAAGTCTTTTAAGATTAGCAACAAGAGCAGTGAGACGATCTATTCTCTTGTCATTTGCCACAATAACTGCTCTGTCTTCTGTAATCATTGCCATAAGTCCTGTTTTTCCTCCAGGTGCAGCACACATATCAAGAATTATCTCCCCTGGTTGTGGATCAAGTGCTATAACCGGCAAACTGCTTGAAAGCGTCATTGAGTGTATTAAACCCAGTCCATATTCCTCAAGATTTCCCAAAGATACTTCATCATTGTTTATCACCCTGTAAAAAAAAGGAACTTCTTTTACTTCTTCAAAAAAAACCCCTTTTTTATTTAACACTTTAAAAAGTTCTTCAACCTTTTCTCTGTTGGATGGAGGAATTTTTAAAGTGTTGAGTCTGAAATATTGAGGCATTTTACTTTTTAGGGTCTCTATAAAACCGGGATAATCCGGAATAATATCCTGATATTTACTAAAATATTCCTGATAGTGAAAAGGTTTAAATTTTTCCTTTGCCATTTAAAAGAACATCCCTGAGTTCCAAATGATTTCTTACAACCAGATCCGCAAGGGAGAGTTTTTCTTCTGGAAGGGTTGTGGTAATTCCTATGCAAAAGAGGGAAGCTGATTTTGCAGAAAGGATTCCTGCAGGGGCATTTTCCACTACAAGTGCATTTTCCCTGCCTGCAGACAGAGCTTCAAGAGCTTTAAGATAGGGTTCTGGATGGGGCTTCCTCCTTGAGGTTCTGTCTCCTGTAAGAATCAAAGAAAAAAATTTCCTTAAAGAAACAGGAAAAACCTCTTCAAAAATCTCCTGATGTGAACTCGTAACCAGTGCAAGTTCTTTTCCCTGCTTTTTTAATTCCTGAAGTAAATCCGGAACCTCTGGAAATGGCTTTACTTTTTTTGAATACTTCTCCCTGAAAATCCTTTTCTGTATTTTAAAAAGTTCCTCAAACTGTTCCTTGGTAATATTAATACTTTTTTCTTCAAACATTTTTTTTACAACCTCGAACTCAAGAGCACCTTCATTAAGGTAAATATCTTCTTCTTTAAAATCAAGTCCATATTTAGAAAAAACCTCAAGCCAGGCTTTTGCATGATACTGCATACTGTCAAGTAAAGTGCCATCCAGATCAAAAAGTATGTATTTCTTCATTTCTTTAATTCCTCCACCTTTTTCCTGAATGTCTTTTCATCCAGATTTTCCAGTTTAATGAGTTTATTTTTCGAGGTTTTACCTCTTAAAATTTTTACATTCTCTTTACCTATTCCAAAAAACCTGCCAAGAAATCTACACAAAGCCTTGTTTGCTTCTCCCTTTTCTGGCTTTGCCTTTACAGAAACCTCCAGAAAATTGGGTTCTCTATAAAACAACAGTGCATCTTTTCCTGATCCCGGTTTAACCCGAACTTCTACAACCATCTTAACCCAAAAAATAATACCTGAACATAAGCTGTCTCAATATGTTTTGAATAAAATAAATTAAAAATATGACTATTACAGGACTTATATCTATCCCTGCAATAGGAGGAATTATTCTTCTAACAGGTGCAAGAACAGGTTCTGTTACTCTATAAAGAAATCTTACTACAGGATGATAGGGATAAGGACTTACCCAGGAAATTATAGCCCTTGCAATAATAATCCATACATATATACTTAAAAACAGATCCACAACTTTATAAAAAGCTTTTATAAATGAATCCAGAACTATCATCTTATTTTTCTCCTTTTTCCCTTTCCTTTTTTTCGTAAGCATCTATAATTTTTTGAACTATTGGGTGTCTTACTACATCTTTTTTAGTAAAATATACAAAAGAGATCCCTTCTATACCTTCAAGAATTTCAATTGCCTCAACAAGCCCGGATTTCTTAGTTTCTGGAAGATCTATCTGGGTTATGTCTCCGGTTATAACAGCTTTAGAATTCTGTCCCAGACGGGTCAAAAACATCTTCATCTGCTCTGTGGTAGTGTTCTGAGCTTCGTCAAGAATTATAAAAGCATCATTAAGTGTCCTACCCCTCATAAAAGCAAGAGGAGCTATTTCTATAACTCCTTTTTGAAAAAGTCTGACCACTCTATCAAAAGAAAGCATATCATAAAGGGCATCATAAAGAGGTCTAAGATAGGGATTTACCTTTTCTGCTATGTCTCCAGGAAGAAATCCCAGTTTTTCTCCAGCTTCAACAGCAGGTCTAACCAGCACTATTCTATTTATCTCTCCTTTCATCAAATAAGAAACAGCCATTGCCACTGCAAGATAAGTTTTACCTGTTCCAGCAGGACCTATACCAAAAACCACCTCAGATTTCCTTATGGCTTCTATATATTTTTTCTGAGTTATACCCTTGGGAGAAATAACCTTCCTGCCAGAAGTAACAAGCACAGTATCCATAAAAATGTCTTTAAGCTTTGCCTTGGGATTTTCAAGAATTATCCTCGAAGCATATTCCACATCAGAAGGATAAATGTTATAACCTGCTTTTATAAGCTTGTAAAGTTCTGTTATGGTTTTCTCAGCAAGTTCAGAATCTATTTTTTCTCCAGTAATAAAAATGTGATTTCCCTTTAAACTCAGACGAACCCTGAAAAAATTTTCCAGAATCTTAAAATGTGCCCCCCTTTCTCCATAAAGAGATCTTACAACTGGATACTCTTCAAAAACCATTTCCTTGGTTATTCTTTCGTCTCTTACTGCCTGCACATTCATGGTTAAAAAAACAACCTCCCTCTTTTCTTTTTTATCTCTATAATAATAGACAAACTTATCTCTTTTTCAAGCACCCAAAAAGAAAAGATAAAAATTTATCAATTCTGTTCCAGCTCCTGAAAATACCTGTTTAAAGAAATACCCCTGCCTTTAAGCCCGAGTTTTTTCCTTATTCGCTTTCTGTAAAAATCTATGGAATCCTTGCTCAGGTTTAAAATCTGGGCTATCTCCTTAGAAGAAAATCCTTCCTTTACAAGTATTGCTATCTGAAGTTCCTTTGCTGTAAGATTCTGCAAAGATCTTTCTTTTCCTTCTGAAATCTCTTTCTTTCTTACCCCCTTTCTTGCACCGTGATCAGTAATACTTAAAATTCTTCCTATGTATTTAAGATCTGTTACATCCTCATGAACAACTGCGAATATTTTCGGACTCACATTCTTTACAGGTAAAACCTTTACCATAAAATACTTTATCTCTCCATTTTCATCCACAAAAGAATAAACTTCCTTAAAAATTTCATCCTCTCCTGAAATTACCTTTTTTATACCCCTGGCTATTTTTAAAGCTACACTCCTTCCCTCTCCTCTGGTCTTTTCACAAACCTCTATATAATTATATCCCACACAATCAACCCTCTTCAAAAGCCCTCTTCTTACTGCCTGCTTCTGCCACATTTTGTTCGTTGCAAGCACATTCCCTTTTTCATCTATAATAGCTATTAACGAATCCAGAGAGTCTATTATTGCCTGATAAACAAACGGTTTTAAATTCATGACCCTCCTCCGTGTTTTTTAAACTTTATTCCCTGACAAAGTTTATTTTTTTCCATGTATTTTCTTATTAATTCTACCACTTTATTTTTTTCTGAAACCCAGAGAGGGGCAATTATTTCTTCTCTTCTTGCCTCAGAACAAAGCCTGTGAACAACCACATCCTCAGGCAAATAACAAAGTGCCTCTGCAACAAGCCTTATGTAATTCTCAAGTTCAAGAGGTTTATACTTTCCCTCCTTGTAAAGCCTCTCCATTCCACTTCCTTTTACTATGTAAAGTGCGTGAAATTTTATTCCATCTATCCCGAGCTCCCCTGCTTTTTTTACAGTCTCAAGCATCATCTCCTCGGTCTCCCCGGGAAGACCAAATATAACATGCACAACAACCGGTATTCCCGCCTTTTTAAGTAACCAGTATCCATCCAAAAAATCCTTAAAAGAGTGTCCTCTGTTTATAAACTTAAGGGTTTCATCATGAATCGTCTGCAATCCAAGCTCAACCCATACATAAATTCCCTTATCCTGATACTCCTTTATAAGTCTTACCTTTTCCTCATCTATGCAATCTGCCCTTGTTCCAATTGCAAGCCCTACTATAGCAGAATCAAGAAATACAACATCGTAAAGCTTCTTTAACTTTTCAACATCCGCATAAGTATTGCTGAAAGACTGAAAATATATTACAAACTTCTTAAACCTTCCCTTTTTAAATTTTTCCAGAAAGAACCTCACCTGTTCTTCAACAGACATTCCCTTTTCAAAAAGTCCTGTTCCAGAACCTCTTACATCACAATAAATACATCCTCCCCTTCCCTTTGTTCCATCCCTGTTTGGACATCCAAGCCCTGCATCAACAGGAATTCTTCTTACAGGCTCCCCAAATTTCTTCTTAAAAAATTGATTCAGCGAATAATAAAGTCTCTTACAATCTTTTCCCATACTTTTCTTTTACATACTCCAGGGCTTCCTCTTTGCTCCTGATCTTTTTCTCAAGAAACTTTACCTCCACATCCTGTAAAATTTTTTTAAAAATAGGACCGGGTTTAAAACCAAGTGCTATTAAATCATGCCCAGTAATAATTCTTTTTACTCTAACCTCTTTTTCAAATTCATTTTTAAAACGCAAGAGTTCGTGAAAAAATTCTTTCAACTTTTCTTCATAATCAGGTTCTTTATCAGGTCCCTGACTTGCCAGAGAATCAGCCATTGCAACCACAAAAAGCCCTTCCAGACTTTTCACATCTTTTATAAGATTCCTCTTTGCCCTGACAGTTAATTTCCCCTTTTCTCTTTCATTTAAAAGATGAAAAGGTCTCATGTGATTTCTAATAAGATTTATTACAAATTCTATTAATTCATTTTTAAACCTCAGCTCCTCTGCCATTTCCTCAAAAAGAAGAGCAGAAACCTTTTCATGTTGATAAAAAGTAATTCTTCCTTTTTTCTCGTCCTCCTTATAAGTCCTTGCTTTTCCAAGGTCGTGAAAAAAACTCGCAAGTTTTACTCCCATTATAAAGTCCTTATCTTCTCTTTTCTCTTTAAGAGATATTCCAAGATATTTTTCAGGTTCTTTAAGTATTTCTTCTGCCCACTTCAGAGATTCCATAAGATGTCCGAAAACATCAAGGTGGTGAAAACTTGGTTGTTCAACTCCTTTACACTCTTCTAAATAAGGAAATATCACTTCAAGAACTTTATCTTCTTCCATCATCCTGAAAGTCTCATAGCTTTTTTCACTTAAAAGAATTAAGCTCAGCTCATAAAGAATTCTTTCTCTTGCACACAAAATCAGCCTTTTTGCATGTTTTTTAAAGTATTCTCTTGTTTTTTCTTCAAGCTTTCCCAGATCCTGAGCAAAAAATCTATACCCTCTTAAGATTCTTAAAGGATCTTCTCTTATGTTTGCCTCTGCTATTGCTTTTATAATACCTTTTTTTAAATCCTCTATACCACCCAGAGGATCTACAAATCTTACACTTCCTTCAAAAAGACATCTTACAGGACAGGCTATTGCATTTATCGTAAAATCACGCTTAAAAAGGTCTTCTTCTATGGTTTCTCCTCTAAAAAGGGTAAAGTCTATGGAAAAGTCACCCTTTGCAAGACGATAAATTCCAAATTTGTGAGAAAGAGGGACTAAAGTAAACCTCAGGTATCTGCTACCAAAATCTGCAAGTTTTACTATGTCCTCTTTTACTGCAATGTCTATGTCTTTTATTCTCTCCCCTGTAAAAAGCGCTCTAACACAACCACCAACAAGGAAAAGATCTTCTCTCCTGCTAAACTTTCTAAGAAAAGAAAGAACAAAGTTTTTTTCCTTTTCCTTAAGAACAAGAAGTTCTGAAAACCTTTTACAGAGTTCTTCAGAAGAATGAAAAAACATGAAAAATTAGGTGGAAGAAGGAGAAAATCCTTCTTCCTTTTTATAACAACTTTTACTCTGTTTTTTCTTCAGACTTTTCTTCGACTTTTTCTTCTACTTTTTCTGCTTCTGAACTTTCTTCAGTAGAGAAACCTTCTTCTGCCTTTACTTCTTCTGTTTTTGCTTCTTCTGCCTTTGCCTCTTCAGTTTTAGCCTCTTCAGCCTTTGTTTCTTCAGTTTTTACTTCTTCAGCTTTTGCTTCTTCTTTTGGTTCTGTTTTAGATTCTTCTTTAATCAAGCCGTATTCTCTTTTTTTTCTTTCTATAAACTCATGAAGTTTTTTCAGTCTTTCTCTTTTTGGTTTTGATGGTTTTGTTTTGAGTTTCTCTTCAACAAGTTCAACAATTGCCATCATTGCACAGTCGCCCCTTCTCGGACCAATACGAACAATTCTGGTGTATCCTCCTGATCTATCCATGTATTTTTCTCTTATTTCAGTAAAAAGTTTTCTTACAATTGCTTTATCTCTTATAAAAGCAAGTGCTCTTCTTCTTGAAGCAAGATCCCCTCTTTTAGCAAGGGTTATCATTTTGTCTGCAACTCTTCTGAGCTCCTTTGCCTTGGCTAAAGTGGTGGTTATTCTTCCGTGCTTAAATAAATCGGTTACCTGATTTCTTAAAATAGCAATATGATGTTCGGTATCTGTTCCCAATCTCCTACTAACCTTCCTATGTCTCATTTTCTCAACCCCTTTCTAAGTTTTAAATTTTACTTTGGAGGTTTCCACTTAATATCACTCATACCGAGTCTGAGATTAAGTTTGGATAACTTCTCTATAATTTCGTCAAGAGATTTTTTACCAAAGCTTCTTATTTTCAAAAGCTCTGTTTCTGTTTTCTGAACAAGCTGTCCCACATAGTTTATTCCAGCAGACTTAAGACAATTATAAGCTCTTCCAGAAAGTTCAAGTTCTTCAATGGTCATATTGAGAAGATTTGCAAGTTTGGCACTTTCAGATTGAGCAGGCTGTAAAGAAATTTTCTCTCCTTCAAGAAATACCATGAGCTGTTCCATTAAAATCTTTGCAGCATAAATAAGTGCTGACTTGGGATCCATGGTTCCGTCTGTATAAATTTCAAGCACCAAACTATCGTAATCACTGCTCTTTCCAACTCTTGCAGGATTTACAGTAAAATTAACTTTGGTTACAGGAGAAAATATAGCATCTACAAGAATAACCCCTATTTCATTATTTTTCGTATATTCAGCAGGAACATATCCCCTTCCTCTTTCAACTTTTATTTCCATAAAAAGCTTTCCGTCTTTAGTAAGAGTTGCTATGTGATGATCTGGATTAACAATTTCCCCTTTATCCCCAACCTGTATATCTCCTGCTTTAACCTCTCCTTCTCCTGATTTTTCAAGTTTAAAAATAAAAGGGCCTTCCTCGTTAAGTTTAAACCTTACACCTTTTAAATTAAGAATAATCTCAGGCACATCTTCTATTACCCCATTTATACTTGAAAATTCATGCGGAACCCCTTCTATCTTCACTTCAGTTATAGCATACCCAGGAATTGACGAAAGCAAAACCCTTCTCAAAGCATTACCCAAGGTTATTCCATATCCCCTTTCAAGGGGTTCAATTATAAACTTACCGTAATAAGGAAATTTACTATCCTTATGTATTTTTATTTCCTCAGGTCTTATAAGTTCTACTTCTCCCCTCATTTGTCCTATTCCCTCTTGGTTTATTTTTTGTTTAAGAAAAACTTAATTATCTGGAGTAGAACTCAATAATATAACTTTCCTGAATAGGCATGGTAATATCTTCTCTCGTTGGAAGTGCCTTTACAGTTCCTCTAAAATTTTCTCTATCAAGCTCAAGCCAGGAAGGAATTCCTCTTCTTGCGACTGCCTCAAGAGCTTCCTGCACATGCATATTATTTCTATATTTCTCTTTAAGCTCTATCACATCTCCTACATCAACTAAAATAGATGGTATATCAACATTCCTTCCATTTAACTTAAACCACCCATGAACCACCATCTGTCTTGCTTGTGCCCTTGATACTGCAAATCCAAGTCTATAAATTACATTATCAAGTCTTCTTTCAAGAAGTTGAAGAAGATTATGTCCTGCCTGCCCGGGCATTTTCGTTGCCATCTCGTAATACTTTCTCATCTGCTTTTCTGAAATTCCATAAATTCTTTTAACCTTCTGTTTTTCTCTTAAACGCACCCCGTAGTCTGAGAGTTTTATTCTTATCTGTTGGGGTCCATGCTGTCCAGGTGGATAACTTCTTCTTTCAAAAGGACACTTATCTGTATAACACCTCTCCCCTTTTAAAAATAATTTCATTCCCTCTCTTCTACAAAGTCTACACCTCGGTCCTGTATATCTTGCCACCTTTACATCCCTCCCTTAAAAAATTTTATACCCTTCTCCTTTTTGGAGGACGGCATCCGTCGTGTGGTATAGGAGTTACATCTTTTATAAGTGTAACTTTAATATCTGCTCCCTGTAAAGCCCTCAAAGCTGCTTCTCTTCCAGGTCCAGGTCCCTTAACATAAACCCAGCCCTCTTTCAATCCATAAGCCTTTGCTTTTTTTAAAGCTGACTGCATAGCAAGCTGCGCTGCAAAAGGTGTCCCCTTCCTTGTTCCTTTAAAACCCTCTGTTCCACCACTTGCCCATGCTATAGTATTACCCTGCCTGTCAGTAATGGTAACTATCGTGTTGTTAAATGTAGAATGAATATGGATTATACCCTCTGTAACTGTCTTCTTAATCTTCTTCTTTCTTCCTCTCGGTCTTGCCACTTAAAATCCCCCCTTATTATTTTTATTTTTTCTTTTTCCTTCTCAGTGAACCAGGACGGGGTCCTTTACGGGTTCTTGCATTGGAACGAGTCCTCTGCCCCCTTACAGGAAGTCCCATTCTATGCCTGAGCCCTCTATAACAACCTATATCCATCAGCCTCTTTATGTTCTGCCTTATCTCCTTCCTTAAATCTCCCTCAACTTTATACTCCCTCTCTATAACCTGCCTGAGTCTATTTAATTCCTCCTCGGTCAGATCCTTAACCTTCTTAAACCAATCTATTCCAGCTTTAGTGCAGGCTCTCTGTGCAAGCGTCCTCCCTATACCAAATATATAAGTTAATGCAATCTCCACAGGTTTCCTCTCCGGTATATCTACACCTGCTATCTTGGGCATAACTAATTCACCTCCTTATCCCTGCCTCTGCTTGTGCTTGGGTATCTCGCAAATAACCCTTACAACCCCTTTCCTCCTTATTATCTTGCACTTCCTACACCTCTTTTTAACTGACGGACTTACCTTCATCTCTTATCACCTCCTGCGTTCGTATTCCTTCTTACTACCTCTATATACTATCCTGCCCCTTGTTAAATCATAGGGCGATATTTCTACTACCACTGTATCCCCTGGTAAAATCCTTATATAATGCACCCTCATTTTTCCAGATATATGTGCAAGTATCTTCATCCCTGTTTCAAGCTCAACCCTGAACATAGCATTAGGCAATGCTTCAACAACTTTCCCTTCAAGCAGTATTACATCTTTGTCCTTAGCCATATCCCTATACCCTTGACAAAATCTCCGGCCCCTTTGAAGTTATAACCACTGAATGCTCAAAATGTGCAGATAAACTTCCA
>CAZWTB010000164.1:0-8281 GCA_964636875.1 uncultured Thermodesulfatator sp.
TATCATATGTCCAAAAGTTCTGTCATAACTTACTCCGAGAATCACTTCCTTTCCATCAGTAATCATCTTGCTCACCTGAATTCCTTTAATGTAAACATTTGGAACGAATCTTTTAACATTTATAGTAATCTCTCTAAATGCGGAGTAAACTTCTTGTGAATTTTTTAAATTTAACTTTACTCCACCTACATCTGTTTTATGAAGTATCTGAGGAGAAGAAACTTTTAAAACAACTGGATATCCTATTTTTTCTGCAAATTCTACTGCTTCTTCAGGGGTTTTAGCAAGATACCTTTCCGGAAATCTGAATCCATAATAAGCAAGTATTTCACAGGCTGTTTCTTCACTTATCGCGGTAATTCCTGTTTGTTTAAGTTTCTGGAGAATTTCCTTTACTTTTTCTTTACTTTCTTTGGGTATGGGAACAGGCTCAAATTTAACCTCGAGCTTTTTAATGCCTTCTATGTAGTCTATAAGTTTTCTATAAGCTGAAACTGCAGGAGCTGTGTCAGTATAACAGGGAATTCCCTTTTCTTTGAGGTATTTTAAAGCGCTTCTTACTCTGAATCCACCTATCAAACAGGCAAAAAGAGGTTTTTCAGACTTCTTTTCAGAACTTTCTATAACTTTTGCTATTTCTCCAACATCAGTCATTGCCTGAGGAGTAACAATTACGCATATTCCATTTACTTTTTCGTCTTTTATAGCCTGCTCAAGAACTATTTGATATCTTTCAGAAGTTGCATCTCCAATTAAGTCTATAGGATTGTAGAGAGAAGCAGTTGGAGGTAGCTTTTTAGCTATGGTTTCTATAGAAGAAAAACTCATGGGTTCAAGTTTAAGTCCGAGTTTGTCCGCGGTGTCTGCTGTAATAATACCGGGTCCTCCTGCATTCGTGATTACAAGGAGGTTCTTCCCTTTTGGATACTTTTTTCTTGCAAACATTTCTGCTGTTTCAAAAAGTTCTTTAATCGTGTAAACTCTGACAACACCTGTCTTTCTAAAAGCTTCTGTAAAAGCTCTATCTGAGCCTGCAAGTGCACCTGTGTGAGAAGAGGCTGCTCTTGCCCCTGCCTCTGTAGCACCAGACTTAATCAAAATAACAGGTTTAATCCTGGTTACCTCTTTTGCAACTTCAAGAAATCTTTTTCCATCTGTTATATCTTCTATGTATCCGAGAATTACATCTGTTTCTGGATCCTGAGCAAAGTATTCCAGAAAGTCTATTTCATTAAGATCAGCTTTATTTCCAAGGCTTACAAATTTAGAAAAGCCAAAATTATTTTCAAGTGCCCAGTCAATAAGAGCAACTCCAAGAGCACCTGATTGAGAAAAAAAGGCAATTCTTCCATAGGGAGGAAGATCCGGAGCAAAGGTTGCATTTAAACCCATAGCAGTATTTATAACTCCCAAACAATTGGGACCAACCATTCGCATTCCAGCTTTTTTTACTATCTTAGTGATCTCCTTTTCCAGAATAGCTCCTTTTTCTCCTATTTCCTTAAATCCAGCAGTAATAACCACAACCCCTTTTACTCCTGCTTTTGCACAATCTTCCAGAACCTGAGGAACTCCCTTGGCAGGAATAACTATAATGGCAAGATCAACTTTTTCAGGGATGTCAAGAACAGAGGGATAACACTTAAGAGAAAGAATCTCTTTTCTTTTTGGATTAACTGGAAAAACCTTTCCTTTATATCCAAATTTTATAAGATTTTTTAAAACCGCGTATCCAACTTTTTTTTCGTTTTCCGAAGCCCCAATTACAGCTATAGAAGAAGGTTTAAAGATAAAATCAAGCATATAAAAACCCCTTTTTTATTTTACAAAAGGTTTAATAAGATCTCTTAAAGTTACTATACCTACAAGTTCATCTTTAGAAATTACAAGAAGTCTTCGAGTATTGGCAAATGCCATCAGTTTAGCCGCATATTTAATATCATAATAATCCGGAATAGTAATACATGGTTTATTCATTATTTCTAAAACTTTTACTTTTTCTAAGGGAATACCTTTAGCTATAACTTTATAAGCTACATCTTTTAAAGTAATTATTCCATACGCATCTTCTTCATCTGCTCTTTCTATTACCAAACTTCTAAAACCATACTCAAGCATTTTTTTAACTGCATCTTTTACACTTGCATTTCCATTAATTGTAACTACAGGAGAACTCATAACATCTCTAACTTTTATTCTTTCAATTTCTATCATTTAAAACCTCCTTCTTATAAAAATTATCCAAATTGGGGTATTGCCAGTCTTCTAATATGACTTTCCTTTTCTCTCCAATCTTTCAGAGCTTTTACCCAGAGGTCAAGATAGATTTTCTTCCCAAGAAGGAATTCAAGCTCCTCTCTTGCAAGAGTTCCTATCTTTTTAAGCATCTTTCCACCTTTTCCTATTATTATACCTTTCTGAGAATCTCTTTCTATAAAAATTGTTGCTCTTATGTAAAGAAGATTTTTTTCTGGTTCTTCTCTTACTTCTTCAACTTTCACAGCACTTGAGTAAGGGATTTCCTGATAAGTTAACAGGAATATTTTTTCTCTTATTACTTCTGAAATAAGAAGACTTAAGGGGAGATCTGTTACCTGAGAGGGATCATAAAAAAACGGTCCTTCTGGAAGAATTTTAAGGAGTTCCTCTATTACTATGTCAACTCCATCGTTTTTTAATGCTGAAATTGGTATTATGGCTTTAAAGTCGTAAAGCTTAGAAAAGTAGTCTATTATAGGAAGGAGCTCTCCTTTTTTAATAAGATCTATTTTATTTAATACAAGGATCGTGGGTTTATTAACCTGTTTAATAATGTCAAGAATTTTTTCTTCTTCTGGAAGACGATTTGTAACATCCATAACCCAGAGTATTCCGTCAACTTCTTCAAGAACCCTCAGGGCTTCTTTTACCATAAGCTGATTAAAAAGAGACTTTGCGTCGTGAATTCCAGGAGTATCTATAAAGATTATTTGAGAATTTCCTTTTGTATAAACTCCTCTTATGTTAAAACGAGTTGTTTGGGGTTTGGGGCTTACTATGGAAACTTTTGTTCCAAGGATTTGGTTTAAAAGTGTTGATTTTCCTACATTCGGTAATCCTATAATAGCGATAAATCCTGATCTCGTTTTTTCAGCCTCTTTTTCCGGAATTTCTTTGGAACTTTGTTCCTGATTATTTTCTGATGCAAGTTTGAGTTTTTCTTCTTCCATACAATTTAAATAATAAGCTTTCCTTTTATTTTATCAAGGGGTAATTAAAGGTAATTAAAGGATAAAATTAATATTGATATTGAAAACTAAATAAAAAAGCAGGGAGCAATTCCCAAAAGAGTTTTCTTTTTTTTCTCTATTTTAACTTCAGGAGAATAACTTAGAATTAAAGCTCTTTCAGGACGATAGGTATTTAAGAAACTGTAAAAGCTTCTTCCTAACCTGGGAGACATTTTTACTTCTACAGGGATTATTTTTTTATCCAGATCAATTATAAAGTCAATTTCTGCTTTTCCAGAAGTTCTCCAAAATTTTGGTAAAATTCCTTTCTTTTTAAGTTCTGCACACACGAAGTTTTCAAGCAAAGCCCCTTTGTCAGTTCTAAATTCAAATTCTTGAAAATTTCCCAAAATAGCATTTCTCAGTCCTGTATCCAAAAAATAGAGTTTTTTGCTTTTCTTTAATTCTGTTACCATACTTTTATAAAAAGGAGAAATGAGTTCTATCACATAGGTATTTACGAGAATACTTAGGTAATTTTCTGCTGTTCTGTAGTCAAGTTTTAGTTCCTTTGCAAGAGAAGAAAGTTCAAGAATTCCCCCGATGTTGAAGGCTAAAGTTTTTAATAGAGTTTTAAATTTTTCGAGTTGCCTTACATTTAAAAAAAAGAAAACATCTTTCACAAGATAAGTTTGAACAAGATTTTGAAGAAGTATTTTTTTTATCTCAAAATCTTCTTCTTTAACAATAGCAGGATATCCTCCAAAAAGAAGAAATTCGTCAAATAGTTTAAAAAATTCTTTTTCAAAAATGCAGGATTTTAGAACAGAGGTTCTTTCATATATAAAGTTCCATAAACTTTTTTGATATTCTTCGTAAAGATTAAAAAGTTCGGGGTTTTTCCAAAGAAGAAATTCAGAAAAACTTAAAGGAAAAAGTTCAAAATATACGGCTCTTCCTACTAAATACTTCCCGATATTTTCTTTTACTTCAAAAGAGCCTGATCCTGTAAGCACCAATTTTAATTTTTCTCCGAAGTAATCGTAAACAATTTTTATATATCTTCCTACATCTTTTACATATTGAACCTCGTCCAGATAGAGAATTTTTTTTGATAAAAACTTTTTAGCAAAACTTAAAGGATCTTTTTTTAAAGCATGAGCATTTTCTTCTATTTCTAAGGATAAATATTCTCCTCCGTATTTTTCTTTAAGATGCTTTAAAAGAGTGGTTTTTCCGGTTTGTCTTGCGCCTTTTAAAAGGATAACCTCTTTTCTAAAGATCCACTTATCCAATTTTTGCTCTATTATTCTTGGAAGATACTCCATAAAAATTAGCCTTAAAATTGTAGTAAATACTTAAAATAATTTTATTAAATATGGATTAAAATGTCAAGAATGAGATGTTTTTATTCTGCACAGGAAATAAAAAATATTTTGGCTTTACACTATAAGGATATTTAAATTTTTTAGAAAAAATATAAAATTAAAATAAAATAATTTAAAACTGAGGTTATTAAAAGATATGTTAAAGAATATCTATGAAAGGAAAGATAACTTTTTTTGTCGTTTAAAAATTTAAGGGCTATAAGATTAGCAAGAGAGGAAAAAAATGTTCCATTCCCTCCTGTGTTTACACCGTAACTTATTGCAAGCCAGTTATGAGAAAATTTGGACATTAAAATTGCGGAGGGCACATTACTTATTATTTGAGAAAAACCCAAGGAAAGAAGATATGCATCTAAATGTTTTTGAGGAGAAGTTAATTTTATAAAATTCACAAGAAAAGGCAGTTTACTTATGTAATGAAGGACTATAAACATGAAAGTAATTAAAATAATTAAAGAAAAATCTGTATTCCATAAAATCCTTCTATTTAAAAGAGAATAAAAACCAGCCAGTAATAATCCGGCTTTAAATTTTTTAAATTCTATAAGCAAAACAAAAATTATAAGAAATACTAAAGAGAAATTAAATAATTTTTTATCAGGTTCTCTTTTTTTTGAACTTTCTACTTTTATTTGAAGAGGTTCTGCTTTAAAACAAAAGAGTGTAAATATCAAAAGAATTAAAATAGAAACTCCGAACATTCCGCTCATCATAAAACAAAATTTTAAAAAAGAAATATCCCATTTGTGCCACAAAAATAGATTTTGAGGATTTCCTATTGGTGTGAGTGCAGAACCTACATTTGCAGAAATAGCTTCAAATATTACAAGTTTGCTAAGATCATTTTGTAAAAATTCCTGATAACTTAAAGTAAGAGGAACTACTATAAAAAGAGCAATATCGTTTGTCAGCCACATGGATAAAAAAGCTGTTAAAAAAATAAAATATACTGCAAGTTCTCTTTCACTTTTCAAATTTCTTAAATGACGACGGGCGAGTTTCCTGAAAAAAGAACTTTCCTTTATTCCAGTTGTTAAAACTAAAAGTCCTGTAAGAGTAACAATAGTAGACCAGTCTATAAGCTGGACTAATAGAAATTTATTCTTAAGGGTATCTTTTGCCCAATAAATTAAAAATAATAATATAATAAATAAAAATTGAATCCATTTTTTTAACATTACAATAATTGAAATTAATTCTTATCCTAATTTAGGACTTATTATACCACAAAAATTTTTAATTAAAATACTAAATTCTAAACAATTTTACTCCAATCTTTAACTTTACCAAGTCCTCTTACTGCATTGCCAATGTAAATTTCTTCTGCTTTTTCAAGATCTTCAAGTTTCATTTTCCTTTCCTCTGCTTCCCTTTTTTCAATAAGAAACTTTCTTAAGACCCCGTTTAAAATTCCTGAGCTAAGAGGAGGTGTAAAGTAAGTATTTTTTTCTCTAAACTTAATAAAAAAGCTTGAAATCGTTCCTTCAAGAATTTTCCCTTCTTCATCGTAAAATACTACTTCGTCAAATCCTTTTTCTTTTGCAAAACTCAGCCATCTGTCAAAGTGACTTCTCAAGGTGGTCTTGTGAAAACAGAAGACATCAGCTTTAAAATCCCTTTTTACAAGCAAAATTTTTAAATCTTTTTTCCATTCTTCAAAATCATGAACAGAAATTTCCAATCTACCCTCTGGAAAAAGTAAAATTTTTACTTTAAACTTTCCTTCTAAAAGGTGCTTAAGTTTTTCTGAAATGTATGTCCTGAAACTTTTAAGGCTAAAAAGACACCCCGGTTTTTTAAATCTAAAAAATTCTGCTGATTCTTTCAATCTTTCGTAATGATACTTTAAAAGAGGTATCCTTAAATTATTTTCTCTTTTTTCGCAATAAAAGGTCTCTATGAGTGCAAAATAAGGAACAGGAGAGGTGAAGAACCTTGCTTTAAGTATGCACTCGTCGTATTCTGCAACTGCCCTACTATCCCAGACAACACCGCTTCCTATACCTGCTTCTCCAGAATAATCGTCTTCTCCCCTTTTCCAGAGAACGAGTGTTCTTATTCCTACATTAAAAAGAAAGTTCCCCTCCGGGGTAAAAAATCCTACTGCCCCCGTGTAAACTCTGCGTGGTTCTTTTTCAAGCTCGCTTATTATCTGCATTGATCTTATTTTAGGAGCTCCTGTCACAGAACCGCACGGAAAAAGTGCTTTAAAGACTTCAAAAATACTTTCGATTTTTAAAACGCCTTCTACTGTTGAAATAAGCTGGTGCAGGGTTGGATAGGTCTTAACTTTAAAAAGTTCTCTTACCCTTACACTTCCGTTTTCACAGATTCTTCCAAGGTCGTTTCTTATGAGGTCAACTATCATCACATTTTCTGCCTGAGTTTTTAAATCCTCTTTTAATTCTTTTTTAGCTCTTTGATCCTCATTTAAAAGTGGGGATCGTTTTAAAGTCCCCTTCATCGGAGAGCTTCTAATAACGGAATCTCTCTTTTGCAGGAACCTTTCAGGGGAAAGGGAAAGAATTTTTATGTTTTTATATTCCAGAAAAAAAGCATATTCACATCTCTGTGAAAATAGGAGAGCCTTAAACAAGGCTTCTGGATTTCCTTTAAAATCAAACTTGACTTTAAAAGTAAAGTTAATCTGATATGTATCTCCCTGAGCTATGTATTTTTTGATTTTATTTATAGCTGAAAGATATTCCTCTTTGCTGATGTTTAAAGAAAGGTTTGAAAACTTAAACTCATCAAGGTTAATTTTTTCTGGAAAAAGTTTTATTTCTTCTTTGTTTGAATAAATATGAAATAGGGCTAAAGGAAATCCGAATTCGTCTTTTTTGTAATAGGGGATAAGAGCAGGTTCCAGGAAGTATCCGAGTTCATAAGAAAGAAATCCACACAGATAAAAACCTTTTTTAATCCGGTTTTCAAGGGAGGTAAAAAATTCCGGGATTTTTTCTGGATTTTCTAAAAGGAGAGTTTCTACAGGATTTGAGAAGATATAAGCTCTATAAGGAATTCTGTGGGCATTTACATAGAGAAATTTACTCATAGTGCTTTAAATAAGCGGAAAGTAAGCAGAATATAAGAAAGACCAGGGATATAAAGAAGAAGCTTCCAAAGCTTAATACATTCTCAAAGCCCTTAAAAACAGAAAGAAAGTGTCCGCCAGTGTAAAAAATTGTAAGGAGACTTTCAAGAATAATAAAGTTTTTGGAAAACTCATAAACCCTTTTTCTGAATATCCATTTTTTGTTAAGTTCTTCCTTGGCTTTTTTTAACTTTTCAACTCTCTTTTGAGCTCCTTCAAGTTCTTTCAGAATAAGCTTAATAAATTTGGAAAGATCTCTACTTTTAAGTTTTCTGTTTGTATCACTTATTACATGATATATTTCTTTTAGAGTGTCTCCAAAAAAGGAGTCTTCTCTTTTGTAAGGATAGGATGTCCAGAAACTTCTTAAAGTTTCATAATCCTGCTGAAGGTTTTGAACTTTATTTTGTATGAGTCTGATTTTGTTAAAGATATAGCCCTGAAGTTCAAAGTTAAGTTCTAAAGAGAGTTCTGAAGCTCTTTCTATTTTTTAAGTCCTCCTTCATAAATGTATTCTCTTAAAGTTTTAATCTGCTGTTCATAAGACTCTATCTCTTTTTCAGACATTATTTCTTTTAATAAATGAAACT
>CAZWTB010000165.1:0-3619 GCA_964636875.1 uncultured Thermodesulfatator sp.
GCAGAAGCTGTGCAATATCTCGTTTTAGAAAAAGATAAATGGCTAATTTAAGTATAAGTGAATCTGTTAGAAGCCTTTCTCAACCTCTCTTGCTTCCGATTGTTAGAGTCCTTGCGTCACTGGGAATTCATCCCAATTTTATAAGTGTATTGTGTTTTTTAGGATTTCTCATAGGGGCTTATTTTATTGGAAGGGGAGAATTTATAACAGGGGCTTTTATATTGCTTTTTTCAGCCCCTCTTGATGCTGTTGACGGAGCACTTGCAAGATACTCAAATAAGGTTACCAGATTCGGTGCTTTCCTTGATTCTACACTTGACAGGTATGGAGAAATAGCTCTTTTTCTTGGTTTTCTCTGGTATTACTTAAAAACAAATAATCCAGAAGGAGTTCTTTTAAGTTTTCTTGCTATTACAGGATCTTTAATGGTAAGTTATACACGGGCAAGAGCAGAAGGTGCGGGATTTGAATGTAAAGTTGGACTTTTAACCAGATTTGAAAGACTGGCACTTTTGATTATAGCCCTATTTTTTAACTTCTATTTTTTTGTTTTAATCTTAATATCTGTTTTTACCCATTTTACAGCACTTCAGAGAATGTTTTATGTTTATAGACAGTATAAAAGAGGTGAATAAGAGATGTGCCTTGCCTATCCTTACAAAATAGTGGAAGTAAAAGACGAGTGGACAGCAATAGCAGAGGTAAATGGAGTTAGAACTGAGGTTGCCCTGCATCTTTTGCCAGAACCGGTAAAAGAAGGAGACTGGGTGCTTGTTCATGTAGGATTTGCAATACAAAAACTTAGTGAAGAGGAAGCAAAACTCAGCCTGCAATACTGGGATGAAATACTCCGAGGAACTGAGCAGTCTTTGGAATAAGTTTAAAGATCCTGAAAGAGTAAAAAAGCTCGTTAAACTCATTAAAACGAGCGTTGAAAAACTTGGAAAAATTTTAAATGTAATGGAATTCTGTGGGGGACACACTCATGTTATCCTTAAAAATGGAATAGATGAACTTTTAAAGGGTTACATAAATTTTCTTCATGGACCAGGTTGTCCTGTTTGCGTTCTTGCAATAGAAAGAGTGAATTTAGGTCTTGAAATTGCAAGACAGAAGGATGTTATTTTTTGCACTTACGGAGATCTTCTCAGGGTTCCGGGTTCCAGAGGAATGACGCTTTTAAAACTAAGAGCAGAGGGCTATGATGTTAGAGCAGTTGCATCCTGCATGGAAGCACTTAAAATAGCTTTAGAAAATCCTGATAAAAAAGTGATTTTTTTTGGAATAGGTTTTGAAACTACTGCTCCTCACACAGCAGTTCTTCTTGATCAACTAAAAAATTTAAAAGTTAAAAATCTCTGGGTTGTTTCAAATCATGTTTTAGCTCTGGTTGTGCTTGAGTTTTTGCTTAAAAGCAAAGAAAAACCTCTTATAGACGCATTTATAGGACCCGGACATGTAAGCACCATTACAGGAAGCATTGCTTACGAACCTATAGTGAAAAATTACGAAAAACCAGTGGTTATTGCCGGTTTTGAACCCCTGGATGTTTTGCAGGCAATTTACCTTATTTTGAAGCAAAAGCTTGAGAATAGATGTGAGGTTGAGATTCAATACATGCGCTCTGTTACACCAGAAGGAAATGTAAAAGCCAAAAAGTTTCTGGAAAAAGTTTTTGAATTAAGAGATTTTCCCTGGAGAGGACTTGGAGAAATACCAGAAAGCGGATACAAAATAAGAGAGGATTACTCCTGCTGGGACGGAGAACTTGAATTTAAAGTGAGTGTGGAAAGGAGTGACGAAACAAAAGGATGTATTTGTGGACTTATAATAAAAGGACTAAAAAAACCTGTTGATTGTAAACTTTTTGGTAAGGTCTGCACTCCGAAAAATCCTATAGGTCCCTGTATGGTTTCTTCAGAAGGAGCCTGTTTAGCTTATTACAAATACAAACTTCATTAAAAAATTTTATGACCTGTAAGCTCTGCAGAGAACGCAAAGCTGAAGTAAAGATTCTTTCTCTTGGAGCCCGGGTTTGTAAACAGTGTTTCTGTGAATTTTTTGAAAACAGAGTTAAAAAACTCGTTGAAAAATACCGTATGTTTGGAAAAGAAAACAGGGTGGGAGTGTTTCTGTCTGGAGGAAAGGATAGCGCAGTGCTTTTTGCAGTTTTAAAAAGATGTTTTCCTGAGGTTGAAATTGTGCCTGTTCACTTAAACCTTGGTATTGCCTATTTTTCAGAAAAGTCTGAAAAAGTAGTTCGTGAGCTTTGTAAAGTTTTTGATGCAGAACCTTATGTTTACAGCACAAAAGCAGAGGAAGGTTTTTCCATTGACGAATTCGTTTTTACAAATTTTAAAGATAGAATATGCGGGGTTTGCGGAACTATAAAGAGAAACCTATTTTCAAAAATAGCAAGAGAGCTTAATCTTGATGTGATTGCAACAGGACATCATCTTGACGATGTTCTCTCAACCATGCTGGGGCTTTTTTTTCAGGGAGACTTTGAAGGAGTGGCAAGACTTCTTCCTGTTTTAAATCCTTTAATTCCAGGGCAGGCAAAAAAAGTAAAACCCCTTTACACCTCGCCTGAAAAAGAAGTCCTGCTTTATGCAGAAGTAAAAGAACTTCCATTTTTAAAGGATACCTGCCCTCACAGAGACTATATACCTCTTGCAAGATTTAGAAACTGGCTTGACGAATGGGAAAAAGAAAACAGACAGATAAAATATCAGCTTCTTTCAGTTTTTAGAAAAAAGTTTATTCCGCTCGTAAGAAAAAAAGAAAAAAGCCTTGAAGAAGCAAGGGAGTGCAAAGTATGCGGAGGAATTACCACTTCTGAATCAGGGATATGTGGAAAATGTAAGAGAGTGGAGCTTTTAAAAAGGATAGAAGACAAAAGGCTTGAAATAACTCCTGAAGAGATTTCAGAAATTTTAAAAGGGGAGGAAGGTGTTTTTCTTAAAGTTAATGGAGAATCTGAAGAAAGAGAGATAGAAAATCCGGAGTTAAAAGAACTTCCAGAAGAAAGAGTCTCTTCAGAAGTTCTTGAATATTCCTATTCAAAGTTTCGTAAATATTTTAAAAAATACAGAAAAAAGACAATAATCGTATTTTCAAAAAATCCAGAACTCGGTTATCGTTTAGTTTTAAAATTCAGAAAAAGTGGTTTTAGGGCTTATAATTTAAGGCGGGTAAAAGTTCAGGCTAAAGGTTTTTAAGTCCAAGAACATCCTGCATGTCGTAAACTCCTGGTTCTTTTCCAGCCACCCATATAGCAGCTCTTACAGCTCCTCTTGCAAAAGTTTCTCTACTACTTGCTCTGTGAGTAAGTTCTATTCTTTCTCCGAGTCCTCCAAAAAGCACGGTGTGTTCTCCCACGATGTCGCCAGCTCTAATAGTCTGGATCCCTATTTCCTTAGGAGGTCTTTCCCCTATAAGTCCGTGTCTGCAAAATTTGTAATCTTCTTCTGTTCTTCCAAGGGTTTTAGCTATTACATCAGCAAGTTTTAAAGCTGTTCCACTTGGAGCATCTTTTTTCATTCTATGATGAGCTTCTATAATTTCTATGTCATATCCTTCTCCAAGAACTTTTGCAGTAATTTCAACAAGTTTGTAA
>CAZWTB010000166.1:0-24456 GCA_964636875.1 uncultured Thermodesulfatator sp.
GTCTTTCCAACTCCTGTATCCGTCCCTGTAACAAAAACTCCTTTAGCTTTGCCCACGCTCATCCCCTTCTAAAAACTGTTAAGTTAAAAACAATTTTTTAAAGCTTTTAACAATTTTTTAAAGCTTTTACAAAGGCTTCTATTTCTTCTTCTGTGTGGGCAGAGCTTACAGTAATTCTAAGTCTTGCTTTTCCCTCTGGAACAGCAGGAGGTCTTACTGCAGGAACCAAAAATCCTTTTTCAAAAAGCTTCTCACTTAAGCTCAGAGCTCTTTCTGCATCCCCCACTATCAAAGGGATTATAGCAGTAGGATAATCGTGAACCTCAAATCCTTCTTCCTTCAAAAGTTTTTTTATCAGATTCACATTTTTTTGAAGCTTTAAAACAAGGGATTCGTCTTTTGCAAGAATTTCAAGAGCTTTTAGAGAAACCGCAAGAACACCTGGAGGAAGGGCAGTAGTAAAAATTAAACTTCTGCATTTATTAATAAAATATTTTTTTAAAATTTCGCTTGTGCAGACAAATCCTCCAAGAGAAGCAAGGGCTTTACTTAATGTCCCCATCTGAATTATTCTGGGATTCCACTTTAAATTAAAAAAAGAAAGAGAACCTTTGCCATTTTTTCCTATAACACCTGTTGCATGAGCATCATCAACAAAAAGAAGAGCATCAAATTCTTCTGCAATTTCCAGAAGCTCCTTTAAAGGAGCAATGTCTCCATCCATAGAGAAAACACCTTCTGTAATAATTATCTTTGGAAAAAGGTCTGTGTGTTTTTTAAGAAGACTTCTCAGATCTTCGGGGTCATTGTGTTTGAAGCGAAAGAAATTTGCTCTGCTTAAAAGGCAGGCATCTATTATTGATGCATGAGCAAGTTTGTCGCAAAAAATACCAGCTTTTCCTTTTTTTGAAACAGAAGAAAAAACCCCGGCTAAAGCAGAAATAACTCCTATATTTGTGGAATATCCTGTTGGAAAAACCAAAGCGGTTTCGGTTTCTTTAAACTCTGCAAGTTTTTTTTCAAGGTTTTTGTATAAAATGTGGTTCCCGCTTATCAAACGGGAGGCTTCTCCACCTGTTCCCCAGAGCTTTAAAGCGGTTATTCCTGCAGAAATTACTTCTGGATGATGAGTTAGTCCCAAATAATTATTAGAACAAAAAGAAATTAGCTCTTTTCCCTCAATTTTTATCCTTACAGGCGAGAGAAATTCCACTTTCCTCAGGACTCTGTAAAGATTTTTTTCCTTTAAAACCCGAAGTTCGTTTTTTATTTCTTCTTCAAACAGCATTTTTTATTCCACTATTTCAAGTTCGTGATTTTTTATAAATCTAAGATCGTTTTCAAAGGGGTTCCCTTTTGTGGTCAGGTAATTTCCAGTCATAAGAGCATTTGCTCCAGCAAGGAAAATCCAGGATGAAAAATCCTTTAGAACCTGGAGTCTTCCTCCAGCAATTCTTATGTCCTTTTCAGGAAGAATAATTCTAAAAATTGCTATTATTTTAAGGGCTTCAAAAGGAGAAAGTGGAGATTGATTTTCAAGAGGGGTTCCTTTTATTGGAATTAAAAAATTAAGTGGAATGGAATCTACCTCTATTTCCTTTAGTTTTAAAGCAAGTTTTATTCTGTCTTCCCAGTTTTCTCCTATCCCAAAAATCCCTCCTGAGCAGATAGAAACCCCTGTCTTTTTAGCATTTTCCAGGGTTTTGAGTTTATCCTGATAAGAATAAGTTGTGCAAACTTTTGGGAAAAAGTCTTCTGAGGTTTCAAGATTACAGTGGAGCCTTGAAAGACCATGATCTCTTAAATATGCAATTTCATCCTCTTTAAGAATTCCAAGAGAAGCACATACATTAATCCCTGTTTTTGAAGTTTCTTCTACAATTTTTGCAATTTTTTTTAGTTCCTTTTGAGAAGGCTTTATCCCACTTGTTACTATACTGAACCTTTTAACCTTGTGAGACTTTGCGTTTTTAGCATGCTTAACCACTTCTTCTGCTTCAAGGAGGGGATAAATTTTTATTTGGGTTTTGTATCTTGAAGACTGGGCACAGAAAATACAATCTCCAGGACATTTTCCGCTTTTAGCATTTATTATAGCACAGAGTTCAACTTTATCTCCTTTATAAATTTTTCTAAGAAAGTTTGCCTGAAAAATCAGATCATAAAAATTTTCGTTAACCAAATCTTTTATCACAAGGTTAACTTATACCACAGAAAATCTTTTCTGTCAAGAAAAATTATTATTTTAAATAAAGTCTTCTTTTTAAATCAGAAACCAGATACGGCAAAGTTGCCAAGTAATAGGGTTTTCTTTTGAGCCATTTTGTTATTACTACCAATTTGACTTTGTTTAAATTTTTCAAAATTTCTTTACCTTTTCCATAAGGAACTTTTAAATAATACGGTTTCCCCGGTGGGGTAACTTCTCTTCTCAATTCTGCATTAAGTTTTAAAAGAATGTCGTAATCGATATTTCCGAGAATAGCAAACACTTTAAGATCCATACCACCGGGAACTTTTATAACTTCGTATTGGAACGGTTTTTCTTTTAAAACCGGGGCTCCGTATTTTTGAGGATTTTTAGCGAGCAGGGTAATAGCCATCCATTGAGGAAGATAGACTGCTGTTTCATAAGGAAGAAGTCCTGCATTTACGACCTGCCAGTAATCTGCAAAATTTTTCCACCTGAAAATTCTTAAAAGTCTCCCTTCTCCAAGATTGTAACTTGCTATAGCAGGTCTCCAGTCTCCAAAAAGTTTATATAGATCAAGTAAATATTTTCCAGCAGCATAAGTTGACTTTATAAAATCTTTTCTTTCATCCACCCAGTAATTAATTTTTAAACCATATTTTTTAGCAGTTCCTTTCATAAATTGCCATATTCCCACTGCTCCTGCTCTTGAAATTGCAAACGGACTGCATCCACTTTCTATAAGTGAAAGATATACCAGATCGTCCGGTATCCCAAGGCTTTCAAATATAACTTTAAAATAGGGTAAAAAAGGTTCTGCGTTTTTAAACCACTTCTTTAAAGTGCGAATGTCTTTTTTTGTATAATAATAAATAAAATAAGATACCTGTGCATTTATGTCCGGAGGTAAATTTTTTATAACCTCAGCTGGTAAAACATCAAAATTTTCAAGCCTTTCTCCTTTTTCTATTCCTGTTATTTCTTCCTGAACTTTATCTGAAAAATTTCCTTTATAACAAGATCCTTTATTTATAAATAAAACACATATTACAAAAACACCAGTAAAAAAGAAAGTTAAAAAACTTTTCATAATTATTTTCAAAATTACTTAAAAATCGTTTTTAAATACTTCAAATTCCAGTATGTATCTTCTTCATTATGAGCTTCTGAGGTCAGTATAGGAATTAAATTTTTTTCTTTTAAAAAGTTAAAAATTTGTTCAAATTTAATAACACCCTTTCCTATACCTATATGATCGTCAAAAATCCCTTTATTATCGTGGCAATGCATTTCTTTAATCCAGGGATAAAGTGCTTTTAACCATGATATTTCCTCGTGTTCTGAAAATACTCGAGCATGAGCAGGATCAAAACACCAGAAAATTCCTTCTATTTCTTTTAAAATACCTTTAAAAAATTCAGGATCAGGCTCAAAAGTGTTTTCCAGAGAAAGAACAAGCTCCAAAGAATCAGTAAGTTCTTTTAACTTTTTCAATTCTTCTATAAATATTTTTCTCCATTCTAATTTCTTTTCTCGATGATAATCAGGATGGTATCCGGTGTGAAGAACCAGATTGAGGGGGGTAAATAAAACTGCTGTCTCTATTGCAATACGAATTCTTTTTAAACTTGTTTCTCTAATCCATGGATCAAGAGCACCGGGAGAAAGATCCATAAAAGGAAGATGCACAGTAGTTTTAAGTCCTTCCTCTTTTAAGATTCGGGCTATTTCTCTAAAGTTTCTATAAGAATATAGATCAAGTGCATCTGCACCCAGCACAACCTCTACATTTATCCTCTCCCTTATTATCACTTCGAGATATTTTTCTTTCAGAAGAGAAAAAGGCACTGATACAAATATTAAATTTTCGTCCTTTTTCATACTTTCTTAAAACTCTGCAGATTTTTCCTCACAATCAAAACTATTTATATAAAAATTCTTCTGATTTTTAAAAAAGTCTATTTTACATAAAAGATAAACAGTAGCATCTTTGGAATGAGCTATTATATAAAAATATCTTTCTTCTACAGGACCTATTTTATAAGCAATTTTACACTGTTTTATGAAAGTTATCTTAAATTTTTTTGTAAAATAAGAAAAATCAGGTTCTACATTTATACTTATCTCACTATAAAGATTTTGATAAAACTGATAAAGATTTGTTGATTGATGCGCTATCGATTCAATATAATTAGAAAACTTATCTTCTTTTACTTCCAAAGGCTTTATAACTTCTACATTATAACCCAGTATTTTCCTGCCCGAGGTATTAAACATAACATTTCTTAATTTCCCTTCTATCGCTTCTACTTTCAAAAATAAAACCAAATTTTTAAAACTTACTATAAAAATTGCCTTTTCGAATTTATTTTTTATGAGTCTTTCATAAAGCAGTAATTTTACTCCCTTTTTACCTATAGCAAATTTCAACATACTTTCCAGATCCATCACAAATTTATAAGCATTAGGAACATGGTGTTTATTTAACAACTTCTTTAAATCGGAAAAGTCTTTATTAAGAACGAGTTCTGCAATAAGATAACCGGTTTTTTTTACATTACAGGTAACTTTTCCAATTCCCTTAGATGAATTGAATAAAAAAACAATAAAAAAAATAATAAAAACAAATTTTTTCATTTTCTTCTCCGAAAAGTTTATTTTTAGTTTAAGGACAAAAATCTTTTTGTCAAGAAAAAACTCCTGTTTAAAATTTGCATTTTTTTCTCAAATACTGTATAATTAAAACATGCTTTTTAAGTTTGAAGAGGTTACAAAAATTTATCCTCCTTTTTTTAAAGCTCTGATAAACATTAACTTTACAGTAAAAAAAGGAGACTTTATAATTCTCACCGGTCCCACGGGTGCAGGAAAAACCACCCTTTTAAAATTACTTTACAGAGAAGAAGAACCAACTTCAGGAGAGATCTACTGGGAAGAAGTTCCCTATTCTGAACTTAAATATGATCAGATAATAAAGCTTCGTCAAAAAATGGGAATAGTGTTTCAGGATCATAAGCTTTTTCCTGAACTTACAGTTTACGAAAACATTAAAATAGGACTTGTTATTTCACAAAGAAAAGTCGAGGATCCCAAGTATTTAATTTATGAATATCTGGAAAGGTTTGATCTTTCTCACAAAGCCCAAAAAAAGGTAAAAGAACTCTCAGGAGGAGAACAGCAAAAAGTAGGGGTTATAAGAGCCCTGATAAAAGAACCGGAAATTTTAATAGCAGACGAACCCACAGGAAATCTCGATCCTCAAAGCATTCTTGAAATACTGAAAATATTTCAAAATTTAAATAACAAAGGCACAACCATTATCCTTGCAACCCATGATCCCACCATTCTTAATAAGAAAATAGGAAAAATAGTAAAACTTAGCAGAGGTGAAATAGTTAAAAATGATTAGTTACATAGGAAAAATAGAATTTAAAAAAACCTATATCCATTATATCCTGCTTTTTGTATTTTTTCTTTTCTGGAATTATTTTTCTTTAAACTTTCTTTTTTTTTATTACAATTTTAAAAACCTTATAAATCTTTACCAGAAAAATCTTACTGTAACACTCGTAGCTTTTCCTTCGGGAAATCCAGAGGATTCTCCCTACACCATTTATAAACAACTCAAACAGCTCAGTTATGTAAAAAAAGTTACACTTCTTAAACCTGAAAAAGTTTTCGAAAATTTAAAAAAAGAAATTCCACTTAAACTTATTAAAAATTTCTCAAAAAAACGAATTTCAAGGGTTTTTCCCTATGTAATCAAGATAGAAGTCAGTTCTCCTGAATCTTTTAAACTTCTTCAGGAACAATTAAGCCTGCTTGCAGGAATCCATAAAAATCTTAAACTCTGCGAAAAAAAACTTCCTCAAATTTTAAACTTTTCCTCTTTTTTAAATAAAGCTTTTTTTATTCTTATGATAAGCTGGTTTGTTTTTTATTTTCTTTTTATATACTTAATTAACAACTCTTTAAACGAAAATCTAAAAGAGCAAAACAGAATCTTTTTGCTTCTCGGAGGATCACCTTTAAAATTAAAATTACTGCGCATTTTCTTTTTTTTCATAACTCTTTCTGCTGCAGCTATCATTTCCACTCTTTCTTTCCTGTATTTTTCTTCCAATTTAACTTTACTTCTACCTTATTTTAAAAAATTTCCGAACTTTTCCATCCCTGTTCACCTTTATTCCTTTTTTACATACCTTATTTTTACCACCCTTTTATTCCCCTTTTTAATTATTAATTACACATTTGAAAAATATTAAAAATGTTTGAAAAAAGAAATACTGTAACTCTTTTAATTCTTTTTTACTTTATTTTTGCTTTTTTACCTCTTTCAGGTATTTCCAGAAGTTTAAATCTGACCACCAACGAAACCCGAATTTCAAAAAATCTCAAGAAAAAAATAAAAGAAGAACTGAAAAACATTAAAAAACTGGAAAAAAAAATAAGAATTTTAAAAAAAGAGGAAGAAGCAATCTGGAAACTTTACATTACACTTTTAATTAGAAAAAAGGAAGAACAGCAAAATTTATTTACTATTTTAAATCCTGATTTTTCAAAACTTCTGGAAAAAGAAGAGCAACTCAGAAGCACTCAGGAGGTTTTACTTTACACCCTTCTGCAGAAAGAACGCACATTGAAATGGTTAAAAAAAATAAAAGAAACTAAAATAGAAAAACTAAAAGAAGAACTCGAAAAAGTAAAAAAGGAAGAAGCAAAAAAATTAGCAAATTTGTTTAAATATGGCATTATAATTAATCCAGTTAAAGGAAGAGCCTGTTTTCCGGGAAATTACACTGAAAATATAAAAGAAGAAACGAGAATTCTTTCTCCGATTTCTGGAAAAGTTACAGGAATAAAGTATCAGGACGGATTTCTGGTGGAAATTAAAGGGAAAAACTGCAGTGCTGTTGTAAAAAACATAGATGTAATAGAAGTGGGATTGGGGCAAAAACTTAAATATGGAGAAGTAATAGGAAAGGTAAAAAAACCGAAACTTCTGAAGTGGAGTGTAAAGTGTAAGAAATAATTTTCAGAGTGTTCTTATTACCTTTGCTTCCAGATAGGAAATAATTTTTCCTGGAAGATAAAGTCCGCATCCCAGTATCCAGTGATTATCTTTTAAAATAACATATCCGGGTTCTATTGGTAAATCCTTTTCTACCCTGCCTTCTTTTTTTATTTTTTTTATTTCTTCACAGGATAATTCCACTATGTTTCTTTTTGCAAATTCTCCAAATCTTTGAAGGAAAGCAGAGGTTGGTTTTAAATAATGAGAAACTTTTCTTAAAAATAAAAGTCCAACTGTTTGAACCTGTAATTTAGCAAGTGTGGCTAAAGGAAAGTTTTTGGGAAACAGCCAGTAATTTGAACTTCCCTTAAGCATGTCATAGGGATCGAAAATCTTGGAAGAAATTCCAAATCTCACTTCAAAATAGCGCAGTATGTTTTCTCTTTCTTCCTCTGAAATCTTTTGAGGAAACCTGTTCATAATTTCTGGCTCCTTGTTAAAAAAATTTTTCTATAATTTTAACTCAAAAACTTGTTTTTACCAAAATATAGAATAAAATTTGGGATTTGAAAAAATTTTTTATGGAGAGTGAATATGGGCTCAGCAGAGAAATACAAATCTGCAGGAGTTGATCTTGAAAAAGCAATTTCTCTGGTGGAGATTGTTAAAAAACACAGTAAAAAACTTCCTCAAAAAGGCGTTATATGTGACATAGGGGGATTTGCAGGGCTTTTTTCTCTGGATGTTTCTTCTTACAAAAATCCTGTGCTTGTTTCTTCAACAGATGGAGTGGGAACCAAAATTAAAGTAGCTATCATGGCACAGAAGCATAAAGGTATAGGAATAGATCTTGTTGCAATGTGTGTAAATGATATAGTAACCTGCGGAGCAAAACCTCTCTTTTTTCTGGATTATCTTGCTTTTGGAAAATTTGAGGAAAAGATTTTTGAGGAGCTAATAGAAGGAATTGTGGAAGGGTGTAAAACTTCTCAGTGTGCTCTTTTAGGAGGAGAAACAGCAGAAATGCCTGGAGTTTATCAGCCAGGAGAATACGATTGTGCAGGTTTTGTGGTTGGAATTATAGAAAGAGAAAAAATTATCGATGGCTCTGAAATTGCTATAGGAGATGCTATCATAGGAATTACTTCAAATGGGCTTCACAGCAATGGTTTTTCTCTTGTTAGAAAAGTCTTTTTTGAAGAACAGAAGCTATCTCTTGATCACATTTTTGAAGAACTTGGAATACCTCTTGGAGAAGAACTATTAAAACCCACTAAAATTTATGTTCCCTCAATCATGACCCTTTTACACAAAGGAATAAAAATAAAAGCCTGTGCTCATATTACAGGAGGGGGATTTTACGACAATATAGCAAGGATATTGCCCAAAAATTGCAAAGCAGTTATTCAGAAAAATACATGGGAGGTTCCTCCGATTTTTAAAATATTGCAGAAACTTGGTGGTATTTCAGAAGAAGAAATGTATAGGGTGTTTAACTGTGGAATAGGTTTTGTAATAATTGTAGGAAAAGACAGGGTTGAAGATACAATGGCACTTCTTAAAGCAATGGAAAAAAAAGCTTTTATAATAGGTAAAATAGAAGCCCTAAAAAAAGCAGAAACCTCTGGAGTTTATCTGGTTTAAATTAAACCTTCTAATTTTTCTGGAGGAATAAGGTATGTATTTTCAGGAGGTGATAGAGACTTTAAACAAATTCTGGGCTAAATATGGATGCGTAATTCTTCAGCCGTATGACATGGAGGTTGGAGCAGGAACTTTTCATCCTGCTACATTTTTAAGGGCGCTGGGGAAAAAACCTTTTTCTGCTGCTTATGTAGAACCATGCAGACGCCCCACTGATGGGAGATACGGAGAAAATCCAAACAGACTACAACATTATTATCAGTATCAGGTTATTATAAAACCTTCTCCAGACGACATTCAGGAAATTTATCTCGAAAGTCTTAAAGCTCTGGGGATTAATCCAGAGGAACACGATATAAGATTTGTTGAAGACGACTGGGAATCTCCAACTCTTGGTGCATGGGGACTTGGATGGGAAGTCTGGCTCGACGGCATGGAAATAACCCAGTTTACCTACTTTCAGCAAATTGGTGGATTCGACTGTAAACCTGTTACAGTAGAAATTACCTATGGTCTTGAAAGAATTACCATGTATCTTCAAAAAGTTAACAACATTTTTGAAATTAAATGGAACGAAAAATTTACATATCGCGACATTCATTTTAGAGGAGAAGTGGAATATTCTATATATAACTTTGAAAAAGCAGATGTAGAACTTTTAAGGGATCTTTTTTCTAAATTTGAAAAAGAGGCTTTAAGACTTCTCGAAGAAAAACTTGTTTTACCTGGATATGATTATGTTATAAAATGTTCCCATGTTTTTAATCTTCTTGATGCAAGGGGAGCCATTTCTCCTATAGAAAGAGCTAATTATATAGCAAGAGTTAGAAATCTTGCTAAAAAAACAGCAGAAATGTGGCTTGAAACAGAGGGAGAAAAAAAATGAGTAAAAATCTTATTTTAGAAATTGGAACAGAAGAACTTCCTGCAAGGTTTATAGATCCTGCTGTAGTGCTTTTAAAAAATCTTGCAGAAAAAAAACTCAAAGATGCTCTGTTATCTTTTAAAGAAATAAAAACAGCTGGAACCTTAAGAAGGTTAACCCTATTTGTTAAAGAACTTGCAGAAAAACAGCCGGATAGAGAAGAAGAAGTCCTCGGACCTCCAGAAAAAATAGGTTTTGACGAAAAAGGAAATTTTACCAAAGCAGTTATAGGATTTGCCAGAAAACTCGGAGTTTCACCAGAAGAACTCAAACTAAAAGAAACTCCCCGAGGAACTTACTTCTGTTACAAAAGGGTGGTTAAAGGAAAAAAAGCAGAAGAAATACTTCCCCATCTTCTTAAAGATCTTATAAAGGAGTTACATTTCCCGAAAAGTATGAGATGGGGGGATCATGATTTTCGTTTTGCAAGACCTATTAGATGGATAATGTGTATTCTGGGAGAAGAAATAATGCCTATTGAAATTGCAGGGGTTAAAAGTGATAGAATTTCTTATGGACACAGGTTTTTAAGTAAAAAACCTCTTGAATTCCAGAAAGCAGACTGGGAAGAATACGAAAGAATTCTTGAAGAAAATTTTGTAATTCCTGTTCCAGAAAAAAGATTAAAAAAGACCGAGCAAGAAGTTTTAAGAACCGGGGAAAAAGCTGGCAGGGTGGAAATGGATGAAGAGCTTTTAAGAGAAAATGCAAATCTTGTAGAATATCCCTTTCCGGTTCTTGGAAGTTTTTCTGAAGAATTCCTTAAACTTCCTGAAGCTTTAATAATTACTGCTTTGAAAGAACATCAAAGGTATTTTTGTATCCGGGATCAGAAGGGAAATCTGGTAAATCACTTTATTGCGGTAAATAATAATCGGGCAAAAAATCCTGAAGTGGTTAAAGAAGGACACGAAAGGGTTACCAGGGCAAGACTTGAGGATGCAAAATTTTATTATGAAAAGGATCTTGGAGAAAGTCCAGAATCCAGACTGAAAAAACTTAAAGGAATAGTTTACCATGTAAAATGTGGAACACTGTGGGACAAAACTCTCAGACTTATAAAACTTGCAGAATTTTTAAGGATAAAGCTTTTTCCAGATCTTGATCAAAAAAAACTGGAAACAGCCTGTATTTATTCAAAAGAAGATCTTGCTTCTGAAGTTGTAAAAGAATTTCCATCCCTGCAGGGTATTATGGGAAGTATTTATGCCAAACATTTTGGTAGAGAAGAGATTGCTGAAGCTATCTATGAGCAGTATCTTCCTGTTCCTGGTGAGGAAAAACTTCCTGAAACTTCAGAAGGTATTGTTCTGGCTCTTGCAGACAAACTGGATCATCTCTGTGCACTTTTTGGAGCAGGAGAGAAACCCTCAGGAGAAAAAGATCCCTATGGCTTGAGAAGAAGTGCTTATGGAATTATAAAAATTCTGATAGGAAAGAGACTCTTTTTAAACCTTGAAGAAGCAGTAAATTTTGGGCTTGATCTTGTTTTTGATCAGGGTTTTTTAAAAGAAAAAAAAGAAGAAGTTCTGAATGAAGTTATAGAATTTTTGAGAAAGAGAGTTGAAGGAGAATTTCTCTCTTCTGGTTTTGAAAAAAATTTTATTTCTGTGGTCAGGGATCTTCTGCTTGATCCATACGATCTTTATCTCAGACTCAGAGCTCTGCAAAAAATAAAAACCAGTGAGGAATTTCAGGAGCTTGTAACAGGTTTCAAAAGAGTTGCTCAGATGATAAAAGATGCAGAAGAAAACCTGCCTCCTTTAAAAGAGGAGTTTCTTAAAGAAGAAGCAGAAAAGAAACTCTGGGAAAAAACAAAGCTCCTTCAGCAGGAATTGAAAAAGCTTTTAGAGGATAAAAGATACGAAGATTATTTAAAGGGACTTCTTCAGATAAAGGAAAATATTGATCAATTTTTTGAATATGTTTTTGTAATGGTTAAAGAAAGAGAACTCAGGGAAAACAGGCTCAGACTTCTTTATGAGGTAAGCAAACTTTTTGATGCCTTTGGAAATTTCAGAAGTTTTATATAAAAAATTTTTTATTTTTTGCGCAGATCCCGATTAAGGACCTGCGCATAAATTACTTTTTACGGAGTAATTGCACAAACTACAGAACTATTTTCAACTTTACAAATTGCTTTAAAAGGATTACCACTAATCTGTGCAGTAACATTCCCGCTTAAACTTCCATCTGAACCACAACTTAAATTCGTAGTATCTAAACTTACATCTCCTGCAGCTGTATTTTGAGTTGCATTACAGCTTGCTAAATTTGCAGTATTAAAACTGTTGGGATTTTCCATACAGGCGCTTACTGCTTCATCAATACATGCTTTTGCTATTGGTAAGGCATAACTTGAAGTTTTAGCTTTCTTTTGATATTTTAAATACTGTGGAATTGCAATACTTGCAAGAATAGCTATAATTGCAATAACAATCATTAATTCAACGAGTGTAAAACCTTTTCTCCTTACCTGTTTCTTTTTACTTTTTTTGTGAGACATCCTATCACCTCCTTCTATTTTTTAAACATGTTCTCTTTTTCAACTTAATCCTTTTTTTAAAAAAGTCAAGTAAAAAAGAAAAATATACACTCTTTTTTTCACATTTATTTAAAAATTTTAAAAATATTTTATTTTCTATTCAAAATTTCTATTTTTCTTTTTATAAATCTTTCTTTTTCAAAAATAGATTATTACAAGGATAGAGAAAATGAATATAAGTTGCAAGGGCATTTTTAAACGTATATCCTTCCAGACGACTACCTTTATTTAACCCCTTTACTTCGTAAACTTTCTTCACTTCTCCACACTCCCTGATACGAGTATAGTGAAACTCGTGTCCTTTAAAACTATCTCCTCTTTTTAAAAAAACTGCATTCTCAAGAAGTCTTACCCTGCAATAATCAAGATATAGCCCCTTCATTTCAACTTCAAAAGGAAAAATTCCAATTAAAGGATATCGTTTGCCTCTGTAATTTAAAAATCTGCAAAGATAAATAAAACCTCCACATTCTGCATAAAGAACACCTCCTTCATCTACAAACTCTTTAAGTGCCTTTATAAATGTTCTATTTTCTGAAAGTTTTTCTGCAAAAAGTTCAGGATAACCTCCTCCAATATAAAGAGCTTCCACATCTTCAGGAAATCCTTTATCTCTAAGAGGACTGAAAAATTTCAGTTCACATTTGCTTTTAAGTATATCGAGAAAGTGTGTATAATAAAAACAAAAAGCTTCGTCAAAAGCAATTCCCAGTTTTTTAAAAGGGAAATTTAAATTAAAAGCCTTTGCCTCAGAAAAGTTAGATATTTTCAAATCCGTCCCAAGGGATAAAAGAGTGTCAATATCTATATTTCTTTTAACTTCTTCTTTTAATACTTCTATGACTTCGTTTTTTAAGGATACATGTTCGGGTAAAAAAAGTCCCAGATGTCTTGAAGAAATCTCTGCTTCTCTTTTTTTAAAAATTGCTCCCAGAACTTTAAACTTTTTCAACTTTTTTTCCAGACGAATAAGATGTCTTTCAGAAGAGACTCTGTTAAGTATAAGATAGAGATCTATTGAGTATTTCTGAAGACGATTTTTAAATCCCTCAACCAGAACTTCCACAGTTTCAGCCATTCCATATACATCTACTACCAGAATAACAGGCAGTTTTAATAATTTTGCCAGTTCAAAACTTGAAAATTCTCCATCAAAAAGTCCCATCACTCCTTCAACAGGGGAAAAATCTGCTTTATGAGCATACTTCCAGAACCAGAATTTTACATCTTCTCCCATACTGAAAAGATCAAGATTTACTGAAGGCAACCCGGTAACTACTTTATGCCAGCTTGGATCTATGTAATCCGGACCAGCTTTAAATGGTTGAACCCTGAACCCCTTTTCTCTTAAATACGACATAATTGCAAGAGTGACTGTGGTTTTCCCACAACCGCTGTGAGTCCCGGCTATTAAAGCGGATCTGATCATATTTTTTCTCCTGTTCCCTCAACAACAGGGTAAATTATTCGAAAAGAATTAATCTGCCAGACCCTTACGCTTATATCATAAAGTTTTTTTATAACCTCTTCATTCAAAACTTCTGAAGGTTTCCCGGTCTTTAATACACTCCCCTTTTTTATCATCACTATCTGATCTGCAAAAACTCCTGCAAGATTCGGATCGTGAAGACTTAAAAGAACCGTCATATTTCTTTCTCTGCTGAGTCTTTTTATCATTGTTAAAACACGAATTTGATTTTTAAAGTCAAGATTGGAAGTTGGTTCGTCGAGAAGCATATAATTTGCTTCCTGAGCAAGAGCTCTTGCAATAAGCACAAGCTGTCTTTCTCCTCCGCTTATCCGGGTGCAGGACTTATCCTTTAAATGATAAATCTCCAGAGCTTTTAGGGACTCTTCTGCTTTTTGATAATCCCTTCTGGAAGGCGTTGAAAAAAGCCCAATATAACTGGCTCTTCCTATAAGAACCATGTCAAAAACAGAATAAGGAAATGCTATCTCGTGTTCCTGAGGAACAATTGCAAAAATTCTGGCTCTTTTTGTATGAGAAAAACCGCTTATATCTTTACCATCAACTAAAATTTTTCCACCATCAATTTCCCATATCCCGGCTATGCACTTAAAGAGAGTGCTTTTTCCAGAACCATTTGGACCAAGGATTACTGTTACCTTACCCTTTTCAGCACAAAAACTTATGTCTTTTAGCACATAATCTTTTTGCTTTTTATGTTTAAAACTTAAATTTTTTACTTCAAGCACTTTATTTTCCCCAGGCTTCTTTACCACCTCTTTTCATAAGATAGAGAAAAAAAGGAGCACCTGTAAGTGCTGTTATTATTCCTATGGGAATATCAAAACTTGTTAAACTTCTGGCAATTACATCTGCAAGAATCATAAATCCTGCCCCTGCAGTAAGACTTAGAGGAAAAAGAATCTTGTGATCCGGTCCCACTGTCATTCTTACAAGATGAGGTATCATCAACCCTACCCATCCTATTATTCCACAAACAGAAGTTGCACCTGCTACTGCAAGGGTTGAAAAAATAATAAAAATTAATCTTTCTCTTTTTACATTTACTCCAAGAGCTCTGGCTTCTTCTTCTGAAAGACTTAAAACATTAAGTCTCCATCTCATGAAGTAAACAGGTAACAGTCCTATTAGAAATCCAGGAAGGGCTATTTTCAGGGTTTTCCAGTCTGCAAGACTGAAACTGCCCATTAACCAGAAAACTATAGCCTGAAGTCGATGAGGATCAACCAGAAACTTTATAATTGAAACCAGTGCCTGAAAAAAAGCAGAGACTATTACTCCAGAAAGAATAAGAGGAAGTCTGGAGACTTCTCCCTGGGTTTTTGCTATAAAATAAGCAAGCCCCACTGCAACAAGAGCAAAAATAAAAGCATTCAGTTGAATTGACCATCCTGGAAGAAAACCTACTGTAAGAGCGCATCCAAAAGCCGCTCCTGCTGAAATTCCCAGAATAAAAGGATCCACAAGAGGATTCCTGAAAATTCCCTGAAGAACCACACCAGAACCAGAAAGAGTAGCTCCCACAAGTCCTGCAAGTAAAATTCTGGGAAGTCTTATGTCAAAAATTATAATCCTCTCCGGTGAATTAGAAATATTTACCCCACCTGTTAAAAAACTTAATAAAATTTTAATCACCTTTAATGGACTTATGTGATAACTTCCAAAAAAAAGAGCAATAAATCCTATTAAAAAAGGAGAAATAAAAAGTAAGCATATCTTAAAATTTTTCATTTTCCTCTCCTGCAGTAAAACTTTCTATTTCACTTTCAATTTCCAGATAAATTCTTTGAAGTTCTTTTTTTACATCCTCTTCTGGTTTCCACATACCTCTTGAAATTGCCTCCAGTAATTTTTCAATCATATTTTGTAAAGCATAAGGATTAACTTTTTTAAGCCAGTTTTTCATTTCTTTATCCATTACATACTTTTCTGCAAGTTTTTCAAACATCCAGTCTTCCACTACCTCTGCAGTTGCAGACCAGCCAAAAACTATGTCCATTACATAGGAAAGATCCCCTGCACCTTTGTAGCCATGTTTTTTCATCCCTTCAAGCCAGCGAGGATTTAAAATCCGTGAGCGCATAATGTGTCTGGTTTCTTCTTCAAGGGTTCTGACTTTTACATGAGCAGGATCAGAACTATCTCCAACAAAAGCAAGAGGATACTCTCCCTTCACTGTCTTTACTGCAGAAATAAGTCCACCATAGTAATTGTAATAATCTGTGCACGACATTATATCGTATTCTCTGGAATCTTCGTTTTTAACTGTAACATCCATTCTTGAAAGTTGAGCCTTGAAATTTTCTGTTTTAACTTCTCCAAAAGTTCCCTGACCATAAGCATGAGAACTCCATTTTATATAAATGTTACCCAGATCTTCCTGAGTTTTCCATCTTTTTGATTCAATGAGTTCTGAAACCCCTGCTCCATAAGTTCCAGGAGGACACCCAAAAATTCTAAAAGTTGCCTCTCTAAATGCTTCTTTTTTATCCATACCGGACTTTATATAATAAGCCATATCTTTTAAAACATTCTTTTTTATTCTGTTTATTTCTTCTGGTTCATCAAGTTCAGCCACCATTTGAATAGCTTTATCAAGAAGTTCTATTAAATTCGGAAAGGCATCTCTAAAAAAGCCCGAAATCCTCACTGTTACATCTATTCTGGGTCTTTTAAGTTTTTCTACAGGAATTACTTCTAAACCTTTTACTCTTCCACTTGTTCTTTCCCATACAGGCTTAACTCCTATAAGATAAAGAATTTCTGCAATATCATCTCCACGGGTTCGCATGGTTCCTGTTCCCCATAAAATTATACCTACTGTCGAAGGATATTCTCCTTTTTCTTTTAATATCTTTTCCAGAAGTTCCTGAGCAAGTTTTTTCCCGACTTCCCATGCTGAGGGAGAAGGAATCTGTAAAGGATCCACAGAATAAAAGTTTCTTCCTGTAGGAAGAATATCTGCCTGTCCTCTGGTAGGTGCTCCTGAAGGACCAGGTAAAACAAATTTACCAGCCAGGGCATTTATTACTGAGTCAAGTTCTTTTCTGGTGTCTTCAAGCCGGGGCACAAGTTCTTTACAAATAAATTCAAGAACCTTTAAAAGCCTGTCATTCTTTTGAGAAAAATGCTTTAAAATCACCCTTTCCAGACCATCCAAGGAAAAATCTTCTTCTGCAAGATCTTTTATAACCTCTTTTGCCTTAAGATGCGCTCTGTAAAAAAGAAAAGGGTCTTTTTTTCTTTCAAGAAGTTCTTTATAATCGTATCCCCATGTTTCGAGGATACATTCCCTTAAAGAAGGAATTTCTTTTACCGGATATCTTGTTAACTGAGCCAGAAATTCAATAAGATCGTCCCCAGAAGGTGGATTACCAAGTATATGAAGCCCTCTGTTAATAGCAGTATCTCTCAATTCTTCAAGATAGGTGTGCAATCTTTCCAGAAAATTTTCAAAATTTTTAAATGCATCTTCTTTATTTATTTTCAAATCCCTGTCAAGCTTTGCTTTAACCACTGTCTTCCAGATTAAATCTTTCAGTGTATCAAGCTTTCTGGGATCTTCAGTTTTTAGTTCGGCGTATTCTTTTAAAAAATTTTCAAGTTCTGCGAGTTCTTCATAAAGTTCAGCACTGGTAAAAACAGGTGTTAAATGATCTATAATACAACAGTATGATCTTCTTTTTGCCTGAGTGCCTTCACCAGGATCATTTATTATATAAGGATAAATATTGGGTAAATCAGATATAGCTATATCTGGATAACACTCTGCAGAAAGTCCAATAGACTTCCCCGGTAGCCACTCCAAGGTTCCATGTTTTCCAACATGAATTACTGCATCTGCTTTAAATACATCTCTTATCCATCTATAAAAAGCAAGGTAATAATAAGGAGGAGACAATTTCATATCATGATAAAATTTATCTATGTTTTCAAGATTCCCTCTTGGAGGTTGAATTGATATAAAAAGGTTACCATTTTTTATACCCGGGATCGGAAGTTTTTCTCCCCACACTAAAAAATCCCCTGGAGGTTCACCCCAGTCTTCTCTTAACTTTTTTATCACTTCTACAGGAAGTTCTTTTAAGAACTCTTTTACAGCATTAGAGGAAATCCAGTGTTCTGCTTTTAAAGCTTTTTCAGGAATAAGCCATTTTTGATCATATATAAAACCTGAGAGCAGTGCTTCCACTATTTCTTTTCCGGTATTATAAACCCTTTCAACTGTATATCCTTCTTCACTTAATCTTTTAACCAGCTCTTTAACACTTTCAAAACTGTCAAGTCCTGCTGAACACCCTATTCTATCATTTCTCGGTGGATAGTGGTGAAAAATTATTGCAATCCTTTTTTCTTTATTTGATTTTTTTCTTAATTTTGCCCAGTTTAAAGCAAGGGAAACAAGTTTTTTTACTCTTTCAGGAATAGGTAATTGTTTAAAAACAAGTGCTCCTGTAATTGGATCTATACCTGCTTCTTCTCGCGAGGCAACAGGAACAGTTATAAGGTTTCCGTCAAATTCTGGCTGAGCAACTGAGAAAGCTACATCCATGGGTGAAAGTCCCTGTTCACTCTTTTCCCAATTGTCTCGAGTAATCCACATTGGAATAGCCTGCAGAACAGGAACATCGAGTTCCTTTAAAAGATTCTTGTATTCTGGAGCAAATAAAGTTAAAGAAAAAAACATGGGACTCAAAAGACAATCTATTATTGTCTTGCCCTTTCTTTTAAAAAAAGCTTCAACAATATAATCAGCTCCTTTATTACCTCTTTCCCTATCTTTATACCTCATGTGAAATACCGCAAGAACCTCTGCTCCTCTATTTTCAATTTCTTTTATAAGTGCGTCTATATAGGCAAGATCTCCATTTAACCAGTAGCTTTGATAAAACCATATTCCTACAACTGGTGCTGAAAAATTTATATTTTTCCAGGAAAGATATTCTTCCAGAGTAAATACCTTATTACTTGCAGGATGATAAATACCTTCTTCAGGAGGTTTTATAGGTTTTTCAAAAGACAAATCTTTTTTAAAAATTAAGTTTAGTAAATATTTAAACATGTTGTAAAAATTTTCTGAGCCACCATAGGAAAGGTATTTATTAAGCATATACCAGGGCTCTTTACCAAAGTCTGGATCGTATTTTCTGGCTGTTTCCATTGCATCCTGATCTCCACCGCAGGGATATATGTGAAGGTAAGGAACCTTCTGTTTTTGTTTCTTTTTTTCTTCCAGGGCTTTTATAAGTTGATCAAATATAGGACAGGATTGCTTTCCTCCGTGAAGCACCACAAATATGGCATCTGATAAAAGTGCCCCTTTAATAAAAGCTTCTGCAGATTCAGTATCCTGAAGCTGTGTAAATGTTCTTCCAATAACCTTTATTTCATACTCTCTGGAAAATTTCTCAACCCCTGCACTTAACGACTTTATTTCAGTTGCATGAGGACTAAAATAGTAAATTTTCATTCAGGTCCCTCCCTGTTTGAATATTAACATATTTTGAAAATAAATCATACATAATACATAAAAATTTTAAATTTTTATTTCTGTTATAGTAAGTTCTACTGGGACAATCTCCCGCACAAAAACTGTTAAATCTACAGGAAAAACAGAGTTGGTGAAATTTATTAATTTTTTTTAAATTTAAGTGTCCATTAAAATGTGGATCTTCCAGGGTTCCAGAAAAAAAATACGAGTCATAAACTGTCTGGGTGCACGGATAAATCTCCCCTTCTGGTGTAACTGCCATTCCTTTATATTTTATCGAGGGACAGAAAAATTCCTTTTTCCGAGATTTTACAAGGCTCTTAAATACTTCCAGTTCTCTAAAAGTGATCTCTTTATTTCTCATTCTATTAAGAATTTCAAAATTTTTTAAAAACTCTGCAACTTTCTCTTTAAATATTTCTAAATCAGGAAGAGTTAATTTTTCAGGTCCTTTTTTCTGCTTTTTTACAAGTAAGCTCAGACCCATCCCCAGAAAATTTGGAAAACTTCCAAGAAGTAAAAGAAGTTTGGGAAGAAAATTTATATTAACATTTGTTACAACCGAATTAACTCTGAATCCAAGTTCGTAATCTTTCAATTTGTGCAATCCCCTGAAAGTAGCTGTTGCTTTTCCTCTTAAATCTTCCTGAATTTCTGGAGGACCATCAATACTTATGGTAATCTGAGGATTATATCTTCTGAAAATTTTTAAAATAGCAGGTTCAAACAGGGTTCCATTTGTTTGAATCCCTACACTAACTCTGACATCTTTTCTTCTAATAAGTCTAAAAAACTTTTCAAAAAAATCTGGATAACATAATGGTTCTCCTCCAGTAATTTGAACATGAAAAAAATTATTTACAGAAGAGACCAGACTCAATACCTCTTCTGCAAGTTCAAAAGGCATAATTTTTGTCTTTGTAATCTCTAAATAACAATAAGAGCAATTTAAATTACAGGAAGTGGTAATAAGAAGCATTAAAAATTTGATATTTTTTAATTTCATAAGATTTTTAATAATTAATCATAGTATAGGGAATGTGATAAACCTTTTTGCAAAAAGAATTTGCGTAAAGAAGAAAATTTATGTCTTTAAATCTTTCTGGATATACTTTTTTGGCTATCCACAGAGCCAAAAGTGCAAGAGATGGTGTCCATGTGCCCAGTTTTCTGGGAACCCTGTAAACTCTTTTTTTCTTTACTGCTTTTATTGCCTGCCATCCCGGATTTCTGTAAATATCTCTGGGATATAAAGTAGAATATCCCCAGAGAAAAATTACATCTGGATCAAATTTTACCACCGATTCAAGAGGAACTTCAATTAAAGGCTTATTACATCCCGGGTTTATTAAAGGACCTATGTTTATAAGTTTGAGTTTATGCAATATATCTACTGTAATAGTCTTCTTACAGGCAATTCCCAGAGGAGATGCTCTATAAACCCATAAAACTTTCTTTTCCCTTTTTACATTTTTTAATCTTAAAGATATGAGTTTTAAAATTTTTTTCATTTCTTTAACTACAAATTCTGCCCTTTTTTCCTTTCCAAAAATTAACCCGAACATCTTTATCACTTTGTAGTAATCTGCAATAGTTTGTGGATTTATAGCAATTACTTTAAGTCCTTTTCTTTCCATAAAATTTACCACCCCGGGATAAAAAGCTCCGGTAATAATTACATCGGGTTTAAGATGTAAAATGGTTTCTACATTTATATTTCTTCCCATTCCACCACCTATAGGAGTAATTCTATCTATCCATCCGGGTTTAATAAAATTAAAAAATCTGTATTCTCTACACACCCAGTTACTAACCCCCACCACCTGGTTCCACAAATTTAAAGCAGGTATAAGATCAGGAGTCAAAATTATAACTGCTCTTTTAACAGGGATTTTAAGTTTTATTATCCTTCCCAGTTTATCTTTTATAAGCACCTCTCTTGCCAGAGCATTGGAATAACAGAATAGAATCAGAACGAAGATTAACAATTTTAAAATTTTGTTATTCCTCATCAGAAAATACCTCTTTAAGATGAGAGATGTAAATTTGAGCAAATTCTGGATAATCACCCAGTCCTTTTATAATTGAACGGCACTCAAATCCCTCTTTTATTAAAATAGATTGCCAGCTATGAGGAGAGTCTCCTGCCATATCATTAAGAGCATGTTCTCCTGCCACAAACATAAAAGGATGAAGTATGATTTTTTTTACTTTAAGTTTTTTTAGTTTTTTTATAATAATAGATAGATCCGGGAAACAATCTGGAGCAGAAAGAAAAATTCTGGGATGAAAGTAATTTATCCATGCATTTAAAGCGGTGTAAACAAAGCCAGCAGGATGTTTTGTGCCGTGTCCCATAAAAACCAGTGCTTCTTCTTCTGCAGGATTAAAAAGTTTCAAAATTGTATTACCAATTTTTTGAAGATCTGAAAGATTACGAATAAGAGGTCCGGTAATTTTGATCGTGCTTATACTTTTCTTTAAGTGAGAAATAAGTTTTAGGTTATAATAAAAAGAATGATATTCTTTTCCTGGAATTACATGTAAACAGAGCACATAAATTTTCCTGTATCTTTCACAAATTAAACGAGTTAAAACCTCTTCAGGAGAAAAAACTACTTTTTTTCTGTGTGTCAGGAAATTTTTTATAGTTCTTGAAGTATAACTCCAGTAAACAGGGATTTCAGGGAATTCTTTTTTCAAAAGTTGATCAATACAGACTTCTGCACTTTTTCCAGTCTCCTGAGAAGTTCCAAAAGCAGAAACAAGAATAGCCAGATCTTTGTTTTGCATAGACACTGTTTCCTCCTTTTTTTATAAAATATTTTTCCGGTTCAAAGGGTATGTTTATGAGAATTGGAATCTTTTATGATGGTCTTTTTTAGACAGAAACCGTTTTGTTTACATAAAGCCTGAGAAACTGCCTGATATACTGCTTTACCTATCAGCTCTCCTATTTTACTGTGTCCTCCAGTATATGTAATTTCAGGAGATTTTATCCCTGAAACAATTATAACATTATCAGTCCCTGTTCCTGTAGCTATTACACCAGGAGTATAAGTGCTGGGAATTTTTAAATCCTGAAAAACTGCTGTTTTAGCTTCTGTAGCAGTTATTACTGCCCTTGCCATAGCACCATCTGTAAGTTTTACATTGGTTAAAATTATTATATTGACAGTGCCATGTTCCTTTAAATTTTTACCGTCAAGATACCATCCTTTATCCAAACCTGTTCTAAGAGCATTTCCTCTTGCACCTGCAGTCACGAGTGCAGTTACCAGAAGTTTTACCCGATTGTTTGCAAATTTTTTTGTAACAACTGCAAGATTATCCATATCAGCAGCGGTAGCTATGAGTGCAATTTCTTCAGGACTTATTCCGTAAAGTTTGGCAATCTCTTTTTTTTCTTTTTCCATATAAATAAGTCCACCACATTTATTCCCTTTTCTGTATTTATAACAAACATATTTCCACATTAAAGGGGAAGCTGAGTGATTAACTACCACTCTGGCAAACAAAAATCCCTGCATGGTTGAGAGAACCCTTCTCTTATGATTAAATTTTATTATAAGACTTTTTTCCCAGTAGAAAGGTATGTCTTCCTTTTCCAAAATAATGGCAGAAGCTTTAAGTTCTGAAGGAAGTTTTATTTTCTTTTTCATCAGTTTTTCTTTAAATTTTATATCAGGATGAAAAAGTTTGGCAAGTAATTTTAATGTATGTAAAAATCTTGGAGGAGTTGGACTACAGAGATCGTCGGAACTGATAATATAAATTCTTTTATTTTTCACTGCAGGGATAAATGGATATTTTTGCCATTTTTTAACTTCTTCTTCAGCAGAAAATCCCATATCCGAGATTATTATTACATCTGGATTAAGTTTTATTAAAGTTTCTCTGGTTATTCTACCCGAGATCCGTGGTCCCACATTTTTTCCTCCTGCAAGAACTATGTAATCATTAATAAAAGATCTTTGTGGAGCAACCCATAAAGGATTTACCCCTATTTCCACCACTACTCTTGGTTTGGGTAGATTTTTTACTTTATTGTGAATTTCTTTTATTTCACGGGTGATTTCTTTTACAAGTTTAGTGGCAAGTTTTTCCCTTCCCACCACTTTTCCCAGTCTTATGAATTCAGAAAAAAGAGTTTTTGCACTTTTCCAGAAACTGAAGGTTTCAACCCTTATTCCAAATTTTTTCAGCTTGTTTAACTGCTGGGAAGGAGTTAAGTCTGTAGCAAGAACCAGATCAGGTTTTAAAGAAACTATTTTTTCTATGTTTATGGTGAGGAGGGTGCCGACTTTGGGACGGGATTGCATTCCAGGAGTTCTATCATAAATCGTGGTGCCAACTATTTCATTTTGAAGCCCCAGAATATAAAGACTTTCGGTAATAAAAGGACTGAGAGAAATTATTCTTAATCTGGCAAATAAAAGGGAGGGGGGGAGGAGGGGGGAGAAGAGCAAAATGAGGGAAAGAATCCATATTCTTTTTTTAGAAAATATATTGAAGTGTTGCAAAGATTGACCTCCCTGGTAAAGGATAACCATTAAAGTCTTCAAACTGTTTGTCAAAAACATTTTTTATATCTAAACTAAATTTTAATTTTTTATATTTTATAGATATACCCATATTAACCTGATCTTTATCTTTAGCAGGTAAAAGATTAACTGTGTCGTAATACATTTCTTTTTGGATAAGCCTTTCTATATAAAATTTGAATTTATCCTTTATGCTGGTTTCAAATCTAAAAAAATAAATTCTTTTATATCTTCCAGGAAGCTGTTTCTCATTATATACCGAAATAGAACTCAAATTTTTGGGATCTTGTAAAGTTATACGAGAAATAAAGTTAAAATACTTAAAAAAATTTATTTCTCCATCAAACTCAGCTCCTTCTATACGGGCATCTGAAACATTTACAAACTTGCCCACCCCCCTTGCATCAAAAGTTTTAGTAATAAGATCTTTTACTCTGCTTAAAAAGTAGCAGGCTTCCAGTTTTACTTTTTGAAAATGCTTATGTTTTAATTTTTTATTTATTATAAATCCTGTGTCAAAATTTATACCTTTTTCAGATTTTAATTCATCATTACCAATAAAATACCCTCTGTCTCCAAAAAGTTCAAAAAAGGTGGGTTCTCTTACATATTG
>CAZWTB010000167.1:0-2471 GCA_964636875.1 uncultured Thermodesulfatator sp.
AACAGATGCTCTCAGATTCACACTTGTTGCACTTGCTGCCCAGGGAAGAGACATAAAACTCTCAGAAGCAAGAATAGAAGGATTTAAGCATTTTATAAATAAAATATGGAATGCAAGCAGATTCGTCTTAATGAATCTTGAAGATTACAAAAAAGAAGTGGATCTTTCTGAAATTAATCCTGAAGTGCTTCCTCTTTTTTCAAGGTGGATTCTTTCTGAACTTCAAAAAACCGTTAAAAAAGTGAGAGAAAAACTTGATGAATATGAATTTGATCAGTCTGCAATGAGTGCCTATCACTTTTTCTGGGATAGATTTTGTGACTGGTATCTTGAAGTTTCCAAAATATATCTTAAAGATGAAAAACTCAGGAGACAGACTCAGGAGATTCTTCTCCATGTTTTAAAAACTTCTTTAAAACTTCTGCATCCTTTTGTCCCCTTTGTTACAGAGGAAATCTGGCAATATCTTCCAGAAAAAGAAACAGAGCACATCATAGTTGCAAAGTATCCAGAGATTGAGGAAAAATTTATTGATGAAAAAGCAGAAAAACTTACTGAGTTTATTCAGGAATTTGTTGTTGCAGTAAGAAACATAAAAGCTGAGTATAATCTTACCTCTAAAACAGACATAGAAGTAAGTTTCAGAGGAGAAAGTCCTGAGATTTTAAAACTTGTGAAAGAACAGGAATCTCCTATAAAGTTTCTGGCAAGAATCGGAGAAATTAAGCTTTTTGAGACTTACGAAAAGAAAAAAGGAGAGGTGTCTGCTGTCCTTTCAAAAGGAGAAATTTTCGTAAATCTTACAGGACTCGTTGATTTTGAAAAGGAGATAAAGCGTTTGAGCAAAGAAAAGGAAAAAATTTTAAAGAAACTTTCTCAGGTTGAGAAGAAACTACAGAACAAGAATTTTCTTGAGCGTGCTCCAAAAGAAGTGGTTGAGAAGGAAAAGAGAACCTATCAGGAACTTAAAGAAAGGCTTGAGAAAATAGAAAAATATATAAAAGAATTGAGTTGAGATGACTTTTGACCCAAGAGACAAGAGGTATTATACTCGTTATCAGGTCAGGCTTGATGGACTGGTTGCACACCAGGATGGTTTTAACTTTCCTGTTGAAATTCTTGACATAAGTGCAGAAGGTGCTCGTTTAAAAAGCGAAACCTACATACCTATAAAAAAAGGAGACATAATTCATCTTTTAATAAAATGGGAGACGAAAATCAAAGTAAAGGGTGAGGTGAGGTGGGTTAAAGAAGACAAGTTTTCCATAGAATTCGGTGTTCAGTTTAAAGACATAGACATGCAGACAAGAGAAGCCCTTTCAGGCTTGATTTCTGAACACGCCTTAACTTCTCTTCTCGACACCTATACCAGATGAAATCTCACTTAGCTTCAGTTTTACCACCTTGGAAATACCTTTTTCCTCCATGGTAATCCCGATCAGGGTGTCTGCTTCTTTCATAATGTGTGGATTGTGAGTGATCAAAATGATCTGAGAGTTCTTTTTAATAAGCTCCAGAAGTCTGATGAATCTTAGAGAATTTTTTTCATCAAGAGGAGCATCAACTTCGTCAAGTATGCAAAAAGGACCTGGTTTTGTTAGATAAAAAGATATAAGAATTGCAAGAACGCACAGGGCTTTTTCTCCTCCGGAAAGCATGGAAAGATGTCTTACATTTTTTTCAGGAATCCTTACCACAAGGTCAAGTCCTGAGGTAAGCGGATCCTCTCCCTGAAACCTGAAAAAACACTCTCCCTCTCCAAAAACCTGTGGAAAAACCTCAGCAAGCTTGCTGTTTACCTTTTCCAGAGTTTCAAAGAGTCTTTGTCTTGAAATCTCCTTTAGTTCCTGAAGAATTTCCCTCAGCTCTTTTATACTTTTTTCAAGATCCTCCTTTTGTTTTAACAGGAAATTATACCTTTCTGAAATTTCCTCAAATTCCTTTATACTTGCAAGATTAACTTCTGTAAAACCTTTTAACTTCTCCTTTACTTCAGAAATTTCTCTTTCCACTTCTTTAAGATTGAGTTTTCTGATTTCTTCTTTATTCACGCTTTCTAAAGCTTCTTTTATCCCTTCTTTCTGCAGGATGTTTTCCATGTGAATTTTTACCTCTGCAAGCCTTACTTCAAGATTATGTTTTTCCTTTTCTATTTTAAAAAGTTCTTTTTCGATCTTTTTTCTTTGTTCTTCCAGAGCTTTCCAGCTCTCCTCACACTCTTTTTTTCTCTTCTCCCAGTTTTTTAATTCCTCTTTTAACACCCCTCTTCGTTTTGCCTTTCCCTTTAAATCCTTTTGCACTTCCTCAATTCGTCCTCTAACATATTCAAGCTCCTGCTTGATAAGTCCATAGGAAAAAGAAAAGTTTTTAAGATACTCTTTTATTTTTCTGATTTCTTCTTCAACCGTGTTTTTTCTTTTTAAAATTTCTTCTTTTTTTATCTGCAATCTAAAAACTTCTTTATTTAAGAC
>CAZWTB010000168.1:0-4228 GCA_964636875.1 uncultured Thermodesulfatator sp.
CCCATTAATTATAAGGCACAAATTTTGCTTATAGAAGTTGAGAAGAAAAAATTTTTAATCGGGCTTTCTGACAAGGGATTTGATTACCTTGGGGAGATAAAAGATGATAATGCTTGAGACTTTAGCAGTTCCTGCCTTAAAATTGAGTATAGAAACTGCAAAAGGACCCCAGCAGTTTTCTACAGCTCTTCAAATTTTGCTTCTGCTTACTGTGCTTTCTGTTGCTCCAGCTCTTCTTTTAATGCTTACTTCTTTTACAAGATTGATTGTAGTTTTCTCTATTTTAAGACACGCTTTTGGAACTCAGCAAACTCCTCCGAATCAGGTCCTTATTTCCTTAGCGCTTTTCCTTACCTTTTTTATAATGAGTCCCACTTTTAAAACAGTTTATCAACAGGCACTGCTTCCTTACTTCCATCATCAAATAGATGAAAAAGAACTCTATAAAAGAGTTTGTGAACCTTTTAAAAAGTTTATGTTTAGAAATACCAGAGAAAAAGACCTTGCTCTTTTTATAAAACTTAGACATGAAAAAAGACCGAACACCCCTGAAGATGTTTCTATATGGACTCTTATTCCAGCCTTTATGATAAGTGAGCTTAAAACCGCCTTTCAAATAGGATTTCTTCTTTACATACCTTTTCTTATAATAGATGTGGTTGTTTCAAGTGTTCTTATCTCAATGGGAGTTCTTATGCTTCCCCCAATGATGATTTCTCTCCCCATAAAACTTCTTCTTTTTGTTCTTGTTGACGGATGGAATCTCCTTGTAGTATCTCTTGTCAAAAGTTTTTATTAAAAGATAAGGAGGCTTGCCATGACAGACGCAACAATTTTAACCCTTGCAAAAGAATCAGTAAAATTGTGTGTTTTTATATCTGCTCCTTTTCTTTTGAGTGCACTTATAGTCGGGCTTGTTATAAGTGTTTTTCAGGCTGTAACCCAAATTCAGGAAATGACACTCACATTTGTTCCGAAAATACTTGCTATGATTATAGTGTTTGTTCTTACTCTGCCCTGGATTTTAAAAAAACTTACTATTTTTACAGAAAACCTCATTGCCAGTATCCCTTTTTTAATAAAATAACCGGGGTTTGATAGCAATGGAACTTACTTTTTTTCTCGAAAAAAAGGTTTTAATTTTCTTTTTTGTGTTTTTTAGAATAATGCTTCTATTTTTCCTTTTTCCACTTTTTTCTCCGACTTTTTTTCCGAGAAAGCTTAAAATTCTAATTTCTCTTGTTCTTGCTCTTATTTTAACTCCGGCTGTTTCTTTTCCCCTTCCTGAAATAAAAGGAATTTATGATTTAATAGTGGTTCTTGCAGGAGAGTTCTTTCTTATATTCGTTATAAGTTTATTTTTTAGATTTATTCTTGGTGGTATTCAGCTTGGTGGAGAAATGGTAGGTATTCAAATGGGATTTGGAATTTCCCAGACAATAGATCCTATGTCAGGATTTAGCCTGCCTGTTATATCTCAGCTCGTTTATATAATATTTCTCTTATTTTTCTTTGCTTTCAACTTTCATCACTACCTCATTTATTTTCTTTACAAAAGCTTTATTAAAATTCCTCCTGGTTCTTTTATGATGAGCAAGTCTCTTGCCACCCTTGTTGTAAAACAAAGTAAAATGATTTTTGAAATAAGTATAAAGTTTCTTGCTCCTCTTCTTGTTTTTATGCTTCTTATTTATGTAAGCCTTTCTATAATAGGAAGACTACTTCCCCAGATAAATGTGCTTTTTGTAAGTTTTCCTTTAACCATAGGACTTGGTTTGATATTTTTTGGGCTGATGCTCTGTCTTTTACCCAGGATAATTTATCCTTATTACACCAAGTATTTTAAGCTTCTGGTAGCAATTTTGAAATATTTTTAAGGGGTGGGGTAGATGCCAGAGGAACCCCTTGAAGAACGAACAGAAGAGCCTACGCCACGAAGACGGGAAGAAGCAAGAAAACGCGGTCAGATAGTAAAAAGCAGAGAACTTTCCTCTGTAGCAATAATTGCCTCGGGATTTTTTACTTTCCTTCTTTTAAGTTATATGTTCTTTCAACAAATTTATCTCCTTTTTTATCAGTTTTTAACCAACTTTAAGTTTGAAATTACCTTTGATTCCTTTTTTGATATTCACAGGATAATTCTTTATGCTGTGTGCAAAATACTTTTTCCCTTTTTTATAATTCTCAGTGTGGTTGCTATAATAGTTTATCTTCTTCAAACAGGAGGGGGCGTCTGGGCAAGTGAGGTAATAACTTTTAATTTTGATAGAATAAATCCTGTTGAAGGATTTAAGAGACTTTTTTCTCTTACTTCCCTTTTTGAATTGTTTAAGTCTCTTGTTAAACTTGCCATAATCACAGGAGTGAGCTACTGGATTATAAGTAAGCACTTTAGAGAAGTTCTGCTCCTTCTCGGAGCTGATACAAGGTATATTACTTTTAGTTTTCAGGCATTTTTAAAAGATATGATCTTTAAAATGCTTATTATTCTGGCTGTGCTTTCTGTTCTTGACTGGCTTTATAACAGGTGGGATGTGGAAAGAAGACTAAAGCTTACCCGTCAGGAATTAAAAGAAGAACTCAAGCAGACAGAAGGAGATCCCTGGCTCAAGTCAAAAATCAGACAGAAACAGAGAGAAATGGCTCAAAGAAGAATGCTTGCAGAAGTTCCAAAGGCAGATGTCGTTGTTACGAACCCTGTTCACTATGCAGTTGCTTTAAAATATGAATTCAAAAAGATGCCAGCTCCTCAGGTGGTTGCAAAAGGAAAAGACTTTCTTGCTCAGAAAATAAAGGAAATCGCAGAAAAACACAATGTTCCGATTTATGAAGATCCTCCTCTTGCAAGACTCCTTTACGAAAAAGTAGAAGTTGGAGAATACATACCAGAAGACCTCTATCAGGTTGTTGCAAAAGTGCTTGCTTATGTTTATAAATTAAAAAATAAAAAGGTATTTCATTAAGGATAGAACATGGATAAAGAAGGCACATTAAAAGCCTATTTTGATTTTTACAACATTGGGGCAGTAATAGGGATAATTATTCTTCTTGCAATAATGATTTTTCCACTTCCTCCCTATCTTATAGATCTTGCACTTGCTTTAAATTTTTCTGCTGCTCTTTTAATTCTCATAATGACGATGCAGATAGCAAAGCCCCTTGATTTTACTGCATTTCCATCCCTGCTTCTTATTACCACCCTTTTCAGGCTCTCCATGAACATTGCTACAACCAGAGTTATTCTTTTAAGAGGGCACGAAGGCACCTGGGCAGCAGGACATATAATAAAAAGCTTTGGAGAATTCGTTGTCGGAGGAAATTACATAGTCGGATTTATCGTGTTCCTTATTCTGGTGCTTATTAATTTTGTCGTTATTACAAAAGGAGCAGGAAGAATTGCAGAGGTTGCAGCAAGATTTACCCTTGACGCAATGCCCGGAAAACAAATGGCAATAGATGCAGATTTAAATGCAGGGCTTATAGATGAGGCAGAAGCAAGGAGAAGAAGAGAAGAAATTGCAAAAGAAGCAGACTTTTACGGAGCAATGGACGGTGCTTCGAAGTTTATAAGAGGTGAGGCTATTGCAGGGCTTATTATTACTTCTATAAACATTATAGGTGGAATTTTGATAGGAACCCTTCAGAGAGGACTCAGTCTTACTACTTCTGCAAAAACATATACCATTTTAACCATTGGAGATGGGCTTGTTTCCCAGATCCCTGCTCTTATAGTTTCTACATCTGCAGGAATTCTTGTTAGCAGAGCTGCTGCTCAGTCTGGAATGGGAAAGGATATAGCACTCCAGTTTTCAACCCGTCCAGAAGTTATGATGATGGCTGGCGGGGCAATTTTTATACTTTCTCTTGTTCCAGGACTTCCATTTTTACCATTTTTTATCCTCTCTGTTTTAGTTTTTTCTCTTGGATACTTTGCTTACAATGCTCAAAAGAAAAAAGCCCTTGAAGAACTTAAAAAAGAAGCTCCTCCTTCTCCACCACCTGAGGAAGAAGAAATAAGACCTGTTGAACTTATTGCAATAGAAGTTGGATACGGGCTTATTTATCTTGCAGATGAGCAAAGAGGAGGAGATCTTCTTGATAGAATAAAAAATCTAAGAAGACAGCTTGCTCAGGAACTTGGTATAATGATTCCTCCAATTCATGTAAGAGATAATCTATCTTTAAAACCCGGGGAATACACTATTTTGATTAAAGGAGTTGAGGTTGC
>CAZWTB010000169.1:0-6902 GCA_964636875.1 uncultured Thermodesulfatator sp.
GCATATCATAGCTTTAAAGTATTGCTGTCCTTCACGAGAATTAATAGGGGCGCAGACGAGTTCTTTTTCTTTAATAGGAATACCATATTTTCTTGCTGCTTTAGCAAGAACCGGAAGATAATCCGTTGCTATCTGATGTCCGAGTGCCCTTGATCCACAGTGGAAAGTTACTACTACCTGATTTTCAAAAAGTCCAAAGGCTTCTGCAGTTTTTCTGTCGTAAATTTCTGCTACATACTGAATTTCAAGATAGTGATTTCCTGAACCAAGGGTTCCCACCTGTCTGTATTGTCTTTTCTTGGCTTCTTTAGAAACATAGTCAGGATTTCCACCAGGCATACAGCCTTTTTCTTCTATGTATTCAAGGTCTTCCCATTCGCCGTATCCTTTTTCCACAGCCCACTTAGCTCCTCCAACCAGAACCTCATCAAGTTTGGATTGAGAAAGCTTAATTTCTCCTTCTGAACCAACTCCACAGGGCACTGTTTCAAAAAGTTTTCTAACAAGTTTTTCAAGATAGGGCTCGACATCTTCTTTAACAAGGGGAGTGGTAAGGGTTCTTACTCCGCAGGATATATCGTATCCAACTCCTCCAACAGATATAATTCCGTCTTTATCAGGATCAAAAGCTGCAACTCCACCTATGGGAAATCCGTATCCCCAGTGAGCATCAGGCATGGCAATTGAGACTTTAACTATCCCAGGAAGGCAGGCTACATTACTTACCTGTTCAAAAACTTTATCATCCATTTCTTCGATGAGCTTCTGACTTCCAAATATTTTTCCAGGAACACGCATATCTTTTGTCTTTGGAATTTCCCATTCATAATCTGAAATTTTTACAAGATCTTTAAGTCTCATATTTCCTCCCAAACATTTTCAAGGCTTTTTGAATTTAAATATAATACAGAGATTTCAAAAATCTATTTTTAATTAAAATCTCATTTTAAGGGTTTTTTATTTTTTATTTTGTGGTATAAATGTAAGGGATGAAAGATTTACATCTAAAAGGGACCACTGTTCTTGCGGTAAGAAGAGATGGTAGAGTTGCTCTTGCAGGGGATGGTCAGGTTACTTTTGGTAGCACTGTTTTAAAACAGAAAGCAAGAAAAATAAGGAAACTTTATAAAGGGAAGGTTATAGTTGGATTTGCAGGTTCAACTGCAGATGCTTTAACTCTATTTGAAAAACTTGAGAAAAAACTCGAGACTTACAGTGGACAGCTTCTTAGAAGTGCTGTTGAACTTGCAAAGGACTGGAGAACAGATAAAGTTTTAAGACGGCTTGAAGCTTTTCTTATAGCATGTGACAGGGATCATCTTCTTTTAATTTCTGGAGCAGGAGATGTGCTTGAGCCTGATGAAGATGTTCTTGCTATAGGTTCAGGTGGTCCTATGGCACTGGCTGCTGCAAAAGCCCTTCTCAGACATACAGAACTTTCTGCAAAAGAGATAGCCAGAACCGCTCTTCAGATAGCAAGTGAAATCTGTATTTATACCAATTCAGAAATAGTGGTAGAGGAATTATGAAGAAACAGAGAGAGCTTACCCCGAGAGAAATAGTTGCAGAGCTTGACAGATATATTGTGGGTCAGCAGAATGCAAAAAAGGCAGTAGCAATTGCAATGAGAAATCGCTGGAGACGGCAACAATTAAAAGGTCCCATACAGGAAGAAATTTATCCAAAAAATATTTTAATGATAGGACCTACAGGTGTGGGTAAGACTGAAATAGCAAGACGTCTTGCCAGATTATCGAACTCACCTTTTTTAAAAGTTGAAGCCACGAAGTTTACAGAAGTGGGTTATGTGGGAAGAGATGTAGAATCAATGATCAGAGATCTGGTGCATATCGCAGTGCAGATGGTAAGGGAAGAAGAGGAAAAAAAAGTTCTGGAAAGAGCCAGACAGCTTGCAGAGGAAAGAATCGTTGATCTTCTTTTACCCAGAACCTCTTCAAGAGTGGAATATGATCCTCTTACAAGGGAAAAATTTTTAAAAATGATAAAAGATGGGGCACTTGATGAAAGGTATGTTGAAATAGAAGTGGAAGCCCCTCAAAAAACCCCTGCTATAGAAATTCTTGCTGCTTCTGGACTCGAAGAAATAGAAATGCAGCTTAGAGAAATGCTTTCTTCTTTTTTTCCTTTTAAAAGTAAAAAAAGAAGAGTAAAAGTTAAAGAAGCCCTGGAAATTCTCACAAAGGAAGAAGCTTCAAAATTAATAGACATGGACAGAGTGGTAAAAGAAGCTATTCACAGAACAGAAACAAGTGGAATAATTTTTATAGATGAAATAGATAAGATTGCAAGCAGAGCAGAAGGACATGGTCCTGATGTTTCAAGAGAAGGGGTTCAGAGGGATCTCCTTCCTATAGTAGAAGGAACCACAGTTAATACCCGTTATGGAATGGTTAGAACCGATTATATACTTTTTATTGGAAGTGGTGCTTTTCACATAGCTAAACCCTCAGATCTTATCCCTGAACTTCAGGGAAGATTTCCTATAAGGGTTGAACTTGATCCCCTTACCAAACAGGATTTTGTCAGAATTCTTACAGAACCTGAAAATGCTATAATAAAACAATATCAGGCACTGTTAAGCACAGAAAAAATCGAACTTGAATTTACCAGAGAAGCTATAGAAGAAATTGCAGAGGTTGCTTATGAAATTAACCAGAAAATGGAAAATATTGGTGCAAGAAGACTTTATACTGTAGTAGAAAAAGTGCTGGAAGACATATCTTTTGATGCTCCTGATATAGCCCCAACTAAAGTGGTGATTACACCTGAGTATGTAAGAGAAAAACTTGGAGAAGTAATTTCAAACGAAGAACTTGTTAAATTTATTCTTTAAAAGATCCTGCACCACACATCGTATCTTCCGGTCTTTTTAATCTTGACCTTTATCAGTTCTCCCGGTAATATTCTGCGCTTTTCTGTAATATATGCTATTCCATCAATTTCTGGTGCCTGAAACCCGGTTATCCCCCAGCACCTCCCTCTTGTATCTTCTCCAAGAACAAGTATTTCTTCCTCTGTTCCGATTCTTCTTTTTAAATTTGTTTTGGTAATCTCTCTCTGTATTCTTAAAATTTCTCTCTTTCTCCTGAGTTTTTCTTTATAAGGAACCTTCTGTTTAAACTTTTCTGCAGGTGTTCCTTCTTCAGCATAAAAGGTAAATACTCCCAGATAATCAAATTGTGCTTCTTTTATAAATTCACAAAGATCTATAAATTCTTTTTCTCCTTCACCAGGAAATCCAACCATTACAGTGCTTCTTATACCTGCAAGAGGATTTAATTTTCTTATCCACTCCATAATTTCGAGCCATTTTTCTTTATCAGCAGGTCTTCTCATTTTTTTTAGTATCTCTGGATGAGAATGCTGAACAGGCATATCAAAATAAGGAACCACTTTCGGATTTGAAATCACCTCTTCCACCAGTTCTCTTGTTATATCAGAAGGAAAAAGATAAAGAAGCCTTATCCTGAAATTGAAAGGAAGTTGACTCAACATTTTGATAAGTTTTAAAAGACCTTCTTTTTCTCCCAAGTCTTTCCCATACGAAGTGAGATCCTGGGCAACAAGGATTATTTCTTTCACTCCCAGTTTTAAAAGATATTCTGTTTCTTTTAAGATGAACTCAGGAGATTTACTTCTTAAGGTTCCTCTTATTTCAGGAATTGTGCAATAACTGCACCTTCTATTGCATCCTTCTGCAATTTTTACATAAGCATAAAATGGACTTTCAGTTAAAACCCTTTCAAAGGGTTCTTCAGGGGAATATAATAGAAAAGGCTCTATACCAAAAAATTCGTCAACTTCTGGGAGTAATTCTTTAAGTTTCTTTCTTCCGTATCTTGCAGTAAGGCATCCTGAGACAACAAGTTTTTGGGAATCTTTTTTAAGTTCTGCCAGTTCAAAAATGTGATCCAGAGCTTCTTCAACAGCAGGTCTTATAAAAGCACAGGTATTTATCCAGATAACATCAGCTTTTTCTGGAAACAAAACGAAATCCCAGCCCTGTTTTTTTAAGAGAAACAGGAACTTTTCAAAGTCGGCTTTATTTTTAGGACACCCCAGACTTACTGGATAAAGTTTTTTCATAATTCCAAAGAAACTTTTTTGATCTCTTTTATTGTGTTTTTTTCGTCAAGAAACAGAAGCGTGGTTTTAAAGTCAGAAAGTTCCTCTTCTTTTAACCATGCATAAGATACGATTATTATTTTGTCACCGGGTTCTCCGAGTCTTGCAGAAGCACCATTTAAAATTACCTCTCCTTTTTTTCCTTTAATAAGATATGTTTCAAATCTTGCGCCATTATTTAAGTTATACACCCACACTGCTTCAAAAGGTTTCAAGCCTGCTTTTTCCATAAGTTCTCTGTCCAGAGTAAGACTTCCCTCGTAATAAAGATTTTTATCTGTTATAACCGCGGTATGTATTTTGGATTTAAGCACTTTTACAAGCATTGGGTCTGCTCCTTTACTCCGGTTTAATGAGCATGTTATCTATCAGTCTTGCTTTTCCCACAAATACTGCAAGGGCACATACAACAGGTTTGTCTATGATTTTTACCGGTTCCAGTGTTTCAGGATCTACAAATTCTATATATTGCACCTGTGTAAAAGGATAACTCTGAATAAACTCTATCATTTTTTCTTTTATTTTGAAGGGATCTCTTTCTCCTTTTTTAACAAGTTCTTCTGCAAGAAGCAGAGATTTATAAAGAGAAAGAGCGGATTTTCTTTCTTCTGGAGAAAGATAGGTATTTCTTGAGCTCATAGCCAGTCCATCTTTTTCTCTTACAGTGGGAGCTCCTATTATTTCTATATCCAGATTTAAATCTTTTACCATTCGTTTTATAACCTGGAGTTGTTGATAATCTTTTTCTCCAAAAATTGCGATATCCGGTTTAACTATGTTAAAGAGCTTCAGGACAACTGTGGTTACTCCTTTAAAGTGGCCAGGTCTGAAAGCACCGCATAATCCTCTGGTAATTTCAGTAACTTCCACATAAGTCTGGAAACCTTCTGGATACATTTCCTCTGTTTCTGGAACAAAAACCACATCCACTCCTTCTTTTTCCAGGAGGTTTTTATCTCTTTTTAAATCTCTGGGATACTCTCGAAAGTCTTCAGAGGGACCAAATTGAAGAGGATTAACAAAAATACTAACCACTATTTTATCACCAAGTTTCTTAGCAAGTCTGACAAGACTGAGGTGTCCTTCGTGCAAGTAACCCATTGTTGGAACAAAAGCAATTTTAAAACTGTTTTTTTTCCAGTTTTTACTCAATTCCTGCATATCCTTTACTTTTGTAATTTCTATCATATCTCCGGCTCCTCTGGTGGTTTAATAAGTCTTGATGGATCCTTTAGTATCATTTCTTTAACCATGTTTTCAATAATTTTATCTTCAAAATTCCCTTCTATATCACTCTCCCATAAACCAATAAGTTTGGTATTTTCCCATTTACTTATTTCAAGTTTTTTTATTCCTTCCCACTTTTCAATCAAATAAAAATCCCAGTAAACTCCTGTTTTTTCCTTAAAATATACCTCACCTTCAAAAAAATCAAAAGGTTTTATCTTTAAAGGATAAACGAATTTTTTTAAAATTTCATAAAGTTTTTTATGAGAATTTACTATAAAAACCTTTTCTCCTTCCCGGGCATAGCGAAGCAAAAACAAAAGATCTCTATTATTCAGAGCTATGCATCCCTTTGTCCAGTGATAATTTTTATAAAATCCTTTTGAATTTTTAAAAATTTTATAAGCACCTCCACCGTGGATCCCCACTCCGTTTCCAAGACTACTGATTATGTTTTTTTTCTTTTTTAAAAGTTTGAGATAATATTTAAAAGTTCTTCTTGTTAATTTCCCTCTGTAATAAGCCCAGGCAAGATCGTTTTCATTAGGGTAATTCAGTCTTAAAAAGTAAAAAAATTTTCTGGAAGGATAAATTTTAAGAATCCTGTAAATTCCTTCTGGGGTAAGGAGGTCTCCTTTTTTATACTTGGGAATGGGACTTTTAAGTCCGAAACCCGCTTTAAATTTTTTTATTATTTTACTTCCTTCTCTAATTTCAAGTACTTTTTCTCCTTTATCAACAAACAGGTAAAGGTTTTGAGAAAAAGCAGAAGCAGGAATCCAGAAAATTGAAAAAAGATTTATAAAAATTATTAGTAAAAATTTTTTCATTTTTCTTGACTTTTTAAAGTTTTTAAATATTATAAAGAGTATGGAGGTAATTTCAATAAAAACCCGTCGCAAAACAGAGCTTATAGATATAACATCTGAAGTAGAAAGAGTTCTTCCTAAAAAAAGCGGGATTTGTGTTATTTATGTTCCTCACACCACAGCAGGTGTTATAGTAAATGAAGGAGCAGATCCTTCTGTTAAAGAAGACATTCTTGATATTTATGATAGAATAGCGCCAGAAGATTATGCATACAGACATCTGGAAGGAAATTCGCCAGGACATGTAAAATCAAGTTTAACAGGTCCTTCTTTGATTTTAATAGTGGAACAGGGGAAACTTGTTCTGGGAACCTGGCAGAGATTATTTTTTGCAGAATACGATGGTCCGAGAAATAGAAAAGTTTATGTAAAATTTATTGAAGGTTGAGATGAAAAAGTTTGTATTTTTATTTTTTTTATTATTTTTAAGTTTTTGTTTTATTTCTTGTAGTTCTCAAAGATATTCCTCTCAAATGCTGAATGTTCACAAACAAATAGCGGTAATTTACATAGAACAGGGCAGGTATAGTTCAGCACTTAGAGAACTTGAAATTGCCAAAAAATTAGATAAATGCGATCCAGGGATTTACAATCTTCTGGGATTGGTTTACATAGGTCTTGGAGAGTATAAAAAGGCGGAAAAAAATCTTAAGAAAGCTA
>CAZWTB010000170.1:0-2804 GCA_964636875.1 uncultured Thermodesulfatator sp.
TTATACATTTATCCAGATTCTTTACTATATGGCATCTCTCTGGGAAGAAAATCTACGAAAAGGTGAAAAATTTATTCCTGTTATAGCGATAATATTTTATCACGGCAGAGCAAAGTGGATTTTGCCTCTCAGGTTTAGCGAATATTTCAATGTTCCAGAGGAAATTAAAAAGTATCTTGTTAATTTTGAGTATATTCTGTTTAATGCAGAGGAGCTAAAAGACGAAGAACTTCTGAGAAAGATAGAACTTGCGAATATACTTGTGTTTGGAATATATCTTTTAAAAAATGCGTGGAGGGGAAAGGAGTTTATAAAGGAAGGGTTAAGGGCATTTGCAGAGGCTGTGAGGGAATTTGAAGAAAGGCATGAGGTTTACTTTCAGGAATTTTTGATGTATATTATAGAAGTGGGGAGGGTGAAAGAAGAGGAGGTAGAGGAGATGATAAGGGAAGGGGATTGGAGTGAAAGGACAAAGCAGGTCTTTCAAAGACTCATAAATAAATGGATTCAGGAAGGAATGGAAAAGGGAATACAACAGGGAATACAACAGGGAATAGAACAGGGAATACAGCAGGGTTTAATACTTGAAGCTCAGGATATGGTATTATCAGCAATAGAGGTTAAGCTTGGGCATGTTCCAGAACACATAGAACAACAGATAAAAAACATAACAGATAGAGAAAAGTTAAAACACCTCCTTAAGGAAATAGTTAAAGCTCAGGAAGTAACTCTTTCTTTTCTCAACTCTCTCCTTTCAAACTAAACCTTTTAAACTTTTTTTAACCTTTTTCGTAGTTACGAACTGCGAAAAGGTAGAATTTTAAGAACTGTCCTGAAATAAAAAATAAGCTATTCTTATAGTAGAAATTTTTTAAAAATTTGCTACTATAAGAGTAGAATATTTGAAATTTTTGGTTTTATAAAGATCTGATAATAAAGCATGAGGATTTTAAAAAGTTAAAAAATGATTAAAAAAAATCTTATAAAAGATTTTTTTGCAAGACAGATAAAATTTGACGGAATAAGAAGAGAACTTGAAGTATCTCTTACAGAGAAAAAAATTATTTCCGTTGTCGGTCCACGAAGAGCTGGAAAAACCTGGTATTTTTATTATCTCTTTCAAAAACTGCCTTCTCCTATGTATGTCAATTTTGAAGATATAGCCTTTAGAAATTTATCTCCCGAAGAATTTTTTGAGGTAATAAAAATTTTTTCTGAAATAAAATATCCTCCAAAAACCCTTCTTCTTGATGAAGTTCAAAATTTGAAAGATTGGAGTGTTCTAATTCGTTCTCTTTATGATAGAGGATTTAAAATTTTTATAACTGGATCTTCTTCTAAACTTTTACCCAAAGAGATTTCAACTCAGTTGAGAGGAAGAACTTTAACTTATATTCTTCTTCCATTTTCTTTCCGAGAATTTCTTAAAACAAAGGAGATAAAACCTCAGATAGAAATGTTTGAGGAAAGAGGAGTTTGGCTTGGATTTTTAAGAGAATATCTTATTTATGGAGGATTTCCTGAGGTTGTTCTTTCGCAAAACAAAGAGAGAATTTTAAAAGAATACCTGGAAGAAATCTTTTACAAAGACTTTGTGGAAAGACACGAGATAAGAAGTTTAGAGTTTGGCAAGTTTCTTTTTGAATTCTGTTTCCAGAATTTTTCAAAAGAGATAAGTTTTAAAAAAGTAAAAAACTTTTTTGACAGAAAGATTTCAGATACTACGCTTTATTCCTATGTGGAAAAACTTCAGGATACTTTGGCAGTATTTTTTGTTGAGAGATTTGAAAAATCTCTTTATTTAAGAAAAAGTTTTCCGCGAAAAGTTTATGTCGTAGATACAGGACCCTCAACCATTCTTAAATTTGAAGAAGATTTTAGCAGAAGAATGGAAAATGTAGTATTTTTAGAACTATTAAGGCAAACAAATATTAATCCTTTGATAGAAATTTACTACTGGAAAGATACATCTCAATATGAAGTTGATTTTGTGATAAAAGAAGGGATAAAAGTAAAAAAATTAGTTCAGGTAACTTATGCAAACTCTTTTGATGAAGTGAGGCCACGGGAGATAAGAGCGCTTCTTAAGGCAAAAGAGATTTTAAAGTGTGAAGATTTGATAATTATTACCTGGGACTATGAAGATGAAAGAGAATGCTCCTGGTTTGGCAAAAAAGGAAAAATCAAGTTTGTTCCTTTGTGGAAATTTCTTTTAAAGTAAAAATGGAAAATAAAACTTAGGAATTAAGAAATGAGAGTAAAAATTTTCGCACTTACGAACTGCGAAAAGGTAGAATTGATGCGGGTTTTCGCACTTGCGATGTGCGCTAGAGAGGTGTTTCTTATACTACCGAAGGATTGAAAGAAATAAAACTATTGAGTTTAGGCATTAAATTGAAAAATTTAAAAAAAATTTTAAAATAAAAATCAAAAAGCTTCGGAGAAATAATTATATTTGAATTATCGTTAGATAACATAGAGCAAAAACTTTCAGGGCTAACTATAGAAGAATTTTTTAATATTTCATTGGGGGAAATTTATGCGTATTATTTTAGAAGTTGAAGATAATAAAGAAGGAAGAGCATTAATGCAGTTTTTAAAACAGTTATCTTTTGTAAAGATAGAAGAAACTCAAAAACAGAAGAGAAGAAGATTAAAATTTAAAGAAATTTTTGGTCTCTGGAGAAATAGAAATATTACAAAAGAAAAGTTGAGAGAAAAAGCATGGAGAATGTAAAAATTTTGTGTGACACAGATGTAATTATTGAATATTTAAAAGGTAATGAAGCAACGAAAAAAATTTT
>CAZWTB010000171.1:0-13009 GCA_964636875.1 uncultured Thermodesulfatator sp.
AGAAATTTTAATATGTCTTTATAATGAGTCAATAAGGTAAAGCATTTACTTTATTTAAAAAATTTTATCTAAAAATTTTGGTAATTTAATGGTAAAAATTTAAAAGGAGAATTGACATTAATAAGGTTGTGGTATTTAAAATAAATTTTTAATGAAATCTTTAATGATAACCGGAACATCTTCAGGAGCTGGCAAGTCCTTACTTGTAACTGCGCTGGGAAGAATAGCTATAAATAGAGGTATTAAAACAGCACCTTTTAAAGCACAAAACATGAGCCTTCAGAGTTATGTCACTCCTGAAGGAGGAGAAATAGGACTTGCTCAAGCTATTCAGGCTAAGGCATGTTATGTAGAACCAAGCATTCACTTCAATCCAATCTTACTTAAACCCTCTGGGAAACAGGGATCTCAGGTAATCCTGCATGGAAAAGTTTACAGCACTTTAACCCCTCTGGAATATTATCAAAAAGTAAATAAACTCTGGGAAAAAGTAAAAACTTCTCTGGAATTCCTTTCTGAAAAATACGAACTCTTAATAATTGAAGGAGCTGGAAGCCCCGCAGAAATTAATCTCTTCGATGTAGATATAGTAAACATGAAAGTTGCTGAATATCTTAATGCACCGGTGCTTCTTGTCGCAGACATAGATAGAGGTGGAGTTTTTGCATCAATTTATGGAACCCTTGAATTGCTAAAAATGCATAAAAAAAATTGGAACTATCTTATAAAAGGCTTTATCATTAATAAATTCCGTGGAAAAAAAAGCATACTTCTGCCCGGAATAAAAAAGATTGAAGAACTTACCAATAAAAAATGTTTCGGAATTGTGCCTTTTATTGAAAATTGTGCTATTTCTGAGGAAGATTCACTTGCTTTACCATATAGAAAAGAATTCTTTACAGGTAGTGAGGACACTGTAAAAATTACTGTTTTAAGACTTAAATATATTTCCAACTTTTACGATTTTGATCCTTTAAGATGGGAACCCGATGTAGAACTCGTGTATTCGTTAAGAAAAGAAGACATATTAAATTCAGACATAGTTATAATTCCAGGCAGTAAGAAAACTATTGAAGATTATACTTTACTGAAAAAACTCGGAATAAAGGAAACATTAAAAAAGGTGCTTGAAAGAGGTGGAGAAATAATAGGAATTTGTGGAGGTTTTCAAATGCTTGGAGAAATTATAAAAGATCCTCAGGCAGTAGAAAGCACAAAAAAAGAAGTAAAAACCCTGGGACTTCTGGAAGTGGAAACAATCTTCTCTCCAGAAAAAATTACCACTCAGGTTAGAGCAGAATCTCTAAAAAATAAAAATTATAAAAATCTATGGGGATACGAAATTCACATGGGCAGAACTTATGGAAATTTAAATTTGTTTAAAATAAAAAGACTTGCTACAGGTGAGGAAACTCTGGATGGTTCTGTAAAAGAAAATGTCTGGGGAACTTATTTGCATGGCTTATTTTTTAACGATACCTTCAGAAGAGACATACTGAACAAGCACAGAATTAAAAAAGGTTTTCCTCCTTTAGAATTCACCTATTCATACGAAGATTTTTTTAATGCACAGATTGATTATCTGGCTCAACTTGTGGAAAATAGCCTTGAAATAGAGAAAATATTTAAACTTCTGCAGTTATAAATAAAGAACTTTTTTAAAATTTTAAGAGGAGGTGAAATAGCATAATTTTTTCTTTTTCGTGTCAGGAATTAATTATTACTTTTTTACTTGACTTTTTAATAGGTGATCCAAATTTTATTCCTCATCCAGTAGTATGGATCGGTAAAAGTATATCCACAGGAGAAAAGTGGGTAAGAAAACTCACCTTTTTTTCAGAAAAAATTCAGGGAGTGCTTCTATTTTTTCTTGTAACCTCTTTATGGTTTTTATTTGCTATTTTTCTGAATACAGGATTTAATTTTTTGAAAAAAAACTTGGACTTACCCTGGTTATTATTTTTTACAGGTGTTTATATTTTTTTTACAAGTCAATTTCTTGCTTTAAGAGGATTAATTTCTGCAGGTAAAAAAGTCGAAGAACTTCTCCAAAAAGGACTCATAGAATCTGCAAGAAAAGAGCTTAAAGCTTTGGTTGGCAGGGATACAGAGTTTCTTTCAGAAGAAGAAATAAGAATTGCTATAATAGAAAGTCTTGCAGAAAACCTGAATGACGCAGTAATAGCTCCTCTTTTTTACCTTGGCATTGGTGGTCTTCTTGGAATAGTTTTATATAAAACTGTAAATACACTGGATTCCATGGTGGGTTATAAAAACGAAAAATACATAAAACTCGGCTGGTTTTCTGCAAAAATGGATGACTTTTTTAACTATGTCCCTGCCAGAATTGCAGGAATTTTAATTGTTTTTTCAGCGTTTTTAATAAAAGGAAAGACTTCAGGAAAAAGGGCTTTAAAAATTATGTTAAGGGATGGAAGAAAACATCCCAGTCCCAATTCTGGTATTCCTGAATCTGCAATGGCTGGTGCTCTTGGAATAAAAGTAGGAGGTCCCTGCCGTTACCAGGGAATTCTTTCTATAAAACCATACATAGGAGACAACCTGTTTCCTGTTTCCTCAACCCTTGTTAAAACCGCGATTTTCATAGTAATTATCAGTTCTTTTTCTTTCCTTCTAATACTGGTTTTATGCAAATTTATGTTGAAAAATTAAAAAAATGTAATAACATTTAAACCTTTCTTTTACCTCTAAAATTTACACCTTCTAAGCCGCAATTACAGGAGGATCAGGATAATTATTTAACAGCAGATTGTCGAAAAAACTCTCCAATACAAAGGGGGTTAATAATGCTGAAATTATTTTTTATTGCTCTTGGAGGGGCTCTGGGTGCACTCAGTAGATTTGGAGTGGTATTTTTAGTTTCAAAGTTTTTTCCTGGAGAATTCCCTGTAGGCACCCTTATAGTAAACACTCTTGGTTCGTTTCTGGTTGCCTTTTTAACGCGACACTTTTTTTACTCTGCTATAGATCCTGTTTATAGATACTTATTTATAACCGGCTTCCTGGGAGCTTTTACCACTTTTTCTACCTTCTCCTTTGAAACCATTTCTCTCTGGCAAAAAGGCTATTATTTTTTTAGTATGTTAAATATATTTCTAAATCTGTCCCTGGGATTTGTCGGAGTTTTTTTCGGTTTTTTTATTGCAAATTTACTCTTCCTCAAGTAATATTTTATAAGCGTTTAATAAAATAAGGAGGTAATTAACATGGAATTTGAAGATGCTTATATGATAAAAATTTATATACGAGAAGAAGACAGAGTGGAAGGTAAACCGCTTTATAAAAAGATTTTAGAAATAGTAAAAGAAAAAAATCTGTCCGGGGTTACTATATTTAGAGCAATCATGGGATATGGTCCATCAAGAAAAATAAGAGCAATGTCTTTCCTTGATATAGGAGCTAATTTACCCATTCTTATAGAAGTAATAGAAAACAAAGAAAATGCTGAAAGATTTTTACAGGAAATTAAACATCTAATAAAACAGGGACTGGTAATAATGTTACCGGTTAAAGTTATAAAATATTTTTCTTCTTAAATTTTATGCAGGAAGGTGGTTTTCGTTTTTTCTTTGAATTCGAAGGAAAAAGAGGTTTGCTTTCTGAAGAAGAAACCCATCATCTTGTAAATGTATTAAGAAAAAAACAAGGAGAAATTATAAAGCTTATAAATGGTAAAGGATGTGAATTTAGTGCAGAAATAATAAGAGTAATAAAAAGACTTAAAAAAGCAGAAGTAGAAATAAAGGCACTTATAAGAAAAGAACCTCCTCCTTCAAAAGAAATAATTTCTATTCTTCCGATTTTAAAAGGAGGGAAAACAGAATTCCTTGTTGAAAAAGGAACAGAGCTGGGGATTACCTGTTTTGTGCCGTTTAAAAGTGAGTTTACCGTGGTAAAAGTTAAAGAAAATCTTATTTCAAGATTTGAGGCAAAAGTTCTTTCTGCTTTAAAACAGAGCGGAAGATTGTGGAAACCCGTGGTAAATCCTCCTGTTGAATTACGCCAATTTTTACAAAAATTAAAAGGAGAAAAAGCACTGAAGCTGTGTGCTGAAAAAGATGGAGAGCCTGTTAAAAACCTATATCATCAATTAAAAGAAACAGGAGAAAAATACGACAAAATTTATCTCCTCTCAGGACCAGAAGGGGGTTTTAGTAAAAATGAAAAACTTTTAATAGAAAAAGCAGGTTTTTTAAAAATAAATTTTTCTCCTTATGTGCTTAGAGCTGAAACAGCAGTGTTTGCTCTTTTTTCTTTGGCTATGTTTCTTTAAGATATTCCTGAAATCTTTTTAAACACTTTTTACATTCCTCATAACCAAATTTTTGGATCCCTTCAAATATTTCTATAGGATTACCTCTACAGTAGATTTTTCCGTCTATTACAACATATCCCATATCAGCTGTAACATACTGAAGGATAAAACCCGTGTGAGTAATTATGAGTCCGCTTTTTGTTCTTGGTTTATGAGGAATGTCTTTTTGAAGTAGCTTTTTTATCATTTTTCCGATAAGCTGAATGTTTTCCAGATCAACTCCTGATTCAGGTTCATCAAGAAGCACAAGGTCTGGATCCTGTAGTAAAAGTTGAAGAAGTTCGCTTTTTTTTAATTCTCCTCCAGAAAATCCCCTGTTTACTTCCCTTTCAAGAAACTCCTCAAATCCAAACTCCCTTACCACTTCTTCTATTTTTAATCCATTAGCTCTGGCACATAGCTTTAATATGTCTTTTAACTTTACTCCCTTTATAGTTGGGGGCCTCTGAAACATTATACCTATACCCCTTTTTGCTCTCTCATGTGGTGGCAAAGAAGTAATGTCCTCTCCTCGAAAAATTATTTTCCCGTGCTTAATTTTGTATGCAGGAAATCCCATTATAGTCATTAAAAGGGTGGTTTTTCCTGATCCATTTTTTCCAAAAATTACATGAGTCTCTCCAACAGGAATGCTCAGGGAAATACCTTTTAAAACTGTTCTGCCTTCAACCTCAACCCAGAGATCCTTTATTTCAAGAAGTTTTTCCATAATAACCTCTCTATTTTATCCCCAATTTTAACATCCTTTCTCAAAAATTCAAAACTTAAGATAGATTTTTTTAAGACTTAAATTTCTTTTAAAATGAAGTGTTCAAGAGGATGGCGTCCTTTTCTTTGAGACTTATCATTGGGATATCCCAGAGAAAGGAGTGCACACATTTCATAGTCTTCAGGATTAAGCCCAAGCACTTCTTTTACTTTGTCTTCGTTTTTTAAGATTTCTCCAAGCCAGCAGGCTCCAAGCCCAAGAGCATGGGCTGAAAGCAACATGTTCTGAAGACACGCCCCTGCAGATTGATGATCTTTTATTTGATGATACATAACCTTTTTATCCAGAAACACCGCTATTAATACCTTTGCTCCAAGAATTACTTCCCTGTATCTGGTAAGTTCTGCAAGTTTTTCTCTTACCCCTTTATCCCATATTATAACAAATCTCCACGGCTGATTGTTCAATCCAGAAGGTGCCCAGATGCCTGCTTCAATAATTTTTAAAATTTTTTCCCTTTCTGGAACTTCTTCAGTATATCTTCTTATACTCCTTCTTTCAAAAATAGCCTTAAATACTGCTTCCCTTTCTTCTGGTTTCACCCTTTTCCTCCTGAAAAATTATTTGTAGAACCTCCTTTCTTATCTTTTGCATAAGTTCTCTGTCATCTTTAAAGGTAAGAGGTTTAGGAGTTCCTTTTAAAGTAAAAATCATTTCAGTTACCAGTATTCCTATGTTTATCGCATCAAGCAGTGCTTTATCATCGTAAACAGCATTTTTACCTTTGTGAGAATAAGCAATACCCCATGGAGGAACGATTGCTCCCATTGAAGTAAGAGTGGTTATAAGATAACCTCCTGCGAGTTCACCACCTGCATCTGCTCCAACTGCTATAACTCCAACGACTTTTTTTTCCATATAACTCGGTTCCCCAAAAGCCACCATATTTTCAAGACAGGTCATTCTGTCTATAAGGGTTTTTAATGGTCCAGAAGGCGCAAACCAGTAAACAGGAGTTGCAAAAATAATCCCCTCTGCCTGATAAATTTTTTCCAGAATTTCTTTACCATAATCCTCAAAAATACAGGGATACTTACAATCAGGCTCTTCGTCCTGAATGCATCCTATGCATGGTTTAATCTCTCCATCATAAAGACTCACCCATTCTGTTTCTGCTCCGAAAATTTCTGCGGATTTTAAACTTGCAAAAAGAAGCTGGGCAGATCCACCATCTTTGTGAGGAGATCCCAGTATCCCCAGGACTTTCATACCTTTAAAGCCTCCCTCCAGAACTTCGGTAATCCAAAAGAACACCTGTGCACTTCATGAGAATAATAAAAAGTATTTGGTAACTCTTCCCACTTGGGAACTTCGGGATTTTCATAGGGACACCTCATTATATAGGCATTGTCTCCTCCAAAAGAAGGAACATCCGCTCTAAAACAAAAAATTTCCTTTTCAGGATAAACTTTTTTAAATATCTTATAAGTCTCAACAAAAATGTTTTTCATTGTAAAAGGAGTTCCACATTGCTGAACTATTATTCCTTCAGGACACAATTCCCGCAACATCCTGTGAAAATCAACTGCAAATAACGCATGAGAAAGCTCCTGAATTTCTCCAACCTCGCTTGTATCAGGATCCGTGGAATCAATTATGACCAGATCAAATTTCTTTCCTTCCTGTAAATATTTTTTTACCATTTCATAGGCATCCGCAGTAATAAGTTTTAGCCTGGGATCTTCTGGATTTTCAGGAAGAAGCTCAGGAAAAAATTTTTTTACTATTTCAGGTATCTTGGGATCTATATCCACAATAATAACTTCTTCTATCTGAGAATACTTTAAAAGTTCCCTGGAAGCTCCAAAGTCACCACCTCCACAGATTAAAACTTTTTTAATACTGTTTTTGGGAGAAGCCTGAACAGGAATATGAACAAGGGCTTCGTGATAAATAAATTCGTCCCTTACAGTAAATTGGAGATTGTTGTTTATAAAAAGCATCCTTCCCCAGAAGGCATTTTCCATAACATGAATGTGCTGAAGTCCGGATTCATTATAAAGAATTTTACCTATGTAAGCAAAAAGATAATCATTATGAACAAATTCTGCAAATAATACCTTGCCCCCCAACCCCTCTGTAGGAATTACATCCCCCATTATTTCTCTGACTGTATTTTTGACCATCTGAAAACTCCTTGAACAGGGATTTTTTAAGGTTAAAAAAATTTTAATCTTTAAGATTATTTTGTCAACTGCCAGGTTAAGGATGTTGAAAAAATATTAAAAAATAATCCTGCTCTATTTCCTTATTTAAAGCACTATTGCAATAAACAGAAAAATCGTTTTAAATTAAATACATGTTAAAAGAAATGGAATTTTTTAAAAAATTAACCCATGGAGGAAATGTTTATAAGATAGCTCAAGTTTTGGATAAAAAACCTGAAAAAATCATTGATCTCAGTGCCTCAACCAATCCCCTTTTACTTTCAGCTAAATTTAAAAAGAAATTGTTTTCCAGATTAAAGAGTTTACTTAATTCCATAGACAGATATCCTGATCCAGAAGCCTCACTTTTCAGAAAAACTATTGCAGAAAAATACGGAATTTCTGAAGAAGGTGTTCTGTGTGGTAATGGTTCTACAGAATTGCTGTATTTATCTTTAAGAGCAATAAATCCTGAAAAGGTTTTAATTCCAGAACCTACATTTATTGAATACTATAGAGCATCTCAAATACAGGGAGTAAAGAAGATCCTTAGAAGCTTTGCTCTTACAAAGGAAGAGTTTTTTGAAAACTTTGTTTTTAAGCTGGAAAAAGAAAAGCCCCAATTGGCTTTTTTTTGTAATCCCAATAATCCTACTGGATGGGTGGTGGAAAAGAAAACACTACTCAAGGTTGTAAAAGAATTTCCTGAAACTTTTTTTCTTCTTGACGAAGCATTTGTGGAATTTTGCGAGAAAGAAACCCTTCTCAGAGAAGCTCAGAATTTAAATAATCTTGCAGTTTTTCGCTCCATGACCAAGTTTTTTGGTCTTGCAGGATTAAGACTGGGTTACCTTGTTGCCTCACCTTATTTTGTAAAAAAATTAAAAAAAATAAAAGAACCATGGAGTGTCAATTCTTTTGCTCAGGAACTGGGAATCTACCTTCTAAAAAATAAAAAATTTTTTAAAGACACCTTCTTATTTTTTAAAAAAGAAAGAGAATATGTGCAAAAGTTTTTTTACAGATCAGGTATAAAATTTTTCCCGAGTGTTACAAACTTTTTATTGTTTCGTATTGCAGAAGGATTAAAATTTACATATAAACTTGCTAAAAAAGGAATCCTGCTCAGAAATTGCCACAATTTTTATGGACTTGACGAAAATTATATAAGAATTTCTATAAAAACCCGTAAAGAAAATCGTTTGTTTATAAGAGAGCTGAAAAATTATTTGAAAGAACTTGAAACTTATAAAAGATCTGGTTAAATACCTCGAAGTATGAGGATGAGAGTTTTAAAAATCCGGATTTTTTACTTTTTTTTGGTTCTTTTTTTTCTTTTTTTGAAAACTTCAGGCAGGGTTTACGGAAAAAATTCCTGGAAAATTTTTTTAGATAATAATTTTTTTTATGATTCTGGTTCACTGGATTTTCTTGAGGGTAGTTCAGGAATTGTTTTAAAGAAAGGAGTAAATGCCTATCAAATTTTTGGAGGGAATTTTACCCGGGGAAAAGATTTTCAGATTTTGATTTCTGCAAGAGCAAAGGAACTGTCTTTTGCCAGGGATTCAGAGGAGAGCAAAGTAGAACTTTTTCGCAGTTACATAAAGTTTTACTTTTACAAATTTTCATTTGAAGCAGGTAAGGACAATGTTCAGGTAGAACCCGGTGAATACGGCTTGCTTTTCTCAAAGAATGTGCCACCTTACTGGCTGGTTAAATTTCAGACAGAAAGACCTTTAAAATTTCTTGGAGAGTGGAACTTTACGATATTTCAGGGATGGCTCAGGGAGGAAAGGCGAGATTATTCTAATCCCAAGCTGCTTGGTATAAGAATAAGCTGGAAGCCTTTTTCCTGGCTTGAAATAGGAGGGACCAGAAGCACACTTTTTGGAGGAGATGGACGTCCGGGATATACCATATGGGATTACTGGCAGATAATAACTGCTGGCAAGGAAAATGAACCCGGTAACAAATACGATAATGATGCCTATGCAGGATACGATGTGTCTCTTTATCTTCCTGTGAAAAAAATCTGGAAGTCTGCCCGGCTTTTAAAAATTTATTTTGAAAACGCTGGAACAGATCTTTGTGCATGGTGGCAGCCAGAAGATTCCTATTCTGAATGCGGACTTCTTGGCTTTGCCCTGATGAATAATGCAGCAGTTGCAGGAATCCTCTTTAAAACGAAAAAAAACCTTTTCAGAATTGAATACGCAGAAACAAATACCCACTGGTATATCCACCATGTTTATAATTACGAAGGATATACCTATCAGGGGCTTTCTATTGGTTATCCATACGGCAGAAATATGCAGAGCCTGTTTTTTAAGCATACCTTCTGGTTAAATTCGTCCCTTAGAATCACATATAAACTCGGTTATTACCGTGCTCCCTTTTATAGAAGCTCCCCTCCTCAGGAAAAAGTTTATTATCAGGAATTTTATGGGGAATACTTTTTCAAAAAACACTGGAAATTTGGTTTGTTTTTTAAACTTACAGAAACAAAAAATTATGACACGAATCCTTTACCAAATCAGTTTGCCATTGTAAAGGAAGATAAAAGAGTTTTTATAGCAGGATTTTCTTTAAGTTTTCACTTTGGAGAGAACTCTGAACAGGAAAGATAAATGAAAGTCAGTGGTTTTACTTTTTTAAGAAATGCTGTTATGCTTGATTATCCTTTTATTGCTTCTATTAAGTCCATTCTTCCCATAGTTGACGAATTTATAATAGCACTTGGTCCCTGCGAAGATAATACAGAAGAGGAACTGAAAAAGATAAATAGTCCCAAGATTAAGATTGTTCATACTCAGTGGAACGAAAAGATGAGGGAATCCGGATTTGTTTATGGACAGCAGAAGAGTATAGCCCTTTTTAATTGCACAGGGGACTGGGCTTTTTACCTTGAAGCAGATGAGGTGGTTCATGAAGATGATCTTCCCAGGATTTATGAAGCTATGGAAAAATATTTAAAAGATGATAGAGTAGAAGCCCTTGTATTTGACTATATACATTTTTATGGTAACAAAAACACCTATGTGTGGTCTCCAGGCTGGTATAGACAGGAAGTAAGGATTGTAAAAAATACTATAAGAGTCTGGGCACCCAAGGGACTTTTCTTTGTTGTTCTTGAAACAAATAAAAAAGGAAGATACCCCAGAGCAGCTCATACAGGTGCCAAGATTTATCACTATGGCTGGGTTAGAAAAGAAGAACACATGAAACTTAAGTTTAAAATGGTGGATAAATACTGGGGAAAAACAGGAGAAAGAAAAGTAAAATACGAAGAAATAGATCCCAAAATTTTAAGAGAATTTAAAGGAACCCATCCCAGAGTTATCCAGGACTGGCTACCTCCTGCAGAAGGTGTGTTTAAAGCAAATCCCTATCACAAACTCACCTGGAAGGAAAGAAAACATCGTTTCCTTCTTTTTATAGAAAAAATTTTTAAAGTGGATCTCAGTAAAAAACATTTTAAACTTGTAAAGTAATTACTATTTTCTATACCAGCGATTTTTTTTAAGAAGAGTGTATTCACTCTGCACAAGGGAAAACAGGATGGTTTTTAATGTTTCTGAATCGTGTTTATTAAGATTTTTAATTTTTATTACCTTATTTTCCACACAGTTCAGATAGCCTTTTTGATTTAAAATCCCGATGGTATCACCCTCACTGAATATTGCAAAGTTTTCTGGATTTCTGGAGAAAAGGGATTTACCAAGAGCTGTGTAAGGAGTTTTTATATTTAGGAGGTCTATAATGGTTGGCAGAATATCGAGCTGTGAGCCTATATGTTTAACTATACGAGGTTTAAGGATATAAGGAGCATATATAAGAAGAGGAATCCAGTGATTTTTTCTGCTGTCAGCACCTCTAAAACTTGCAACTGTGTGATCTCCTGTAATAATAAAAATGGTATTTTTAAACCAGGGGCTTTTTTTTGCAGATTGAAAGAAACGCCCGATAGCCCAGTCTGAATAATAAAGAGTATTAAGATAACCATTGAGACCCTGAGGATCATGAGGATACTTTTCCCATCTTTTGTCCAGAAGAACAAAAGGTGGATGTGTGGTTCCAGAAAAGAAAAATGCAAAAAAGGGTTCTTTTATATGATCCAGTTTTTTCTTCAAAAACATGAGTCCTTCGTAATCATAACCAAAAGCAGGTTTTTCAGTTGCATTATATTTTAAAAGCATTGGTATATCTTCTTCTCCATAATATTCATCAAATCCAAGGGCAGAAGCTATTCCATCCATTCTAAAAGAGCGTCTTTTTGAAGTCTGAATAAAAATACTGTGGTAACCATACGCTTTAAGAAGTTTTCCGATTCTTACTATATTGGAAATTTCAAGTCCTTTTCCAAGATAGGGAAGCCCCGGAAGTGTAAAAATACCGGTTAAAACTCCAGCAATCCCCTCAACACTTCTCTGTCCACTTGCATAAAAATTGATAAATCTTATTCCCTTTTCTGCAAGAGAATCAAAATTAGGAGTTACACCATAATGTTTGCGGGAAAACGAATCAATATACTCCGCGGTCCAGCTTTCCATCAGTAAAATAACCACATTATATCTTCTTCTGGCTTTAAAATTGAACTTCTGCCTTAATCTCATAAGAGGATATTTAGAATTTATGATTTTTTCTCCTTTATCAATAAGAACTTTTTGAGCAATTTTTATAGCCTGACTCTGTTTTAAAAAAATGTAACTGAAACTTCGGGAACTTCTAATACTCTGATATGTAGTGAAAATTCCATTTAGAACAAGATTTCCGTATTCTGCTTCAGGATATCTGTAAGCATCAACAATGTTTATGGGTTTACCGTGAGGCTCAAGTTTACCCATGATAGCAATAACACAAAACCCAACATACCCCCCCATTCTTAAAATTTCTTTCCACCAGATTACTTTTTCTTTTTCGAACCATTTATCTATCAATTTTATCAAAATTTTTACAAAAATAGCAAAAGAACTTATCCAGAGAATAACCTGAAATAGATAGTGGTGTAGTGCGTAATTTACTATGTAATTTACATCGTTACTTGCCAGAATTAATTCTGAAGCAAGGTGTCTTTTAACAAAGCCAAAAAATACAAGATCTCCTGCAAGAATTCCTATACCTGCAAACAATTCCAGTAAGAAAATGGTTCCCCAGAAGTAAAACCACTTTTTATAAAATACAGGCAGATTAATAAAAAAAATTGGTATGCTGAAAAGGGTGGCGAATGTGCATAGATCAAATCTTACTCCATCCAGAAATGCCATAAAAATGTGGAATAGAGGAAGGACTTTGAAGGTATTCCAGTATAGGATAAGGAGCCCCACGCGATATAAGAAAAAAATACAGAAAAAGAGTAATATTAAAAAAAGACTGAGTCGTGTCCTGAACCCAGCTTTTTTAAAAAAGCCCTGCTTCATAGATGGAAATATTTTAATCCCAATTTTTTAAAAATGAATATCTTTCTTTTTAACACAAATACAAACATTATACATGCTTTATGTTAAATTTATTAATGATTTGAATAAAAAGACAATTATTTTTTTACTTTTTTAATACTCAGAAGAAATACTTAATTGAGCAGAAAGACATACAGAAATTTACGAAAAGTTTATTTTTTATTTTACAACTTTTTCCGAATAATAAAATAAATAGATGAAATTTATGCAGAAACTTGTGTTTTTTTTAATAATAATATAAAATAAATTAAATGGGCAAAAGTGGTAATGGAAGGGGGTGATTGTAGAAGATGCGGTTAAG
>CAZWTB010000172.1:0-4205 GCA_964636875.1 uncultured Thermodesulfatator sp.
ATTTTAGAACCCGGTAATTCCGTTAAATTTAAAACAGGGGACTGGAGGTCTCACAGACCTGTTCTTGACAAGGAGAAGTGTATTAAGTGTGGACAGTGTTATATTTTCTGTCCTGATCTTGCCTATCGTAAAACATGTGAGGGATATTACGAAGTAAATCTTAATTACTGTAAAGGATGTGGAATCTGTGCTCAGGTATGTCCCAAGGGAGCAATTACAATGGTATTAGAGGAGGCTTAAAATGGGAAAAAGAATAGCAAAGGAAGTCTCCATAGCTATAGCTGATGCTGTTGCACAGTGTAAAGTAGATGTGATTGCAGCTTATCCTATTACTCCTCAAACCCATATAGTTGAGCATCTTAGTGAGCTTGTTGCAAATGGTGAGCTTGATGCGGAATATATTACAGTTGAATCAGAACACGCAGCAATGAGTGCCTGCATAGGTGCTTATGCAGCAGGAGCAAGAACTTTTACTTCAACTGCTGCTCAGGGACTCCTTCTGATGTATGAGAACCTCTTTATAGCCTCTGCTTTCAGACTTCCAATTGTTATGGTTATAGCAAATCGTTCTGTTTCAGCTCCTATAAGTATCTGGAACGATCACTCCGATGTGATGACTATGAGAGATGCGGGATGGATACAGACTTTTGCTGAAAATGGGCAGGAAGCAGTGGATCTCATATATCATGCATATAAAGTAGCAGAAAAAGCCCTTTTGCCAGTTGCAGTAAATATAGATGGATTTACTCTTTCCCATGTGGTGGAACCCGTGGAACTTCTTGATCAGGAACTTGTTGATAAATTTATTCCTCCTCTGAGAATGAAGTATAAACTCGATCCAAGAAATCCCATAACAATGGGAGCAATAGGAATTCCAGAGATTTATACAGAAGCTAAAAAAGCAGAAGACGAAGCTCTAAAAGCAAGTTATAAAATAATAGTCAAAGCCTGGAAGGATTTCGAGAAGCTTACCGGAAGGAAGTATTCTCCTGTTGAGACTTATATGATGGAGGATGCAGAAGTCTGTCTTATTATAATGGGAAGTCTTGCAGAAACAGCAATGAATGCAGTAAATAAACTTCGCAAAAAAGGAAAAAAAGTTGGACTTTTAAGATTCAGACTTTGGAGACCTTTTCCTTACAAGGACTTTATTAAAGCAATAGGTAAAGTTAAAGCAATAGGTGTGGTTGACAGAGCAGTGAGCCACTGCTCAACAGGTGGACCTGTTGGAATTGAAGTTCGTTCAGCACTTTACTTCTCCAATAAGAGACCGAGGGTTGTTAACTTTATTGCAGGACTTAGTGGAAGAGATGTAACTGTGGAAGACTTTGAAGAAATGTTTGAAAAAACATATGAAGCACTCTCAAAGAAACCCAAAGAATTTTACGAAATTTACGGAGTAAAGGAGTAGAGCTATGAGGAAAGAGCTTAAAAAGTTTAAAGGATTTACAATGAAAAATATGCCGGAATACGAAGGATTTGCACCGGGACATAGAGCATGTCAGGGCTGTGGAACAGTATTGCCTCTTAGACTTGCTTTAAAAGCTCTTGGTCCTGATACCATAGTGGTAAATGCAACAGGTTGTATGGAAATAATTTCCACTCCGTTTCCTTTTACTTCCTGGAAGGTGCCCTGGATTCATGTAGCATTTGAAAATACTGCTTCAGTTGCATCAGGGATAGAAGCAGCTATCAAAGTTCTTAAGCGTAAAGGAAAATTTCCCAAAAAGAAAAAAGTTAATATTGTTGCTTTTGCAGGAGACGGAGCAACTTTTGACATAGGACTTCAGTTTTTATCCGGTGCTCTTGAAAGAGGACATGACTTTATTTACATCTGTCTTGATAACGAAGCTTACATGAATACAGGAGTGCAAAGATCTGCTGCCACTCCTTTTGGAGCACATACTACCACCAGTCCTGCAGGAAAGGTTATAAAAGGACAGGTAACCTGGAAAAAAAATCTTATGGGGATAGTGGTTGCTCATAACATTCCTTACGCAGCTACAGCAACACCTGGTTATCCTCTTGACCTCATGAATAAAGTTAAAAAAGCTGCTATGATAGAAGGTCCTGCCTTTATCCATGTCTTTTCTCCTTGTCCAACAGGATGGGGTAGTAAACCAGAAGAAACTATTTTACTTTCAAAACTCGCTGTAGAAACGAGAATTTTCCCTCTTTATGAAGTAATAGATGGAAAATATATCCTTAATAGAAAAATCGATAAACCCAAACCCGTTGAAGAATATCTTAAAAGACAGAGAAGATTCAGACATCTTACACCCGAACAAATAGAATATATTCAAAAAAGAGTTAACGAAGAATACGAAAAGATAGTAAAACTCTGTGAGTGTTTTGGAGAAGGATAAAATTTAAGGAAAAGTTAAAAAAGAAAGGGGAGGGGGATAAAAGAAATTTTTTAAAGTAAGTCGAAAAGTTTGAAATTTCTGACACTATAATAAATGGCGTATAAAATAGGTAAATAACCTGAAGTATTTAAATAATATAGTTTTTCTGGAGAAATTCTTCTAAGATTTTCAATATCTATTATGTAAATGTTTTTTAAATTTACTTCTCCATACTTGGAATTTATTTTAAGATTGATGGATTTAATACAATTTAATTCAAGCAATTCTTTACAAAATTCAGAGGCTTTTTGAAGGTCTATAGCAAGTTCTGTTAGTTCTTTTTTTACTTCAGAAAAAAACGGAGTTTCTCCTCCAAAGTCGTCAAAAATTCTTTCTCCATTTTCGTCCTTACAGGCTAAATCCACTATAACATTCCATTCTTCTTTTCCATCTTCAAGCCGTGTTTTTATAACAGAAAAGGGATAAAGCTGACAGATTTTCGGGATGGGCTCAACCTTAAAGTTTCCATTTTCGTCTATAAAAACATTTTTTCTGTTAATACCAAGAATTGCAAAAGGAAAGTATTCTCCCTGCTGAACCCCGATCATTACAGGATAAAACATCGTTGCAGAAACGAGTTCTGAAAAACCAAGAGGAACTACTTCAACTTCTTTCATAAATTCATAATTTTCAGGTTTTTTAATTTTTAAATCCTGATGTTCTTCTTCATCAAGAAGCACAGCGTTTTTAAAAGCTCTAAAAGGAGCAAACATTCTCTTACCTCCTGCGGTTTTTATTAATTAACCCATTTTAAACTAAAAAAAATCTTTTGACAAGCAAGGAAAACAGGATATATTTTAAAATCGTGTCTAACACAGAAATAAAAAGGAAGCTTTCCTGGATAGCTTTTCTTTACTTTTTTTCAGGACTTCCTTTAGGTCTTTTTTACACTTTTCTTCCTGTTTACTTCAGGACTCAGGGGATTGATCTCGTTAAAATTGGTCTCTTTTCTTCAGCAGGGATTTTCTGGAGTTTAAAACCTATCTGGGCACCTCTTGTAGATAGGTATCTGAGTAAAAAAATCTGGATGTCCTTAAGTTTGTTTGGGATTTCCTTCAGTCTTCTCGGACTTTACCATTTTCCTTATACTTCCACTCTTTTCGTATTTTCTCTGTTTTCTTTAACCTTTTTTTCAGCTCTTCTTGACACAGCCCTTGACGGATTCGTTATTGAATGGATACCAGAAAAAGAACTCGGAAGAGCTAATGGAATAAGAGTTTCTTTTTATAGAATAGCTCTTATTTTTGCAGGAGGACTTCTCACTGCAATAAGTCAATATCTGAAGTTCAGTTTTATATTTATTTCTCTTTTTTTGATAACTTTTGCAGGAGGTTTTATTATACTTGCTTCAGGAAGTCTTTCTAAAACCCTGCAAAAAAGGAAAATACTTTCATTGAAAGAACAATACCTTATTCCTGTTCTTGAACTTCTTAAAAGAAAAAACTTTGTATGGGTTCTTATTTTTATAATGCTTTACAAAGCAGGAGATGCACTTTTAGGAGGGATGGTTTATCCTTTCTGGGTTGACAAAGGTTTTTCAAGACTTGAAATAGGACTCATTTCAGGCACTCTCGGAAGTCTTTTCACTATTTTGGGTTCTCTTATAGGTGGACATTACACAAGCAAGTGGAAACTTAAAAATTCGCTTCTTATTTTCGGAGCTCTTCAAGCTGTGTCAAATCTTGGATATGCTTTTTGTGCTCTGCCTTTTGTTAATAAGAAATTCATTTATCTTGCAAGTATAATAGAAAGTTTTACAGGAGGACTTGGCACAGCAAGTTTTATTACTTTTTTAACTGC
>CAZWTB010000173.1:0-21132 GCA_964636875.1 uncultured Thermodesulfatator sp.
AGAAGCAATGGCGCCCCCAACGGGATTCGAACCCGTGTCTCTGGCGTGAGAGGCCAGTATCCTAGTCCACTAGACGATGGGGGCGCTTTCTCACCTTTTTATCTCGCTTATATAAAATAACTCATTTCTAAAAAATTGCAACAAAGATATTCTCAAAGAATTATCTCTTCTAAAAATAAAAAAGGGGGAATACCCCCCTATGAAAGACAATTTGAGTCTGAAAATACGAAAGTTTTATAAAACTTTTACTCTTTTTATCTCCTTGCCACGAGTATCCATTATATGAACAGCACAAGCAATACACGGATCAAACGAATGAATCGTTCTTAACACCTCAAGAGGCTTTTCTGGTTCAACTACAGGATTATCTATAAGACTTGCCTCATAAGGACCAAGTTTCCCTTTTTCACATCTCGGGCTCACATTCCATGTAGAAGGAACAACACATTGATAATTCTTAATCTTTCCATTCTTTATAACAATCCAGTGGGAAAGTGTTCCTCTGGGTGCCTCATGAAATCCAAAACCTCTTATTTCTCTTTTTGGAAATTTTACTTCATTCCATATAGAATAATCACCTTTGGCAATGTTCTTTTCAAGAAGTTCAAGGTGCTTTAAAGCAAGATCAGCAAGCATTGCTGCTCTGATAGCTCTTGCAAGATGTCTTCCCATTGTGGAATGAAGATCATCAACACCAAGATTAACCCCCAGTGTTTTTGCTTTATTTATTGCATAATTTACCCATTTCATGGTAAGAGGATGATTAGATGCTATACCCATCAGGACCTGAGCAAGAGGTCCAACCTGCATTGGTTCTCCTTTAAATCTCGGAGCTTTTGCCCAGCTATATTTTCCATTATAGTTAAATCCAGTGTAATTAGGAATGGTTTCCCCTTTCCAGGGATGTCTCACTCCCACATCTTCATACCAGGAATGAGCCACACTTTCTGCTACATTATCCCTAAAATACGGATCATTAAAACTCTTTATTGGAGTGTAACTCTTAAGATCACCATTAAAAATTGTTCCTCCAGGCAGGTCAAATCTGGTTCCTTTTGTATCAAGAGGTAAATCCGGCACTGCAAGATAATTAGTTACTCCTCTACCAATTCCAAACCAATCCTTGTATAAACAGCCTATAGCAATAACATCGTTAAGATAAACCTTTTGAGTAAATTCTTTTACTGCGAGTAAAAGTTCTCTTATATAAGCAATTCTTTCCATATTAAAAGCATCTGGAGAATCCGGATTAATTGCAAGTGCAATACCTCCTACAGTAACTGTTTGAATATGAGGATTTTTTCCTCCAAGAATAGCCACCACCTGATCAGCTTTATACTGATAATCAAGAGCTGTAAGATAGTGAGCCACTGCAAGAAGATTTACCTCTGGGGGCAACTTCATCTGAGGATGTCCCCAATATCCATTTCTAAAGGGTCCTATCTGCCCGCTTTCTACAAATTTTTTCAAAGTTTTTTGAATATTTTCAAAATAAGTTACACTGTTACCTTCCCAATCAGAAATACTCTGAGCAAGTTCTGCTGTTTTTTTAGGATCTGCTTTAAGAGCTGAAAGAATATCAACCCAATCAAGAGCAGACAGGTGATAGAAATGAACCATGTGGTCGTGCATTCCATGGGCACAGAGGATAATATTTCTTACATACTGTGCATTTAATGGAATTTCCATTCCCAGTGCATTTTCCACACACCTTACAGATGCTATAGCATGAACTGTTGTGCACACTCCGCATATCCTCTGGGTAAATGCCCAGGCCTCTCTCGGATCTCTACCTTTTAATATAACTTCTACTCCCCTCCACATCTGAGCAGATGCCCAGGCATTTACTACTTTACCCCCCTCCACCTCTACATCTATTCTTAAATGTCCCTCTATTCTGGTTATAGGATCAACTGTTATTTTCTTGCCCATCTCTTTCCTCCTTTTCAAATTTTTATTAGTTTTGTTTTTTATTCTTCAGTTTCTCCTATCGGTTTATATATAGGAGTAAGGTTATCCCAGAAGTTAGGTTCTGTGCATCCTATGCATGGATGTCCTGCTGAAACAGGCCATACATCAACCCCACAAAATCTCTTGCTCGGACAGTTAGAATAAGTTGCAGGTCCCTTACATCCCAGTTTGTATAAACAATATCCCTTTCTGTGGCCTTCATCTCCGAACCTCTCTGCAAATCTTCCACTATCAAAATGTCCTCTTCTTTCACAGTGATCGTGTATAAGTCTTCCATAAGCAAATTTGGGTCTTCTATAGTCATCAAGTTCCGGCAATTTACCAAAGGTTAAAATGTATCCTACTGTGGCAAGAAAGTTATAAGGATTGGGGGGACATCCAGGAATATTGATAACTTTATCTCTTAAAATAACATCCCAGACCCCCACTGCACCTGTTGGATTTGGATGGGCTGCCTGAAGACCACCAAAAGAAGCACAGGTTCCCATTGCTATTACAAGAGCAGCCTTGTTACCAACCTCTTTCAAAATTTCTATTGCAGGTTTTCCTCCTATCTGACAGTAAACCCCTCCATCTTTTTTAGATACAGCTCCTTCCACAACACAAATATACTTACCTTTTTCCCTCTTAACCACATCATGCAAAACCTCTTCAGCCTGCTTACCTGCTGCAGGCATAAGGGTTTCATGATATTCAAGATTTACTATTTCAAGCAAAAATCTTCCAAGAGGAGGATGATCAGCTCTAAGCAGAGATTCCGTACATCCTGTGCATTCCATAAACTGAAGCCACACTACTGTAGGCTTCTTACCTCTAAGTGCTGCAGAAACTTTATCTATCATTGTAGCAGGTAATCCCATGGTTGCAGTCACAATAGTGCATATTTTTAAAAAATCTCTTCTACTTAATTCTTTGAAACTTAACATAGGACACCTCCTTTTTTATGTCTTAGTAATATTATTAATAACTCATTTTGCGAAAAAGTCAAAAACAGATTTTCCCAGAAATCCTTTAATACCTTGAAAATTTGGAAACGATTTCAATTGTTTAGCTTTAATTTTCGTTTTTTTTAAAACTTTCTTTCAAAAATATAACAATTTGGTTATTTTTTTATAAATTGCACTTAAGATTTAAATTTTCAATAAAACTTTATTTCAAACCTCCGTTTTAATCTCTACCCTGCTTAAATAAGCATTAAAAAATCTATTATGCCAGTTATAGTAAGCTTCCTTTTTATCTTTATTAAACTCCGTTACCCATCTCTGCACACCCAATTCCTCTGCAAGTGTATAAAACAGATCTATTCCTTTTTCTCCTTCAAGAGGTCTGGGCATTGCTCCTGATTTAAGATTATAAATAGCTATTCTCCTGTAAACCTCTTTAATATTTTCATAAAAGTCTTCATCAAATCCCAGAGCTCTGTATAATTCCTCGAGAAAATTTTCAGCCCATCCTCTATGGAATCTACATATTCCTGCATTGGAAATTCCCACTTCTTTTATTGCTCTCTCATACACAAGATTGGCAAACTCTTCCGGTTCTGTAAAAGTTAGACTATATTCAGTCCAGTATTTTCCCGTTACAAATATAGGAACCAGAAAACCCGGAGTCCAGTAAAAATTTGGAGTTATATAACCTGTTTCTCCATAGGGTTGATATAAAATTAAATCCTCAAATCTAACCCCCAGTTTTTCCACTCTGTTCTTAAATAATTCGTCAAATTTTTTAGCAGATACTCTTATACCCTTTTCTGCTATAAGTGAATATATTTCGTTCTTTTTAATTATGAGATTTTCGAGAATTTTTAAAGCTATTTTTCCATTTACATCCCATTTTTCTACATTTAGCATAAAAGGATCAAGTCTGGGGTCTTCCTCTATTTCAAGTTCCCTGGAAGTTAAAAGTCCTCTATTCTTAGCTTCAAGTAACCAGGCGATCACATGTCCTATTGCAATAGCATCAAATCCGAGCTGATCAACCAGATCAACAATTTCTGCACTGAGTTTCAGATTAAAAACCCCTATAATTGGTCCTGCTCCGTGAAAAGGTTCGTAATCTACTTTTTTATTTTGCCATATTTTTTTGCAGGCTACAGGACAGGGTTCTCCACATGTTTTCCAGGGTTTTGTTTTCCCAAATACATCATCTTTAAAAGGCTTCCAGTATTCCCTTAAAATTACATCCGAAATCTTTTTTCTCATTTCTTTTTTCAAATACATGTTATTGTATCCAAATAAAGGCAGCCATTCTCTATAATGGGGATAATTACATCCAAAAGTTCCTCCTGCTTCAAATTTGGGATCGTATCTATATTTTCTTGTTGCAGAGGTAACAGCAATGGTGTAATCTCTACCCAATTTATTTCTAAAAAACTCGTTAAGTTTTTTTAGATTTGTAAAGACTTCTGGAAGAATGGGTTTCCAGTTACCTCCACCTACTATTCCAGCAACATTGTGTGCCTGTGCAAGAACAGAGCCTCCCCCCCCTCTTCCTGCAAAATCTTCGGATCCTATAATCAGATCTTTTTTTCTGGGGTCTACATCAATAGAAACCACAGCTCCCATTCGAGTAATCCATGCTGAAGGACCAACTACAATAGCTCTTGCCCTGTTTTCTACAAAAAATTCGTTATATTTTTCTACAAGCCATTTTGTAAGTGCATAGGCTCCTATGTATTTTCCATACCCTTTATAAATCTCCTCCAGAGTTTCTCTGTTTATTTCCACAAAATTAACCCATACCCTTTCATTTTCATCTCCTTTTATAAAAATAATGGTTGGTTCTTTAGCTTTTCCCGAAATTATTACTCCATGAACCCCGCTTCCTATGAATTTATAACCAACTCCTCCCATTTCAGAAACATGAAGTCCCTCAGATTCAGGACTCCTGAAAACACAGACCATTCGATGACTCCCGAATAATTTACTTCCTGCAAAAGGTCCTGTTCCTACAAAAAATACATTTTCCGGAGAAAAAACTTCGTATTTCCAGCTTTCAAATTCTCCAAGGTGAAGTTTTACTCCAATTTCTATAACTCCAGAATAAGGTGGAATCTCAAACTCCTTAATACTCCATGTTTTTGAAAAAACATCAATCCATAAAACCCTGTAGATTAACATCTTCTGTCCCTCCTATAAAATTTTTCTTTTTTTTATTTTTTTATCTTTATCAATTCTAAAAGTTAATTATATTTATTTTAGATGAAAGGGGAAGTCCTTGCAAAATTTTTTGAAAAATTTTTTTCAGAAATCCTTCCTAAATTAAATCTATGGTTTGTTGTAACTGATAACAATCACAAAATTATTTTTGCAAATGAATATGTTTCAAGACTTTCTGGATACTCTATTCAGGAAATACTTGGTAAAAATTATGAACTCTTATTTCATTCCAGCTTAACCCCTCCTCATATTTATTTAAAACTTGAAGAAAATTTAAAATCTGGAAAATCCTTTTCTGAAATTTTTATAAATGTCAAAAAAAGCGGAGAACTTTTTTATTTAAAAGAAATAATTCATCCCATTAAACTTAACGGAGAACTCTTTTATTTAAGAATAGGCATAGATATAACCGAATTTAAGATAGGTTCCAGCGAATTCTGTCTTCTTGGCGAAGTAGATCCTGTTTTTAAAATTTACAGCTTTTTTGCCTTTAAACAAAAGTTAAAAGAAACTGTAGATAATCTGCATAGGAAAGAAAATCTTGCTCTTTTTCTTCTTGGTTTTCGGAACCTGAATTTAATTTACGAAAATTTTGGAAGATATATTGCAGATAGGCTTTTTCAAAAAGGAATAAATTTAATAAAAGATCTTTTAAAAAATTACAACTTTGTAATAGGCAAAATAGATGATGAAACACTGGGATTTTTTTTGATCTTTCCTGAAGAACGCCAGAAAAACGAGGTTCTTTATGATACTTTAAATCTTTGTGTTAAAATCATAAAAACATTTCAAAATGCTATAGAAATTGAAGAAAAACTTTTAAAACTTGAAATTTCCATAGGTATAGCTATTTTCCCCCTGCATGCAGATTCTTCGGATGAACTTTTTTCAAAAGCTGAAAAAGCTCTTGTAAGTGCTAAAAAGAGGGGAAGTAACAATTATATCTTTTACGATCCTTCTATAGAAGCAGAAACTGAAGAAGCAGAAAAGGTCTGCTCCACCATTGCAAGAGCAATAGAAGAAAATAGACTTATATGGTTCTTTCAGCCTTATTTTTATACGCAAAACTTAAAACTTGCAGGATTTGAAGCCCTTGTCAGACTTGTTGATACAAATAACCAGCTCGTTCCTCCTTCTCTTTTTATCCCCTATCTTGAGAAAAGCCCTTTTATTATAAACTTTGATTTATGGATGTTTAAAGAAATAGAAAGAATTATTGAAAAAATTAAAAAAGTTTATCATGAGCCTTTTACAATCTCTATAAACATAACTCCTACCAACTTTTTCAGGGATGATTTCTGGGAAATATTTTTAAACTTTATTCACAGAGGGCTGGGAAAGTATATAGTTATAGAAATTACAGAAAGAATTTTTGTGGAAAAATTTGACTCACTTTCTTATCTTTTCAGTCTTCTTAAAAAGACTTCTCCTGAAATTAAAATTTCCATAGACGACTTTGGGGAAGGAGCCACATCTTTTAGGAGTTTAATTTCTATGCCGATAGATATAGTAAAACTTGACATGAGCTATATTGAAAATATGCTAAAAGAAGAAAAGATTTCTTATATTGTAGAGAACATTATAAATTTTTGTAATAAACTTGGGATTCAGACAGTTGCAGAGGGTGTGGAAACCCGAGAACAATATGAAAAGTTAAAAGAACTTTCCTGCACCATGGTTCAGGGATTTTATTTCGAAAAGCCTTTACCTGAAGAAGAAATGTTTAAAAAATATTTTTCGTAACCCAAACCCAAAATATGTCCGAAAAAAGTTTAAATAAAAAAATAAATAAAAAGGAACTTTATTATATTTTATCAGGATTTTTTGGCATTTTTCTGGCAATTTCTATCTATTCATTTCATCCTCAGGATCCAGGAATAGGGGTCCTGGGAGCCAAAAAAGTTCATAATCTGGGAGGATTAATTGGTGCATATCTTTCATCCTTTTTATTCTTCCTCTTTGGAATTTCTACTCTGCTTATTCCTCCCTTTTTTATGTTTTCTTTATTCTTAAATTACACAGGATTCCCTTTAAAAAAATTGTTTGCTATTTTTTCTCTTATTCTTTTTTCTTTTTCCTTTACATTTGCCTATCTTTTCCAGATTTTAAAAGTAAAAACTTTATATCTTTTTGATAAATATCCTCTTAATGGAGGACTTATTGGAGAAATTTCTCAAATAATTATTTCTCTTATAGGTGTGCCTGGGTTTTTTCTTTTTGTAATGGCTCTGTTTGTAACAGCTTTATTTATTGCCTTTGGAGGCATGGATTTTGTGAAAAAACACTTTAAAAAACAGAAAAAAGAGGAAACTTTCGAAAAAAAATCTTCTGAAGACAAAGAGGATTTTTCTAAAAGTGTGGAAACATTACCTCAACGTGAAGAAGAAACAATTCCTGTTAATGTTCCTGAAAAAGGAGAAGGCAAAATTATAGATGTTGAAGAAGAATTACCTCAAGGAAATGTAAAGTTATCTGAAAAAGGAGAAATAAAAAGAATCAAACTTCCTCCACCACTTGAACTTCTTTCAGATCCTCCTGCTTCTTCTTATAAAGTAAGAGAAGAGGAACTAAGAGAAAGAGCACTTCTTCTTATGTCAAAACTGGAAGAATTTGGTATAAAAGGAGAGGTTGTAGGTATTTCTCCTGGTCCGGTTATTACAGTTTTTGAATATAAACCTGCTCCAGGAGTAAAAATTAGTAAAATTTTAAGTCTTGTGGATGATCTTGCTCTTGGACTTTCTGCTAAAAGTGTGAGAATTGTTGCACCTATACCTGGAAAAAATGTTATTGGAATAGAAATTTCTAATCCCCAGAGAGAATGGGTTTATCTTAAAGAAATTCTGGCAAGTTCTCTTTTTCAAAAAGCAGCTTCTCCTCTTACAATAGCTCTTGGTAAAGATATTTCTGGAAATCCTGTAATTACGGATCTTAGAAAAATGCCTCATCTTCTTATTGCAGGAAGCACTGGATCAGGAAAAAGTATTTTCCTTCATAGTGTAATATTAAGTCTTATTTATAAAAGTCCTCCAGAAAAAATACGGTTTTTAATGATAGATCCCAAAAGAATAGAACTATCTGTTTATGAGGACATACCTTATCTCATGCATCCCGTTGTTCTTGAACCCAAAACAGCAACCAAAGCTTTAAAGTGGCTTGTTAATGAAATGGAAAGAAGATACGCGCTTTTTGAAGAAGTGGGAGCAAGGAATCTGGATTCTTATAATGAAAAATTTGAAGAAAAACTGCCTTATATAGTCATGATTATAGACGAACTGGCAGATCTTATGGTAGTTTCTTCCAAGGAAGTGGAAACTTATCTTGCCAGGCTTGCTCAAATGGCAAGAGCAGCTGGAATTCACCTTCTTGTAGCAACCCAAAGACCTTCTGTAGATGTTATTACAGGTTTAATTAAAGTTAATTTCCCTGCAAGAATTTCTTTTCAGGTAACCTCCAAAGCAGATTCAAGAACCATTCTTGATACACAGGGTGCAGAAAGACTTCTTGGTGCAGGGGACATGCTTTTTATGCCACCTGGATCCTCCCATCTTGAAAGAATTCATGCACCCTATGTTTCAGAACAAGAAGTAAAAAAAATAGTAGAATACCTCAGAGCCTGTGGGAAACCTGAATACCTCGTGGATCTTACAGAATTTGAAGAGGAAGAAGAGGAAATCATCCCTGGTGAAAGCGGAGATCAGGAAGACGAACTTTATAAAGAAGCCTTAAAAATAGCTATTCAGGAAGGAAAAATATCCACTTCCATGCTTCAAAGAAGACTCAGAATAGGTTATAATAGAGCTGCAAGACTTGTAGAAAGAATGGAAAAGGAGGGAATAATTGGTCCGAGCGATGGTGTGCGTCCTCGCCCTGTTATTAATATCCCTAAATCTATATAATTATTGCTTTGCTAAAAACACAAAACTTCTGTATAAAGTAAAACACTTTTATAAAAATATAAAAACTATTTCAGGAGAATTTATCCAAAAAAATTATCTTCCTTCTGGAAAGGTTAAAATATATTATGGAAAATTCTGGATAAAAAAACCAGATAAAATAAAATGGAAATACCTGTCCCCTGATCATTTTACCATTCTATACATTTCCAAAAAACTTTATATCTATTATCCTGAAGAAGGGGAAGTTTTTGTTTATTCTGCAGAAAAAAATTATTCTTCAAAACTTATCTTAAATTTGCTTTCAGGAGATCCAGATTTTAAATCTCTTAATATTAAAAAGATTAAAGTAATCTCTCCAGATATGTGTGATGTAATTTTAAATCCTCCTGAGGATTCCTATTTGAAAAATATCGAAGTATTTATTGATTGTAAAAAAGGAGAAATAAAAGGCTTTTCCTACGAGAGCAACATAGGAGAAAAAATAAAAGTTTTTTTAACAAAAGTTTTATATAATTCTCACTTTTCTAAAAAAATTTTAGAATTAAAAAAATAAATTCTTAAAACCCATGAAACAAATTTCTTTTTTTTCTCCTGCAAGAATAATTTTAATTTACTTTTTGATAATTATTCTTGGCGGAGCTTTTCTTTTAAAATTACCTATTTCTACTACGAGTCCTATATCTTTTATAGATGCTCTTTTTACTTCCACTTCTGCAGTAACTGTTACAGGTCTTATTGTTCGTGATACTCCCAGAGAATTTACCTTTTTTGGACAGATGGTAATTTTACTTCTTATTCAGGTTGGAGGACTTGGTTACATGACTTTCAGTGCTTTTTTCTTGTTAACCCTGAAACAAAGACTTAGATATAAAGAAAAACTGGTGCTTGCAGAAACTTTAAATTATCCTGAAGTTTACGGAGTTATGAAATTTTTTAAAAAAGTTTTGTTTTACGCCTTTACCATAGAAATAGCAGGGACCCTCTTTCTTTTTCCGATTTTCTATCAAAAAATTAAAGAACCAGCTAAAGCTTTGTGGATAGCACTTTTTCACTCGATTTCTGCTTTTAATAATGCAGGTTTTTCTCTTTTTTCTGACAGTTTTATGTCCTATGCAGGTTGCATTTCCCTTAACCTCGTAATCACAACACTGATAATATTGGGAGGAATTGGATTTTTCGTGCTTGAAGATCTGGAACTTTATTTAAGAAGAAAAAAAAGAAACCTTTCGGTTCACACAAAACTGGTATTTTTAATTACTGCTTTTCTTATCCTTGCAGGCTTTTTCTGGATGTTTCTTGTTGAATTTCATCTAAATCCATTATTTAAAAACCTCCCTTTAAAAAACAAAATACTTATGAGTTACTTTACTTCAGTTACAACAAGGACTGCAGGATTTACTACAGTAGATCTTTCAAAGGTAAGTGAATCCACTCTGTTTTTTCTGGATATACTGATGTTCATAGGTGGTTCTCCTGGAGGAACAGCAGGCGGAGTTAAAACCATAACAGCTATTATAGTTTTTCTTACAATATGGAGTTATATAAGAGGGAAAAACGAAGTGCTTTTCTGTAAAAGAGCTATACCTGAAGATACAATAAAAAAATCTCTGGTAATTTTGAGTGTTGGTTTTCTGCTTGAAACCATGGTTGCTCTTATACTTTCAAGAATAGAAAATACTCCTGTTGTTTATACTTTGTTTGAAACTGTATCTGCATTTTCCACAGTAGGGCTTTCAGTTGGTAATGGAGGGGTTTTAAGTTATTGTGCAAGTTTTGAAACATTTGGTAAAATTCTTATTATTCTGAGTATGCTTATAGGAAGAGTAGGTTTTTTAAGTTTTCTTATAGCAGTAGCAGGCAGAGCAAAAGAGAGTAAAATAAAACATATCGAAGCGAAAATACTTTTGTAAAGAGGGAACATATGTCCAAGAAAGAAAAAACATTTGCAGTAATTGGACTTGGAAAATTTGGATTTTATGTAGCTCAAACCCTTGCAGAAGCAGGAGCAGAGGTAATTGCCTGTGATAAAGATGAAGAAAAAGTAAAAAACATAGGAGAAATTGTAACCTCTGCTTATGTAATGGATGCAACCGATGAAAAAGCTCTAATTGAAGCAGGAATAAATACCGCAGATGTAGTTATTATAAGTATAGGAAGTAACATAGAAGCTTCTCTTCTGGTAGTAATTCAGCTTATAAATTTAGGAATAAAAGAAATTATAGCAAAAGCTGTAAATCCTCTTCATGGAGCCATTCTGGAGAGACTGGGGGTTAAAAGAGTTGTTTATGCAGAAAAAGAAATGGGTATAAAAATAGCTAAAAGTTTACTTATGGGTGTTCTTGAAGAAATGAGTTTTGCAGAGGATTACAAGATATTTGAAATAGAAACCCCTGGACTTTTTGTGGGTAAAAATTTACAGGAACTTGATTTAAGAAAAAGATACGATCTTACAGTTCTTGCAATAAAACGAGGCACAGAAGTAATAGTAAATCCTTCTCCTAAAGAAGTGTTTAAAAAAGGAGATATCCTTCTTATTCTTGGAAAGGAAAGGAATTTAAAAAAAGTATTTTCAGAATGAAGGTTTATGGAATATAAAATAGAGTTGTCAATTTTAAAAAATGGAGTAATATTAAGGGAGGAAGCCCGGGTGGCGGAATTGGTAGACGCTGTGGACTTAAAATCCACTGGGGCAATGCCCCGTGCCGGTTCGAGTCCGGCCCCGGGCACCATCTTTAATTTAAAAGGTTTTTAAAATGCCTATTTACGAGTTTAAATGTCAGGATTGTAAAAAAGAATTTGAGATATACCTTAAAAATAAAGAAGAAATAAAAGATGTGGTATGTCCTCAATGTAAAAGTAAAAATTTGACAAGGCTTATGAGTGTTGTTAATTCTATAATTAATGAATCTTCAGGATCTGACAAACCAAAAGTTGTAGAATCTCATTCCTGCCCAACTGGAACCTGCACACACGTAGAACTTCCAGGATACAGTAGATAAAATTGAAATTCATTACAAGTGTAAAAAATCCAGATTATAAGTATTTAAAAGCTTTAAATAATCCTAAAAAAAGAAAAAAACATAAAGCATTTTTAATAGAAGGTTTTTCTTTTGTAAGGGATCTTCTTTTTAAAAAAGCAGAACTTGTTTCCTATCTAATTCTTTCTGAATCAGCCTTTCAAAAAACCAGATTTGCTGATCTTATCCGGGTTGCAGAACAAAAAGAAATTCCTGTATGGGTGCTTGCAGAAAAACTTTTCAAAGAAATCAGCACCTATGTAACTCCTCAAGGAATAATGGCTGTTGTTAAAGAACCTACCGATAATTCTATAATCGGAAATAAACTATTAATTTTGGAAAATCTTCAGGATCCAACCAATGTAGGAGTTATTTTAAGAACAGCTGATGCAGTTGGAATAAAAACAGTTTTATATACAAAAGGCACAGCTGATCCTTTTGCCCCTAAAACAGTAAGAAGCAGTGCTGGCAGTATTTTAAATCTTTCTCTCTTGCAAATACACAATATTAAGGAAGTTATTACTTTATTAAAGGAACAGGAATTTAAGATAATTGTAAGTGTTGTGCAGGGAGGTGATCCTCTTTTCAAAACCGGGGTTCCTGAAAAATTTTGCCTTGTTGTAGGAAATGAAGCCAAAGGTGTTTCACAGGAGATGCTTGATATAGCTGATAAACTTATTACTATACCTATGAAAGGAGGAGCTCAATCTTTAAATGTAGCTATTGCAACCGCTGTTATTCTCTATCATTTTTTTTATCTTGAATCTTTAAAAAATTCTTAAAACTTTTGCTCCTTTAATTCTACGAAACTTTATGTCAATAAGTGCTTGATTTGCTTTTTCAAATGGATAAATTTCAAATTCTGGTTTAAGTGGTATTTTATCGGCTATTTCTAAAAATTCCTCTATATCTTTTCTGGTTACATTTGCAACTGTTTTAATTTCTTTTTCCATCCAGAGATCTCGTTCGTATTTTAAACTGAGGAGCACTTCTTTGTCTTTTTCTTCTTTTCTAATAGCATTTATTACAAGTCTTCCGCCTGGCAAGAGGTATTTCAAAACTTTAAAGGGTGGGGTACATACTGGAGTTGTATCTATAGCTGAATGAAGTTTTAAAGGAGGCTTATCATCTATGCTTCCAGCCCAGTAAGCTCCAAGTTTTAAAGCAAACTTTTTATTACTTTCTGTATGGGAGAAGACAAAAACTTTGGCATCAGGAAAAAGATAAAGAATTAGTTTTAACACAAGATGAGCAGACGCACCAAAACCTATTAATCCTATGTTCTGGAAATTTTCAGGTTTTGCAAGCATAAGGGAACGATAGCCAATTGCTCCTGCACAAAAAAGAGGAGCTGTTTCTTCATACGAAAGAGAAGAAGGCAGATGAAAAGCGAAATCCTCAGAAATTTTAAAATATTCTGCATAACCTCCGTGAGCATCTTTTCCAGTTGCTTTAAAATCTGGGCACAGATTTTCAAGCCCTTTTTTACAGAATTCACACTTTCCACAGGCAGAAAAAATCCAGCCTGCTCCTGCACGATCACCAGGTTTGAATTTTTTAACTTTCTTTCCAACTTTTATTACTTCTCCAGCAATCTGATGCCCTGGAATTACAGGAAAAAAAGAAGGTTTAGCCCTGCCTTCTATTTCATCAATTTCAGTGTGACATACCCCACAGGCAAAAACTTTTATAAGAATCTCTTTATCCCCTGGCTCTGAAATATCAAACTCTTTCAATTTTAAAGGCTCTTTTTCCTTTTCCAGATTTCTTACTCCCTCTATAACCCAGGCTCTCATATTTCTACCACTTATAACTAAAATTTATCCCACAAAAAAATATATCTCTATCTTTTCCTGTGCCTGCATAATCTGAAATATTAAAGTATTTTATTTCTCCAGAAATTAAAGCTTTATAATTAAAAATTTTACTAACCTTTAAATAATACTCCTTTTCTTTTTCTCCTGTTTGTCTGTATTTGACACTTACAAATCCCGTTTGAGAAATAATACTCTTATTAAACCACCTGTGTCCTGCTTCTATCCAGAGGGCTTCACTATCTTCCCCTGCAAAATTTCCAATAAAATAATTTTTATAAGTATATCCCTGAAGATAAACATCGTGAGAATAACTTCCCTTTATAATTTTGGAATATTCAGCTCTAAAAAATAGAGATTTCAGTTTATATATCTGGGGAAGATAAATCCCTGCAAGATAAGACCAGTTTTCAGGAATACCACTTTTTTCTTTTGTTCCTTCAAAACTTCCATAAATTTGAAAAGGTTGTATTTTATTAAACAAATTAAATTTCAAATCAAATTCAGTAAAACCAGCTACTGGTTCTGAAGTAGCATTACTCTGTTTTAAAAATAAACTTTCAAACCATAATTTTAAAGATGCCTTTTTTCCACTTCCTCCAAGGAGTGTAATTCTGGAAAAGCCAAATTCAAAATAAGGACATGGTTTAAAATTAGTTCTTAATCCCCATATATAGGGATTTGCTACTGTTCTGTCTTTTCCAAGACGGGAAATAAAAAAAGTAAATTTAAACAATCCCAGGGAACCAAGAATAAAAGGATAATTATTTGTAATCTTAAACATTGTAAGAGAAGGCATGTTATTAGAAAGTATCAGAGAGACATTCTTTCCTGGTCCCCACCACTGTGCCTGTTTCCCAAAAAGAAACACAAGCCTACCAATTCTAAAGTCTGCATATCCTTCTTTTAACCAGATTCTGGAAAATTTTCCATAATAACCTATTTCTGGCTTTAGAAAAAAGGAAAATTTTTCTCCTGAATAAAAAGTAGAAAAATTTAAAAAGGTATTTATACCTTTGTTTAATGGTTGAGCTTCATTATTATGAAATTTTTCTCCAAGAAGAGAAGAATCTCCGTAACTTAAAGAATAAGAAAAAAAGTTAAGAGGTTTAAAATACGGTAAAACTGGTTCATAATCCAGATTTTTCTTTATAAATTTTATAGCAAAAACAGTTGAAGGATCTTTGGAACAGGTCATTTCTGCTTCTTGAAGCATTCCATAAATTTCTCTATAAGAAATAGGATATGTGGTAAGAATTGAACTTTTAATACATCCTTTTGCTTCCAGAAATTCAAGAAATGAATAAACAGGATTATTTACTTCCATATAAATCTGACTCTGCACTTGAGCAATCGAAAAACAGAGTATAAAAGCAACACAAAATATTACTAAAATACGAATCCTGAACTTCACCTTTTATCCTCCCCTTATTAAAATTTAATCAGCACTTCTGTTTATAGATGCGAAACAGTATAAACAGTAAGGGCGGATTGATAAATAATCTGTATTACATCTTTTATCAGTGGTCTCCACATAACTGGTATTTTTACTTTTGTGGGAATTACTATAGCTTCTCCTGGTTTAGGCACATATGTAAGCATTTTTGCTCCTAAAATATATCTTTTACTATGTGAATCCCATACTATTCCTTTTTCAAAACCAGACGAAATTGAGGCTCCATTTGCTTTTATAACAAATATATTTGAAACATCTGCATCTCTGGTAAGTCCTCCTGCAAGTTTAATATAGTCCTCTACTGTGTAACCAGGATGATATACCAGTGCAGAAGGAGTATTTACTTCTCCAAAAATCAAAACTTCTGCAGGTTTTTTTGGCACTATTATCTGATCCCCATCTTCAAGAACAATGTTATAAGGTGAGTTCTTTAATTCTTCCAAATTTTTCGGTATTTTTAAAGCTGTTATTCTTCCAGTTACTTCAGTTTTTTCCATAAGTTCAAGAAGTTTCTTTTTGGATTCTATTGCACTTTTTCTTGCCTGAAGTTCTGAAGGAGTAAGTTCTGCCTGCATAATACCAGCTTCTTCTTTTTCCACTTCTTTTTTCATTTTTACTATTGCCTGGGAAAGCATTTTTTTCTGTAATTCTGCTATGGATTTTCTTAATACTATTAAACCTTCAGGATAAGCCTCTTTTCTAAACCCTCCAGCCATTTTTAAAATATCGTAAAGTCTCATACCTTCTTTTAAAGGATAAACTCCTGGATCTTTTACATAACCTATAAGTGTAACTTTTTCCACCACTTCATCGGGTTTTACCTCTTTTATAACCACTTCATCTCCTGGAGAAAGAAAAACATCTTTTGAAGTATGTTTTATTAACAAATTATAAAGAAATACTATACGAGAAGTGCTGTTTCCATTTTGTATATCCTTTTTGGAGGATCTAAAAATAACTGCTTTTAATTTTTCTGGTGCTTCACAATACTTTACCTTTGCCAGAGCTTCTTTTAAAGTAAGCCCCTGATGATAAGGAATTACCATAGGATTTTTAATACAACCAGAAATTTTAATAGGACTATAAACATAACGAGGATAAAATTTTATAATATCGTAAGGTTTTAAAGAAATATCCTCTTTCTTTTGAAGTATTTTTAGAGGAGAAAATTTTATAATCTTTTTTACTTTAAAAGAATCTGGATCCCTTCTTATAATTTCTGCGTAATTCATATCTGTAGAAAGTAGAAACATATCTTTTGTTAAAAGCCGGGACAATTTTAAACCCGGTTTATAACCATAATATCCAGGATACTTCACATTACCTTCAATTTTAATAAAGTCTTCAGGCTGAGGATAAATTTTCTGAACTATTAAAAGGTCTCCATCCCTGACATTTTGTTTAATAAAAGTTGAATTATTTAAATTACCTTCTATAACTTTTAAAGTTTTGTTTTTAAAATATCTTTCCAAAATTACTTTATATTTATAACCAGAAGCTAAAATTCCTCCAGCCATTTTAATAAGATCTTTCAAAGTTTCATTTCCTTTCAACTCGTAAATTCCTGGTCTTTTTACCCCTCCTGCTACACCTGCAACTTTACCTACGGGGGGAACAAATATAACATCTCCATCTTTTAAAGTAATATTTAAAGGTTCCCCTTTTAATAAAAGTTTGTATAAGTCTATAACTTTTCTGATAGTTTTAGAACCTTCTGTTCTGGTAAGTATTATATTTCTTAAAGAACCGGTTTTTTTTACACCTCCAGCCATAATTAAAGCATCTACAACTGTATTAAGAGCTGTGGTAACTACTACTCCTGGTTTTCTTACTTCTCCTGAAACATACACTGGAAAAGTTCTGAGTCTACCAAGTGCGAGTTTAATGTTTATTTTCAGAGCCTGGGAAATCATTTTTTCAGCCTGACCAAGAGTTAATCCCCATACATAAAAAACTCCCAGTCCAGGAATATAAATTTTCCCCTCTCTATCAACTACCAGATGGGTAGGAAATTGAGAAAGATCAATCCCGGGAACCTGTCCGATTATATAAATATATAGTTCATCCCCCGGACCCAGAACATAATTTTTACCCACAGAAATATTTGTAGGTATTGGACTGGTTTTTTGAAAAAAATCATAACCAAATTGCTCCAGAGTTTCATTATAATTACGAATTCTTTTTAAAAATTCTTCTTCCACAGGAGAAAGAACTTTACCAGTAATCCCAGCCACTTGAGGTTTAAATGTAACATTAGAAGTTTTATTAGAAGAGGGGAAAAAAGAAACAGACTTATTTAAATTAATTCGTTTTAATAAAAGATTGGAGGAGGTTCCTCTTTTTTGAGAAGAATTCATTTCAGTAGTTAAAAATGTTTCCTGAGTTTTTGCTCGAGTTATTAAATCCAGAATACCCTGAGAATAAGCTTTATCATTTATAAAAGTAATTAAAAATAATTGCAGAATCAAAAAAATTCCTAAAATTTTATTTTTTAACATCTTCTTCCTCCTGAATGTGCTTCTTTCTGACATTATCAAGCCATTCTTTAAAAAAAGCCATAAATATTCCCAGAAATAGTCCAGAAACCCCTGCAACAGCCACTATAAGCTTTTTTTTGGGTTTATATGGTTTTTCAGGAACATAAGGAGGATCAATAATTTGAAAAGAGATCTGTTCTTTCATCTCCCGAGCCTTAGCCATTTCATATTCTTTCAAAAGCGTTTCATACAAACCAAGGGCTATTTCCATTCTTGCCTGAAGTTTTTTTAAATTTAAAAGATACTCAGGGGCAGGAATATAACTACCTGTTCCTCCCTTAGATTCTATTTCTTTGAGCTTTTTTTGTATGTTTCTTATTTCCTTTTTTAATCTTTCAATACGCACATTATCTCCACTTTCTTTTAATGCTTTTAATCTACTCTCCTTAGCTATAAGCTCCCCTTTGAGAATTCCGTATTTATGATATCTTTCACTTTCTCCAAGACTTAAAGGTATTTCTTTTATTTTTCCTTCCATAAATTTTTTATAAATTTCTTCTGTTTGTTCCAGAGTTTTTTTGGCATCTTTTAATCTTTCTTCTACATATATTCTGTATTTTCTTGCAAGGGTAAATGCCTTTTCATTAAGAATTTTTCTTGCTTCTTCAAGCCCGGTTACTGCTATTTTATAGGCAAGTTCCGGATCTTCTTTAAATTCCACACTAAAAGTAAGAACTCCTGTTTTCCTGTCAGTAGAAACAGAAATCAAATCTTTAAGTTTTTTAGCTCCATCGTATAAAGTAGGAGGATGATCTTCTTTACTTTTTAGAATCCATTTTTTGTGTTTTGCATCCCATTTATCCGGAAAAAGTTTGGGGAGAAGGTTTAATTTTTTTATTATTCGTTCTCTTAAAGTTCTGCTTTTAAGAACTGCTTCTACAGTAATACCAGACTGGGTGGTAGGAAGTGAGATTCCTGCAAGACTGGCAAGTCCTGCAAGTCCACTTATTCCTTTACTTTTGCCTCCAAGAGGCATAAGGGTAGCTTCTGTTTTATAAACAGGTGGAAGGATAAAAGCTATGGCTATTGCCATTATAATAGCAAATAGTGTAATTCCCAGAACAATCTTTTTTCTTTTTACAAGAACCAGCCACAATTCATAAAGATCTATTTCATCTTCTTCATAATAAGGTGGAGGAGTAGAATAATAATGTGCTCCCTGGGTCTCGAAACCAGAGGTTTCTTTTTTTTCTTTGTCTTCAGACAAGTCCTACCTCCTTAAAATACTTCTGGCAAGTTTACAATCCTTGGTTATCTGCTTTTTTAACTCCTCAATAGAACTAAACTTTCTCTCTTCTCTTATAAATTTTATAAGTTCCACTCTTATGTTCTTCCCATAAATATTATCACAAAAATCAAATATGTGCACTTCCACACTTAAAGTTTTTTCCATAAAAGTTGGTTTGGTGCCTATGTTCATTACCCCGTGAAATTCTTTTTTTTCTAAATAAACTTTAACCGCATACACTCCTGATGCAGGTATTAATTTTTCTGGAGAAATTTCCAGATTGGCAGTGGGAAATCCCAGTTTTCTTCCTCTTCCTGCTCCTTCTATTACTTTACCTGTAAGAAAGTAAAAGTGCCCAAGCATTTTATTTGCAAGTTCAAGTTCTCCTTTTTCAAGAAGTGAACGAATAAGACTGCTTGAAACCACGTAATTGTTAATTTGAACTGGATCAACTTTTTCTACTACAAAACCATATTTTTCTCCATATTTTTTTAATACTTCTGTATCTCCTTTTCTATTTTTACCAAACCTGAAATTAAATCCTACTACAACACCTTTTGTCCTTAAACCATCGACTATGTATTCCTGAACAAAGATCTCTGGAGACAAGCCTGCTACTTCCATGGTAAAAGGTATAAAAACAAGTTTTTTTATTTTTTCTTTATGTAAAAGATATATTTTTTCCTCAAGAGTGGTAAGGAACTTAAAATGAGCTTCTGGAAATAATACTTTTCTTGGATGTGGATCAAAGGAAACAACAACAGGCACTGCAGAAAATTTTTCAGCAAGTTCTATAGTTTTTCTAAACAGTTTTTTATGACCTAAATGAATTCCATCAAAACTCCCTATAGTTATTACTGTAGAAAAATTTAAAGGAAACTTTTTTGGGGTTAAAACTTCAAATTCCATATTGTTTCAATTTATAAACAAAGTCTGAATGCTATAGTATAAATTAAACCTGGAAAAAGAAAAGATAATTTCAAGTTAATAATTTGATAACCGAAGAAATTTTATCCCATACACCCGGTTTAAAACCTATTAAAAACATAAGGTGAAAGTATGTAAAATCTTTCTCAGGTCTCAAATTTCTGAGATGGGAGAGTAAAGCAAATTTTAATTCTTTTTCTGGAGTTAAAAGAGTAAATTTTAAATAAAGCAAAAAGACTTCTTCAGGCAGGTTTATATTGCCTCTTGCTTTTACACATGTTCCTTCAGCACTTATATCCTCCAGTTCAGCCACCAAAAAAGTTTTTTCTATAAGCCTATTAAATTCTTTATCTATTATGTTTTTTTCATCAAAAAGAAGATCGTAAAAATAAACTTCTTTTAGTTTTTCAAATTCTTCGGATAAAGAAAAATTACTTTCTCTTACCAGAAAATAATTTTTATTTAAAAACGAATAAATTAAATTTTGCGGAATAAAAGAAATAAAAACAGGCACAGGATTTTTAAGTTTATATCTTGGAGCCTGTCTGGGTTCAAGAATCTTTAAAACATATTCATTATTTTTTTTCTCCTTTACAATAGTTTGAAATATATAGCGTTTATCCCTAAAAGACAGAATTAAAAGAACAGGCTTATGCATATTTAAAACCTGATTTTCCGCAGGGATCAAAAGAAATTCTTTATTGTTTAATACCTTTAAATTACCTTTTACAAAGTTGTTTTTTGAATAGATAAAAAATTGAGGTAGATATGAATTAAGATCTCTATATACTTCTGCAGGAAGTTGATTAACAGATGCCAGACATATATTTTGAGTAAACACCCTTTCCCTCAGTTTACTGGCAAAATTTATTTTTTCAAACACTTATACAAATAATTTTTCCAGATTAGTATATTTAAGATGAAGAAGAGTTATACCCTTATTTTCAAAAAAAACTTTTATTTTCTCAGGAGTAATTATTTCCAGCACTTCTCCCATACCAAAATGAGGATGTTTTACCACATCTCCTACTTTAAACTTGGTTAACTTAGGGATTGTGGTTTCTTTTATTTTTTCTTCCTGATAAAGTTCAAGTAAAGATGATGGAATTTCCTGAACAAATCTTGATA
>CAZWTB010000174.1:0-12159 GCA_964636875.1 uncultured Thermodesulfatator sp.
AAAAAAAAAAAAAAAAATAGCAAATTTTAATATTTTTTAAGCATTTTAGCATAATGTTAATAATTCTTAATTTAAACCAGAAATTATTTTGTTTTAAATATTATTAATAAAAAATTTTTTATTAAAAACGCGTTTAAACAATATAAAAACACTCTTTTAAGGATTACAAATTCAGAAAGTATATGTTAAAATAAAAAGCGATGTTAAAACGGAGGCTAATAATTTTCGTCCTTCTTATATTTTCTGCATGTAGTGTTCAACCTGAAATCAAACTTGCTTCCAGAGCAACCCTTGTTCATCCATTTATTTCTACAAAAAAGGAAGTCCTGCTGAGACTGGGTAAACCTCAGGAAATAGAAAAAAGTGGAAACAAAGAAATATGGTTTTACTTTCATAAAAAAACGAACTTCTGGATCAAAGTTCCTGGTTTTAAAAAATTGTTTGGAAAAGGATATACAGCTGTTTTAAAAATAACCTTTCAGGGTGATCAGGTAATTGATTGTCTTTATTACACTATTCCCTGGAGGCTTCAATAAAAATGGGTGATCCTTATAGAATTGCAAGAGAAAGAATGGTTGAGACTCAAATAAAAGCCCGTGGGATTACAGATGAAAGGGTTTTAAATGCCATGCTTAAAGTTCCCAGGCATCTTTTTGTAGAAGAAGCCCTTGCTGATCAGGCTTACGGAGATTACCCTCTTCCAATAGGAGAAAATCAGACCATTTCCCAGCCCTATATAGTAGCTCTTATGACAGAAGCTCTTGAGCTTAAAGGTAATGAAAAAGTTCTTGAAATAGGTACTGGATCAGGTTATCAAACAGCCATTCTTGCAGAACTTTGTTTCTGGGTTTATACTATAGAAAGAATTCCTTCTCTTTTAAAAAAAGCCAAAAGTATTCTAAGTAAACTTGGATATTATAATGTATCTTTTAAACTTGGAGACGGAACCCTTGGATGGAAGGAAGCCGCTCCTTTTGATGCAATTATTGTTACTGCAGGTGCTCCCAAAATTCCTCCCCCTCTTATAGAACAGCTTAAAGAAGGTGGAAGAATTGTTATTCCGGTAGGAGATGAATACTCTCAGGCACTTGTAAAAGGGATTAAAAGAGGAGGAAAACTTCACACTCATAAAATAGAAGGTGTAAGATTTGTAAAATTAATAGGAGATCATGGATTTAAAGAATAAACCTCTAAGAAATAGAAGAGTAGCAGTTATTGGAGCAGGAATAGCAGAAGGGGAAATTTACGAACTTGCATACACAGTGGGGAAACTTCTTGCTGAAAATGGAGCAATTGTTTATACAGGTGGACTTGGAGGAGTTATGGAAGCGGTTTCAAAAGGAGCAGTAGAAGCAGGTGGTATAACCGTGGGAATTATCCCAGGAAATAAAGCTGAGGAAGCCAATCCCTATGTTAAAATTCCTGTTGTTACTGACATGGGACAGGCAAGAAATGTGATTCTGGTAAGAAGTGCAGAAGTGGTGGTTGCTATTTCAGGAGGATATGGAACTCTTTCTGAAATTGCTCTTGCTTTAAAAATGTGGAAACCAGTTATAGGATTAAAAACCTGGGAAAATATCCCTGGTGTAATCTATGTTTCTTCTCCTGAAAAAGTCCTTGAAAAAGTGCTGGAATTTTTAAAATAAATTCTTCTTAGGATTTTCTTTCTGTAAACTTTTTACAAAATCAAAAAGATTTTCAAGTTCTTTTAAATTTAATGGTCTTATTTCTCCTGGTTTTAAATTTTTTAACCTTAGAGGACCGAATTGAATTCTTAAAAGTTTATGAACCCTGCCTCCAAGACTTCCCACCATTTTCCTGACTTCTCTTTTAATTCCTTCTTTTACTACCACTTCATAAATCCAGCCATTCTCATCTTTTCCTACAAATTTAAACACAAGAGGTTTAACTCTTTTTTCTCCCACCACTGTTCCTTTTTTAAGAAGTAATTTTATCTTTTCCTCAGATAACCTGGGACTTACCCATACTTTATAAACTCTTTTTACCTCATATCTTGGATGAAGCAAGTAATTTGCAAGATCTCCATCGTTTGTCAATAAAAGAAGCCCTTCACTTTCCCTATCAAGTCTACCCACAGGGAAAACTCTATAAGGAAGTTTTTCAAGAAAAATTTTAATATTCTTTTTACCATAAGGATCATAAAGAGAAGTTATATAACCTCTTGGTTTATAAAAAAGATAATAGACTTTTGGTGGAGGTATTACTGGTTTATCATTTACAGTAACCTGATGTTTATCAGGATCAACCTGAAAGGAAAGATCTTTTATAACCTCTCCATTAATTTTAACCTTACCTTTTAAAATAAGATCTTTTGCCTTTCTTCTTGAAGTTACTCCACAATAAGAAAGAAACTTGCACAACCTCATCTTTCAAACGCTTATCCTTTCTGCACCTGAATAAACATTAAATCGGTTTTCCCTTACAAATCCAAGAACTGATATTTTTTTTCTTCTTGCAAATTTTACCGCAGAATAACTTGGAGCTCCTTTACTTAAAATTACTTTTATTCCTGCTTTTTCAGCTTTTTTTACAAATTTTAAAGTAATTCTGCCTGTTGTAAGAAGTAGTTTATTATAAAGAGAAATTTGGTTTAAAATACACCATCCAATTACTTTATCAAGGGCGCAAAACCTGCTGATATCTTCTGCAAGAAAGAGAATCTTTTTATTTTCTGCAATTCCAACAGCATGGGTGCATCCTGTTTTACGAAAGGTTTCACTTCCTGTATTCAAAAACTCCTTAAAAATTTCTAATATCTCTTCTGCAGAAAGAATAAAGTCTTTTTCAGGAGGTTGTCCAAATTTTTTAGAAGTCTTTAAAAGGGGGTTTTTTAAATTTATCGAGTAAAATCCTTTATGTTTAATTATTTCCAGATTTTCCAGAGGCAATTTGCTATTTAACTCGGTTAAAAGAAAACCCGCACAGAGTTCCTTCAGGTATAAAGGAGAAGTGTAAAGTTCAGCAAGTTTCTTTTTATTTTTTAAAATAATCACTTTTACTTCTTCAGCAATTAAGTCCTGCTTTAGTTCTAATTGCGGATATTTTTTGTGATAAATGCGAATGGATATCTGGGAAATTAGAGACATTTTTATCTTACAGTTACTGCGAGGATCTGTTTAAGAGTGGTTTCTCCTTTCAGAACTTTGAGGATACCATCCTGCTTGAGAGTGGTGAATCCTTTATTTATTGCTACTTCTCTTATTTTTTGAGCAGGAGCATTTTCAATTATAAGTTTTTTAAGTTCTTCGTCAGGAACAAGAAGTTCGTGAATAGCAATTCTTCCTTTAAATCCAGTGTAATTACACTTACTGCATCCTGATGGTTTGTAAAAAGTGGCTTTTTTAAACATTTCTTCTGTAAGAGGTTTTAAGGGATGAAATCCGTATTCTCTTTTTATTCTTTGAAGTTCTTCTTCAGATGGGGTATAAGGTTTTTTACAGTGAGGACATAGTCTTTTAGCAAGTCTCTGAGCAAGAACCCCGAGAAGAGCATCTGCAAAGTTAAAAGGATCCATCCCCATACCAAGAAGACGGGTTATTGTTTCAGGAGCACTATTTGTGTGAAGAGTTGAAAGAACAAGGTGTCCTGTTAAAGAAGCTTCTATAAGAGTATGAGCAGTTTCTTCATCTCTGGTTTCTCCAATCATTATAATATCCGGATCTGCTCTAAGAAAGGCTCTTAAAACTCTGGCAAAAGTTAAACCTATTTTAGGATTAACCTGAACCTGTCTCAATCCATCCTGCACTATTTCAACAGGATCTTCTGCAGTCCATATTTTTTTATTGGGCTTATTCAGATACTTGAGAGCTGCATGTAAAGTGGTAGTTTTTCCAGAGCCAGTAGGACCTACAACCAGAATCAAACCATAAGGAAGATCGAGAATCTTTTTAAAGTTTTCGTAATTTTCAGGGAGAAGATCTATTTCTTCAAGGGTTCTGAATTCCATTCCTCCCAGAATTCTCATTACCACATCTTCGTTACCTTCTATGGTTGGAAGAGTTGCAACTCTTATTTCAAAATGTTTTCCTTCTCTGGTTCTAAATTTTATTTTTCCATCCTGAGGAAGTCTTCTTTCTGCTATATCAAGATTAGCCATAATTTTAATTCTGGAAATAACAGGTCTTTTTTGTGATTCAGGAAGGGTGGTAAAATGGAAACATTCTCCATCAACTCTGAACCTTATCTGAAGTCCTTTTTTACCAGGAAGACTCTCCCAGTGAATATCCGAAGCCCTCATGCGATAAGCTTCCTCTATTATATTATTAACCAGTTGAACAACCGCGCTGTCAATAACAGTAAGATCTTCAACTTCCTCCTCTTCTTCCTCTTCAACCATTTCAAGCTCTGCTTCCATTTCGTAAAAAGATGCCTGTTTAAAATACACATTTATTGCTTCCAAAATGTCCTCTTTTAAAGCAAAAGCCACAGTGGTTTCAGTAGCAGGAATTTGAAGAACTTTTTTAACAGTCTCTATACTTTCTGTATTCTCTGGATAATAACAAACAAGATAAATGGTTTTTTGATATTCAAAAGGAACACATAAATGCTCTTCAAAAAATTGCTGCTTTATAGTAATTACCTGAGGAAGTTTTTTAAATTTCTTAAAATCTTTTATATCAAAAGCAGGAATTTTATAATAACTCTTAACTGCCTGAAGAATTTCCTCTTTAGGAATTTTAAATCTTTCCATTAAAATTACTTCAAAACTTCTGTTTGTTTCTTCAGACTCCTTTAAAATTTGCTCTGCTACCTCTAAAGGAACTGCATATTTCCTGAGCACTTCTTTAACTCTTTCGAGAATCTGTAACTTTTTTAATCTTTCAAGCTTTTCTCTATATTCTTTTTTGGGTAAAAGAAAAATTAAGTTTTTATAAATTTCTATAGCTTTTTTGAATTCGTAAAGTTTTTCACAGATTTCTCCAGCTTTTTCCAGAAGGAATATCCTTACTTCAAGAGATAAATTTTTGGACTGAAGAGACTCTAAAATAGTTTCAAGAAGAAAAAAAGGACTTTCTACCTGATGGGAAAGTTCATCAAGAGTTTGTTTTATAATAAAAACATCACTTGGATTTTCTTTAATAACACTTTTAAATTGTCTAATAAATTTCTCCATAATTTACTATGAATAAATTTGTTTTTTAATCTTTTCAGTATTTTAGCATGTTACAGTAAAAAAACAAGAAATTTTCTTAACATTACTCTGGTTTTCTGGTAATTTTGAGGTATTATAAAAATAAATATTCAGAGGAGAGAAAAATGAAAAAAATAGCACTGTTTTGCTTGTTGATCCTTGTTTTTCCTTTATTTTGCTCGATTTCTTATGCAAAAATTGTGGAAGAAACCGGATATGCGTGTGCTTCTAATCTGGAAATAGCCAAGAAAAAAGCTCTAAAAAATGCTGAAGAAAAAGCAATCTCCTCCTGTATAGGACTGCTTATTGATAGCAGAATTCTCACGGTGAATAATAAACTTGTTCGCAAAACCATTCAAACACTTGCTCTGGGTAAGGTTAAAGTAATTAAAGGACCTGAAGTAATTTCTTCTCAGATTCATCACAATACTATTTGTGTGAAAATAAAAGCTACATTAAAAGTGGACAAAAAAGAATTTTACAGAAGCAATTTTGGTTTAAAACTGGTTCTAAATAAAAAAAATTTAAAATCAGGTGAATTTTTAAAAATTTTTATGTATTCTCAAAAAAAGTGCTATCCTTATCTCTTTTCTGTGGATTCCATGGGACATGTATTCAGGTTACTTCCCAATTCCATAGAAAAAACCCCTGTTTTAAAGGGAAAAATGGTTTTCCCCACGAAAAGAATGGAAACTGCAGGAATTGTTCTTGCGGTTTTTCCAAATCCTGAAGATCCTTCTCCCCATCAGGTGGAAGAAATAGTTTTTATTTGCACAAAAGAAAGAGAAGATGTTTTATTAAGTTTTTTCCCGGAAGCTTTTGTAGGTAATCCCCAGAAATTAAAAGAATCTATCTCCACTGCTTCTCTATTTTCTTATAATTCTGAAAAACTTGCTGAAATACTGGAACAAATTGGTTTGAACAATTATGAAATGATAGCAGACTTTTACACCATTACCAGATAGTATTTAGCTGTTTTTTCCTCTGTCGTTGCAAGAATAAATTTTTTTTGTAAAATTTGAAGAAAGCTATTTGCTCTTTCTTTAAAACTTAATCAATTCAAACAGGAGGTGATGTCTTTTTATGTCTGACTTTGTGCATCTTCATGTTCATACTGAATGGAGTCTTCTTGATGGAGCTATTAGAATAGATGATCTGGTAAAAAAACTCCTTGAATATCAGATGCCGGGATGTGCTATAACTGATCATGGAACTTTATACGGACTGGTGCATTTTTATAAGAAACTCAAGGATGCGGGTTTAAAGCCAATTCTGGGATGTGAGTTTTATGTTGCAGAAGGCTCCCGCAGGGATAAAAAATCTTCACGAAGAGGAGAAGCAGGAACTCACCTTGTTCTACTTGCCAAAAATGACATCGGTTATAAAAATCTTCTCAAATTAGCAAGTCTTGCTTATTTAGAGGGTTTTTATTACAGACCACGCATAGATAAAGAACTTTTAAGAATTTATCACGAGGGATTGATAGCACTTTCAGCCTGTTTAGAAGGGGAAATTCCCAGACTCATTCTTGCAGGACAAACTGCAAAAGCTAAAGAAGTTGCAAAAGAATTAAAAGAACTCTTTGGAGATGACTTCTATCTTGAACTCCAGAGAAACGATCTTCCAGAACAGGAAAAAGTTAATGCTGAGCTTCTTCAAATAGGAAATGATCTTGGAATAAAATGCGTTGCAACAGCAGACTGTCATTACTTAAACAAAGAGGATGCTCTTGCTCACGAGGTTCTACTTTGCATTCAGACAGGACACAAACTCTCGGATCCCGATAGATTTAGATTTAATACAGACAAGCTTTACTTTGCAAGCGCAGAAGAAATGAAAGAAAGATTTAAAGACCTTTCTGAGGATCTTATTACTAATACAATGGAAGTTTTTGAAAAGGTTAATCTTGAATTAAAAACAGGAGAGGTTCTTTTCCCAAAAGCTAAAATTCCTTCTGGTGAAACTGCAGAAAGTTACTTTGCTAAAAAGGCAAGAGAAGGGCTTGAAAAAAGATTAAAAGAGCTTGAAGAAAAAGGACAGCTTTTTACTTCCAAGGATAAGTATAGAGAAAGGCTTGAGCATGAACTTGAAGTAATAATAGAAAAAGGGTATGCGAGTTACTTTTTAATAGTGGCGGATTTTATAGAATGGGCTCGTTCAAAAGGGATACCGGTTGGACCCGGGAGAGGTTCTGCTGCAGGAGCTTTAACTTCGTATGCTCTGGGAATCACCAATCTGGATCCTATTCGCTGGGGACTTCTTTTTGAAAGATTTCTAAATAAAGAGAGACCAAGTCTTCCGGATATAGATGTGGACTTCTGCATGGAAAGAAGGGACGAGGTTATAGAATATGTTGCAAAAACTTATGGAAAAGAATACATTGCTAAAATTGCAACTTTTGGACAGCTTAAAGCCAGACAGGTTGTAAGAGACGTGGGAAGAGTGCTGGGATTTAAAACAAAAGAAATAGATCAAATAGCAAAAATGATAAGTCCTGGAGTAAATGTAAAACTCGAAGAAGAATTAAAAAGACCTGAATTTCAGGAACTTATGGAAAAAGATTCAAGAATAAAACAGCTTTTTGAACTTGCTTTAAAACTTGAGAGACTTCCGAGACACGCAAGTCAGCATGCAGCAGGAGTAATTATATCTGGTAAACCCATAATTGAAGTTGCACCCCTGATGAAAGGAGAGGAAAATGAAGTAGTTGTTCAATTTGATATGAAAGCCTGTGAAGAAGTTGGACTTATAAAGTTTGACTTTCTGGGACTTAAAACCCTTACCATAATTGATCACACTTTAAAACTCATAAAAAAATACGAAGGAATAGATCTTGATCTTAACAACATACCTCTTGACGACGAAAAAACTTTTGAGCTTTTAAGAAAAGGAGAAACAGACGGTGTATTCCAGCTTGAATCTTCTGGAATGAAAGAACTTTTAAGAAGACTCAAACCTTCTGAATTTAGTGATCTTATAGCAGTGCTTGCTCTTTATAGACCCGGTCCTCTTGAAGGTGGACTCGTTGATCAATACATAGAAACCAAGCACGGCAGAAGAAAACCGGAGTATCTTCATCCTCTGCTTGAACCGATTTTAAAAGAAACTTACGGAGTAATAGTTTATCAGGAACAGGTTATGGAAATTGCACGAGCATTTGCAGGTTATACCCTTGGAGAAGCAGATCTTCTTAGAAGAGCAATGGGAAAAAAGGAAAAGGAACTCATGCAAAAACTTCAGGAAGACTTCGTCAATCGTTCTGTTGAAAGAGGTATTCCCAAACAAATAGCAGAAAAGGTTTTTGATCTTATAGAAAAGTTTTCAGACTATGGATTTAACAAGAGTCATTCAGCTGCCTATGCTCTTATAGCCTATCAAACTGCTTATTTAAAAGCACATTATCCGATCTATTTTCTTGCATCTATTCTTACTTACGAAGCAAACAAGAGTGAAGAAGTAAGCAAGTATCTTTCTGTAGCAAACGAAATGAAGATAAAGATTCTGGCTCCTGACATAAACAAAAGTGAAGCAGGATTTTCTGTGGAAGGTTCTGCAATAAGAATAGGGCTTCAGGCTATTAAAAATGTGGGAGAGGAAGCAGTGCAGGAAATCCTGCGAAAAAGACCTTACAGATCCTTTGTAGAATTCTGTGATAAAGTGGATACCAGAAAAGTTAATAAAAAAACCGTAGAAGCTCTTATTAAAGCAGGGGCATTTGACAGTCTCGAACCAAACAGGGCAAAATTACTTCACAATCTTCCTGGGGTTTTATCTGTTACAAATCAGGCAAAAAGTTCAATTCTTTTTGGTCAGAGTTCTCTTTTAAATTTATCTCTTACTTATAAAATGGAAGAGGTGCCTGAATGGAGCCTTGAAGAAAAGCTTGCTTTTGAAAAGGAAGCTCTGGGTTTCTATCTTACAGATCATCCTCTCAGAAAGTATAGAAAATGGTTGAATGCCTTTTCGCCTTATAATCTTGAAAGCATAAAATATGTTTCTGATCGCACCAGAACTATAATACCTGCTCTTCTTTCAGAAATGAAACTTAAAAGCACGCGATCCGGAGACAAAATGGTAATAGCAAAACTCGAAGACGAATTTTCTTCAATGAGAGCTTTGATTTTTCCTGATCTTTATAAAAAATATCTGCATCTTCTTACAGAAGGGAAAATTTTCTGGTTTAAAGTTGAAGTGGATAAAGAAGAAGATAATGTTTCACTTATTGTAGAAGATCTGGCAGAACTTGAAGATCTGAGATTTTTTGAAAATTGCCGGGCAGAAATTGTAATTACTCATGAACAAGCACAGGAAAAAAATCTGGAACATCTGAAAAACTTTTTAAGCAAAAACGAAAAAAAAGCCCTGCCTTTAAAATTATTTCTAAAGTATCCGGATTATATTGTGTGTTTTGAAATAAATGGCTACAAACTTCCTGTAGCTTATGAACATCTGAATCTTTTTCTTGAAACATTTCACAATCTGCAATTAAAAATTTCTCCTCTTTAAGTCTTGACTAATTTAGTAAATTAATTAAATTAATTTTAGTCAAATTTCTCTAAGAGGGAGGTAAAATGAAAAAAGGGGTTTTATTTCATCTTGATCTGGATAGTGGGTGGATTTTTGATCTTGCTCTTACCAATATTAAAAATTTTCTTAAATTTGAAGAAAGTCGAAAAATTGCTGTGGTGGCAAATGGGCCAGCTGTTAAATTATTTGTTGAAAGCAGTAACAGAAAATTTAAAGAAGATTTAAAAGAATTACATGAAAAAGGAGTGAAATTTTTTATATGTGGCAGAGCTTTAAGTCATTTTAAAATATCAGAAAAGGAAATTTTTAACTTCTGTGAAATTGTACCTTCTGGAATTTTACAAATAGTTAAATTACAGGAAGAAGGTTATATTTACATAAAGCCGTAGGGAAGATCTCCCTACGGCTTTAATATTTTTTAATTTTTATTCTTTTTTACCTTTTGAAAGATATTTTAAGAGCGTGTGTTCTGTAACATTGATGTTATGACATGCTTCACATTCCATAAATCCTCTGCTGAACTGACCCTGAGCATAATTTTTGCCTTTAAAATGGCATATTCTGCACTGTTTAACTTCGTCACTTAACTTAAAGGGAAATACTTTATCCATTCCTTTTTTTCCGCCTTTAAGAGCTGCGTTCATAAGAAGCACTGTTTGTTTTGCAACTGCTGCTGCTATTCTGGAGCATCTTTCAGACCTTTCTTTACTACCACTTGCATATCCGGTTGCAACACACCATCTTGAAACAATCACATGGCAGAGAACAGAACCCCCAACAATTGATGGGAGAGCTTTATTAGTTTTTCCCTTGGTATAAAACTTCCCTTTTACCGCATATTCATTAGCTTCTTCTGTAGGAAAGGGAGTTATTTCATACCATCTGAAAAGTCTTCTTATCATATTTTTAGCTATTTTAGGAGGAAAAGCATATTCTATTGCTGCTGAGGCTCCTATTAAAGTTCCACAAAGACTTGCATAACCTGCCATTCCACCTGCAGCAAATTTAAAAGGCATAAGTAAATGATGATGATTTTTTACTGTATGAAGCACAGTTTCCAGAGAAGGAATAGGAAGTAATGTATAAGGATATCCTTTGACCTCTCTTAACTGAGAGGTTATAGCCCAAAAGACCCCAGCTGCTCATTCTGAAGCAAAATATGCAAGATGTGCCCTTTTTAAAGCTTCATCAGGATCTATTTCTTTATATCCCCATGGAAGCATGGGGACTTCAGATGAAACATTTTCTCTGGCTGCTACTTCTTCGGAGGTGGATCCTACATGAGGTATTCCCATTATTCCTACACAGGAAGCCAAAACCAAACTTTTTAAAAAATCTCTCCTATCCATACCCTCCTCCTTATTTAATAATTAATTAAATTTTTCTATTAAACAAACAAATTTTTTCAAGTTTTTATTATAAATAGCTTTTATCGAAATGTCAACTCTTTTGCAACCTTTATCTCGCAATTATTATCCACTCTTAAGCAATTTTTCTATTTTTTCTTTTTTTCTTTAAAATTTTTTTTGTTTTTCTAAAAAACTCAACTATTTTTGTCTTCTTCTTTAAACATTCTTTTCCGGAAAATATTTTTTAGATCGTATTTTTTTATTCTGTAGCAGAGCTGTCTTCTCGTAAGACCAAGGAGACGGGCAGCTCTGCTTTGATTAAACTCACAAAGTCTTAAAGCCTCAAGAATTTTTTCCTTTTCAAGCTCTGAAATTTCTTTGGGTAAACCTCTTGATGAGGGCTTCTTTTTAACATTCTCTGCTTCCTCAATTATGTAAAAAGGCAGGTCTTCCTTTTTTATTACTTCGTTTTCGCAAAGTAAAACAAGTCTTTCTATCAGATTTTCAAGCTCCCTTACATTTCCAGGCCATGAATACTTCAAAAATATGTTAAGCACCTCGGAACTTATTTTTACATTTTTTCCGTAGTGCGAGTTAAATCTATTTAAAAAGTGATCTACAAGAATGGGTATGTCTTCTATTCTTTCTTTAAGAGAAGGAAGGTATATTGGGACTACATTTAACCTCCAGTATAGATCTTCTCTAAATTCCCCTCTTTTAATCATCTGCTCGAGATCTCTATTCGTTGCAGCGATAATTCTTACATCTACTTTGATAACTTTTGTGCTTCCGAGCCTTTCAAAAGTCTGTTCCTGAAGAACTCTAAGGAGTTTTGCCTGAAGAGGTAAGGGTAAGTCTCCTATCTCGTCGAGGAAAAGGGTTCCTCCATCTGCAAGTTCAAACTTCCCGGGTTTTGAAGTATAGGCTCCTGTAAAGGCTCCCTTTTCATATCCAAAAAGCTCAGCTTCAAGAAGAGTTTCTGGAATTGCGGCACAGTTTATAGTAATAAAAGGTGCCTGGGCTCTGTCACTGTTATAGTGTATAGCCTTTGCTATAAGTTCTTTTCCTGTTCCACTCTCACCTCTTATAAGAACCGAAGCTTTTGTCTTGGCTATTTTTAAGCAAGTTTTT
>CAZWTB010000175.1:0-11532 GCA_964636875.1 uncultured Thermodesulfatator sp.
AAAAAAGAAATAATAAAACTCGGAGAAAAACTTTTAAAAAAAGACTGTCAGCTAAGTTTCTCTTCTTTAAGAATTGATGCCCTTTCAGAAGAATTTCTCGAACTTCTTAAACATACCAGAAGCGTTGCTATAGCTCCGGAAACAGGATCAAATCGTTTAAAAAAAGTAATAAACAAAGTTATTACCGAAGAAGAAGTAATGGAAACTTTAATAAAATTTGAAAAAAAAGGAGTTAAAAATGTAAAATTTTACTTTATGCTTGGACTGCCAGGAGAAAATGAAAAAGATGTAAAAGAAACTATTGAATTTATAAAAAAAATTTTGAAAAAAAAGTTCAGATTAAACTTTCAATTCAGTTTTTCTTTTTTTGTTCCCAAACCTCACACTCCTTTTCAATGGGCAGAATTTAAAGAAGAAAGTTATTTAAAAAAAATGGAAAAAGCAATAAAAAAAGAACTTGGATTTGTAAAAAATGTAAAAACGGATTCCTATAGATATGCTCTTATGCAGGTTTTAATAGGTAGAGGAAATGAATTTACAGGAGATTTTCTTCTTCATCTTGCTCAAAAAGGAAGTTTAAAAAGAGGACTTAAACTCATAAAAAATTTAAACGAGATTTTACAACCAGAAGAAAAAATAGACACCACTTTTAGCTGGGAAAAAGTGGACACCGGAGTAAGAAAAGAGTATCTCTGGAAGGAATGGCAGAAAAGTAAAAAAGCAGAAGTTACAGGATTTTGCAAACCGGGTATCTGTAAGGTCTGTGGAGCCTGCAGTTAAATAAAAAGAAGCTTTTTACTATGCCAGAAATCTGGCAACAAGAAATGAAACTTTAAAAAAAAGGAAAAAAAACAAAGTTAACAGAATTTGAGAAAACAGGTCTGTTGGAGCAATTAATACAGAAATACCATAAAAAAATCCAAGAAAATAAAGTCTTCTTTTTTTATAAAATTCTTCAGTAATAATCTCTTCTTTAACAAGAATTGCCAGAATTAAAGGTGTCTGAAAAATTAAAACACAAAAAAATACAACTTTTAATACAAAAAGTAAAAAACTGCTTATCCTGATGTTTGCAGTAAAATCTTTACCAAAATATAAAAAAATTTTTAAAACAAACGGAATTACCAGAAAGTAGCCAACAAGAATACCTGCTATACCGAAAAATATTGAAATAAAAAATAATTTTTTAGCGATTTTTTTTTCGTAATCATAAAATTCTTCTGAAATTGCTTTTCCAAGTCTGAAGACGAGAAAAGGTAGGGTAATAGCAAATGTAATATAAAAGGTAGCCCTGAGCACCACGAAAAGAGCTTCTTCCATACTTGTAAATACCAGAGGTTTACCTTTTAATATGTTAAAATAAGGATGAACCAGATAAGGAAACATATAAGGAAAAATGAAAAATATTCCTGCCCAGCACAGTAAAAACAGGAATATGTATAATATCAGTTCTTTTCTTATTCTTTCAAGAACATCTACTGCAAAAATTTTAGGAACGCCTGTTCTTTTCATTGAAATCCAGCTCTTCTGAATCGAGTTCCGGAGTTATAAGTTCTTTTAATTCTTCTTTTGCTTCCTGAATATTTTTTTCGACTTCATCAATTTCAAGCTCTTTTTTTATTTCTTCAACGCTTTTTTTCAGTTCTATGGAAAGTTTTGCAAGATATTTTCCAAGTTCAGGAAGTTTTTCAGGACCAAGCACTATTAAAGCTACTGTAAAAATTATTACAGCTTCTGAAAAACCTATGTTAAACATAAATTCTTTTACTCCCTGTATTCTCTTGGTATACTTTTACCAAGGCTACAAAATAATTCATAACTTATTGTTCCTGCAAGTTGAGCCAGTTCATCAACAGGCACCTCTTCTTTTTCTCCACCAAGAAGAATAACTTTTTCTCCTGGTTGAGGAGATTCAATTTCTGTAAGATCTAAATAAAGTGCTTTCATGGAAATAATACCAACCACAGGAACCCTTTTGTTTCTAACAAAAGCAAAACCTTTGTTACTTAAACTCCGCAAATAACCATCTCCATAACCAACTGGGACAAGTCCAAGCACACATTCTTTTTTTGCTACAAAACCAGGACCATATCCTGCATATTCTCCTTTTTTCACCTTTTTAATCTCCACTATTCTGGATTCCAGTGTCATCACCGGATAAAGTCTTATATAGCTTCTTGCTCTAAAACACGGATAACTTCCAAACAGACTTACACCCGGTCTAACCAGATTCCCTTTTTCTGGCAAGAATATTATACCAGCAGAATTAGCAAAGTGAATATATTTGAGAATAAAATTATTTTCTTGAAAAATTTTTACAACATTTTTAAAATTGTTTAATTGAGTTTGAGTCAATTCGTGTTCAGGATTTTCTGCACAGGCAAAGTGACTCATAATTCCACTTATTTTAAGCTGAGGATTTTCTTTAAGTTTTTTTAAACATTTATCCAGTTCCTCTAATGGCAAACCAAATCTATGCATTCCTGTATCAACTTTAAGATGAAACTCCCATGATATTCCTTTTCTTAAAGAAAATTCTATTAACCATTCCATCTGTTTTAAAGAAGCAACAACCGGTGTAATTCTCAGAGGATACATATCTTCAAGCCAATCTTTTTCAAAACCAGAAAGAAGAAGAATGGGATGAATAAAGCCGGCTTTTCTTAAAATCAGAGCTTCTTCTGGTTCTGATAAACCAAATCCAAAAACTTTTTTTTCTGAAAGAGCTCTTGCAACTTCTACAAGCCCGTGTCCATAAGCATCATTTTTGATCACAGGAAGAATATACGTTTCAGATGGAAGAAATTTCTTTAAAGCTTCCAGATTTTTTTTTAAATTTTCAAGATTTATCAGGAGTCTTTTGAACCAGATTCTTCTTTCCTGCACTTTTTCAAAAACCCCTCCACATATTCAGAAGCATAGATACCTGCTATACATCCTTCTCCAACTGCCTTTGCAAGCTGAAGCGGAGGTCCTGTAAGATCTCCACAGGCAAAAATTCCATCCACATTTGTTTTCATTTTATGATCCACTTTTACATAACTAAAACTCTCTGGATCAAGTTCTATTCCAAGAGGAGCAAGGAGTTCAAGAGGTCCTTTTGCTCCCTGTTCAATAAAAACACCATCCACATAAAGAATCCCTCCGTCCTCACATTTTACTCCTTTAACTTCTTCTTCTCCTATCAATTCTACCGGTCTGTTTTTTATAAACTTTATATTATAACCTCTAAACTCTTCTTCAAGATCAACTTCCTTATTTAAAGGACAAAAATAAACTTCACTTGCAAGTTTGGAAAGAAGTTTGGCTCCGTAATAAGCAGAACTTCCTTCTCCTATAACCACCACTTTTTTTCCTCTGTAAAACCAGGCATCACAATCTATGCAATAGGAAAGTCCTTTACCCAGAAATTTTTCCTCATCTTTAAAAAGTCTTCTTTTTCTTTTTACTCCCATGGCAAGAATTAAAGAAATAACTTTTATTTCTTTTTCCTTTTCAGTAACAAGCTTGAAACCCTGTTCAAGAAGTTCGATTTTAACTATATCTTCCTTTATTACACTAACACCGTATCTTTCAAGTTGTTTTAATCCAAGTTCTATAAGAACCTTTCCTTCTGTTTTTTCTTTAAGTCCAAAATAATTTTCTATGTGTGCACGATAAAGTGCACTTTCTTCTGGTTTACCAAAGATTATCACTTTTCTTTTTCTTCTTCCAGAATGAAGTCCTGCCTGAATTCCAGCAGGTCCAATTCCAAGAATGCCTATTTCATAATCAAACTCAAACATTTCCTTCCTCCTCTTTTTTAATTTCTGAAAAATCCCGGGATTCTGTTACTTCTATAGGTTCTTTTATCCGGTATTCTTCAGAAAACCAATTATAAAGATCTGCAAGTTTGCACTCCCTTGAACAAAAAGGTCTATAAGGATTCCCCTCCCAATCAACCTCTCTTTTACAAACAGGGCACTTTATTTTTTTCTTTTTTAGCTTATTATCCATACCGCTCTATCTTCAAAATATCCAAGCACCTTCTGACTAACTGATCCAAGAATAAATTCAGACATCCCACCCCTTCCTCTTCTTCCCACTACAACAGTGCTATAATCCCCTTTTTTAGCTGTTCTGATTATTTCTCCTGCAGGACCGAGAAAACCTCTTTTTAATCTAAATTTTACTCTGTTCAGAGGAAAACCGTTTTCAATGCAAACCATTTTTATCTTTTCAAAAAAATTTCTATATTCCTGAGATCCCTTTATTTCTACAAGAAGTTCTTCCAGAGTGCCTTCAAAATTTTTTAAACCTGCAAAAGGATAAAAATGATGAAAAAAAGTTATTTCTGCCCAGGGATGAAAATTTAAAATAAATGTAACATAATCAACCACTTTTATTCCAGTTTCTCCAAAATCTATGGCTATAAGAAACTTTTTATTCCAGCTCGTTCCCCTTATTATCCATACCGGTAAATTGGCAAATCCAATAAGTTTGTGAGTTACTCCTCCAAGGATATAAGTTGCAATTTTTGTAAGACCCCTTCTTCCAACCACTACTCCATCAAAATAACCCTCTCTGCAGAGCTGAACAAGTGTCTCTGCAATATCCCTGTACTTAAAAAATACCCTTATAAAAACTTTACCTCTTAATTTGCTCTCAAGCTCCTCTTTTACCACTTTTAATCCCTTTTCTGCATCCTCTAAAATTCTTTTTGCCTCTTTTTCAATGTATATTTCTTTTTTAAGATGCTTTAAAACATCTGTCTCATAATTCATCAAACTCTCTGGATAGGGTATTATTTTTACAAGTGTCAGATCCAGCTCAACTCCTTCAAAAACCTCTTTTAAATAATTTAAAGCCTTTTTACTTGCTACACTACCCTCGTATCCAAGAAGTAAATGAGGTCTTATTTTTTCTTCTTTTTTATAAATTAATTTATCAGCTTTCTCCATTTTTTTAGCTCCTTTTTTGCCCTTTTTATTTGCTCCTTAACACTCTTTAAAGCAGTTCCTCCTGTAACTTTCCTTCTCTCCACTGCATTTTTAAAGTCAAGCCATCTGTAAACATCCTCTTCTATTAAATCACTAAATTTTCTAAATTCCTCAAGATCAAGTTCTTCAAGTTTTTTTCCTTTTTCTTCTGCATAAAGCACTATCTTACCTGTTATTTTATGAGCAACTCTGAAAGGAATTCCTTTTGTCACAAGATAATCAGCAAGTTCTGTTGCAAGAAGATAACCCTTTTCAAGTTCTTCTTTTATTCTGTCTTTTTTTAATTTTAAAGAGTTTAACATAAAACTCGCCATTTTTAAAGATGATATCGTGGTTGAAATTGCCTGAAAAAGAGGAGGTTTGTCTTCCTGAAGATCTCTATTATAACTTAAAGGAAGATTTTTAACAAGGCTCATAACCTGTAAAAGATTACCCATCACCCCTGCACATTTCCCACGAATTAATTCTGCTGAATCAGGATTTTTTTTCTGAGGCATTATAGAACTCCCTGAACAAAATCTGTCTGCAATATCTACAAATCCAAATTCTTCTGTCATCCAGAGTATTACTTCTTCACATATTCGTGAAAGATCAAGCATTATTAAACTTAAAATAAAAATCGCCTCTATAACAAAATCTCTGGAACTTACTGCAAAAACACTATTTCTTGCAGGTTCAATAAAACCAAGTTTCTTACTGATCTTACTTCTATCAACAGGAAAACCACAACCTGCAAATGCAGAACTTCCAAGAGGACAGATTTTCAGTCTCTTTTCATAATCAATTATTCTCTGAAAATGGAATCTGAACATTTCGTAATAACCAAGTATCCAGTGAGAAAAAAGCACAGGTTGAGCATGCTGAAGATGAGTAAATCCAGGAATTATTACATCAAGATTTCTTTCTGCAAGACTTATTAAAACTTCCATAAAATCAAGCATAACCTCTTTTAATTCTTCGCATTTATCTACAAGATAAAGTCTGAGATCTGTAACAACCTGTTCATTTCTGCTTCTTCCAGTGTGAAGTTTATAGGCAACCTCTCCTATCTTATCAAATAATAATTTTTCTATATTCATGTGAACATCTTCATACTTTCTTTTAAATTGCACTTTGCCTTCTTCAATCTCTTTCTGAAGTTCGGTTAAAGCTTCTTTTATCTTCCGGTATTCCTCTTCGTTAAGTATGCCAATATCTTTTAAAGCTTCTGCATAAACCAGGCTTGCTTTTATTTCGTAGGGAGCAAGTCGGTAGTCAAAAGAAATAGATTCTGTAAATTCTTCAAAAAATTCGTCTGTTTCTTCTTTAAATCTTCCACTCCATGCTTTTTCTTCCATCATTTCTTTTCCTCCAGAAATTCTTTTTTACTTTTTCTTCTTTTCCCCAGCCACCACCTCCAGGAGTCATTATTATTACCTTATCCCCTGATTCAACTTCAATGTTAACTTTTCCAGGAAGTAGCACTTTTTTATCTCCTTTTATAAGCCAATTTTCTCCTTTTTTACCCTTTTCACCTCCAAAAAGTCCATACGGAGAAAGCTTCCTCCTCTCAGAAAGAATCGTCACACTTGCCCTGCACCTGAACTTATATTCCCTTACAAGTCCGTCTCCACCTTTAAACTTTCCTTTTCCTCCTGAACCTCTTCGTATGAGATACCTTTCTATTAAAATGGGATAGTCGTGTTCCAGGGCTTCAACAGGAGTGTTCAGGGTGTTTGTCATATGAGTGTGAACACCACTTAAGCCGTCTTTACCAGGTCTTGCTCCCATTCCACCGCCGATAGTTTCGTAATAAGCAAACTCCTCGTTCCCTATAGCTATGTTGTTCATTGAACCACAGCTTCCTGCTGGTATAAGCTCTGGAAAAGCAGAAACAAGTGCTCCGAGAAGCACATCCACTATCCTCTGAGAAGTCTCCACATTTCCTCCTGCAACTGCAGAAGGATAAACAGCATCAACAATCGTCCCGGGTTTTGTAATTATCTTTATCGGTCTAAAACACCCTGCATTAACAGGATACTCCCCTATGGTATTAAGCAGACTCAAAAAAACATAATAAACTGCTGAACAGGTTACTGCTCTTGGAGCATTTACACTCCCTTTAACCTGCTTTGCACTTCTGCTAAAATCAATCTCCACCTCTCCTTCTTCAAACTTAACTTTTACAACAATAGGAATTTTCTCTTCTGAAACACCATCGTCGTCAAGATAATCGGTAAATTCATAAGTTCCTTCTTTAACCCTTCCGAGAAGCTCTTTCATTGCCTTAAAAGAATAGTTTTTAAGTTCCTCTGCCATTTCAAAAAGAATCTTTTTTCCGTATTTTTTATAAAGTTCATCCAGTCTTGCCTCTCCCCTTTTTAAACAGGCAAGCTGAGCATTAAAGTCTCCTTTTCTTTCTCCTGGATTTCTCAGTCTTTTAATTAACCTTTGAAAAAACTCTTCTCTAAGTTTTCCTTCTTTTACAAGATGTTCGGGTTCTATTCTTATGCCTTCTTCATCTATATGGGTGCAGACTGCCATAGATCCTGCATACTTTCCACCTACATCTGCATGATGCGCCCTTGCAACGAGAAAAAAGCTGAGCTCTTTTTCAAAAAACACAGGTTTCACTAAGGTAATGTCTGGAAGATGAGTTCCTCCTTTAAAAGGATCGTTCGTTATAACCACATCTCCTGGTTTCCAGTCAAAAAGAGGAAGAACATGTTTCATAGTTTCTGGCATCGCTCCAAGATGAACGGGAATGTGAGAAGCTTGAGCAACAAGCTCTCCTTTAAAATCAAAAATTGCACAGGAAAAATCACACCTTTCCCTTATGTTCGGAGAAAAAGCAGATCTTCTAAGCACTATCCCCATTTCTTCTGCAACAGCAGAAAAAAGCTTGTTAAAAATCTCAAGCTGAATAGCTTTCATTGTCTCAAAACCAGGGTCAGGTTTTCTCTTACCTCTCCTTTAAATCCTGCGGGAATCCATACAGTGGTAAATTTTTCTGTAATCAAAAGAGGACCAGAAAGTTTATCTCCTTCTTTTAATTCATCCCATTCAACAACCTCAACTTCTATCCATCCTTTTTCTGTAAAAATTTTTGTGGTAAAAGTTTCAACACTTTTAGAATTCATCTCAAGTCTCCATGAAGGCATTAGCTCTTTACCTTTTAACCTGAATCTTAAAGTAACTATTTCTATATCACATTCAGAATAGGTATAACCAAACTGTTTCTCATGTTCTTTTTCAAAAACAGTAATATAATCTTCAGAAAAAGGAATAGAGAGTTCAAATCCCTGTCCTTTATACCTCATATCAAGAAAAACTTCTTCTATAAAGTCTTCTTTTGAAAGTCCTGAAGATTTAAGATAACTTTCTGCCTGTTTTTTTAGATCCTGAAGGGCTGAGAGTAATTTTTCTTTGTCTTTTGCATTTATCCAGACGGTTCTTGAAAAGTCTTTTAAAGGTGGAGCGAAGAATAAACCAAAAGCCGAGAGACTGCTTGCAAGTTTGGGAATTACTACTGTTTTTATGTTAAGTTCTTTTGCAAGTTCACAGGCATGAAGCCCTCCTGCTCCCCCAAAACAAAAAAGTGCAAAATCTCTTGGATCAAACCCTCTTTCTAAGGATACCTTCCTTAAAGCCCTTCCCATGTTTACATTGGCAATACTTATTATTCCGAGAGCTGTTTTTTCAATATCTGTTTGAAGTTCTTTTGCAATAGAGTAAATAGCTTTTTCAGAGCGATCTTTTTGCAGGGTGTGGGTTCCACCGAGAAATTTATCTGGCAAAAGTCTTCCGAGAACGAGATTTGCATCTGTAACAGTTGGAAGAAAACTTTTTCCATAGCAGGCAGGACCAGGGTCTGCTCCTGCACTTTGGGGTCCTACTTTTAGAGCACCTCCTCTGTCTATCCAGGCTATAGATCCGCCTCCTGCTCCAACAGTGTGTATGTCTATCACAGGAATACTCAGAGGATAACCATCTATTACATATTCTTTTGTAAAAGGTATGCGACCGTCAACGAGACACACATCCGTTGAAGTTCCCCCCATGTCAAAGGTTATAATTTTGTTTATTCCGAGAGACTTTGCCCAGACGAATGCACCATAAACCCCACCTGCTGGTCCTGAAAGAATAGTATGACAGGCAAACTTACCTGCTTCATCTGCTGAAAGCCACCCCCCACTTGACTGCTGAATGTAAATTACAACTCCCTTCAATTTCTCTTTTAAAATTCCTATATAATTTCCCATTACAGGTGAAAGATAGGCGTTTATTATGGTGGTTGAAGCCCTTTCGTATTCCCTAAATTCTGGCAAAATCTCAAAGGAAATACTAACAGGAAGTCCAAGTTTTTCTAAGCTTTCCTTTACCATGTATTCGTGGGAAGGATTTAAGTAAGAATGAAGAAAACATACTGCAACTGAATTTACCCCTTTTTCTTTTAAAATCTTTACCCTCTCCTGCAATGCTTTAACTTCAGACTTTTCAAGGGGAAATAAAACTTTTCCCTCTGAGTCAATCCTTTCTCTTGCCCCTATTACATTTTCTTCTTTAATCACAGGAAGGGGTTTTTCCACGAAAAAGTCGTAAAGTTTGGGTCTTGCCTGTCTTCCTATAAAGAATATGTCTTCAAATCCAGAAGTAGTTATAAAACAAACTTCTGCTCCTTTTCTTTCAAGAAAAGCGTTTGTTCCAACTGTGCTTCCGTGGACGAGAACCCCTAAAGGAAGTCCTTTTATTCCGTTTAATATAGCCTGATAGGGTTCTTTTGGAGTTGAAAAAACTTTTCGTGCCTTTAATACTCCGTTTTCAAGAAAAATAACATCGGTAAAAGTCCCTCCTGTATCTACTGCAACTTTCATCTTAAAAATTCCAGATCTGGATTAGTTTTTAAGACTTTTGTAATAGTCTTTTATCTTCTGCCACTTTTCCCAGGCTTTTCCAGAACTGATGAGTTCTTTTGCTTTTTTTATTCCACCTTTAAAGTCTATAGCTTTTTCGCAAAGGTAAAGCGCTCCTCCGAGATTCATTATAAACATGTCCATAATAGGTCCTTCCATCTCACCTTTTAAAACTTTTTCAAAAATTTCTGCATTTTTCTCAGGATCTCCTCCTTCAAGCTCACTCAGTTCTTCACACCTTTCAAAACCAAAAGTTTCAGGATCTACATAATAAGTGGTTATTTTTTCATCTCTGAGTTCTGAAACTTTGGTTGAACCTGTAACGGTGATTTCATCGTAGCCTTCTTCTCCAAAAACAACGAGTGCTCTTTTTACTCCCAGTGCATCCAGCACAAAAGCCATTTTTTCAGTCAGCAAAAAGTCGTAAACTCCAAGAAGTTGATAAGAAGGTTTGGCAGGATTTAAAAGAGGTCCAAGCACATTAAAAATTGTTCTTCCGAGTTTCTTTCTTATAGGAGCAACTTTTTTAAATGCTTTGTGATAAATAGGAGCAAAGAGAAAAGCAAATCCTATTTCTTCAAGGGCTTTTGCAGTAAGTTCTGGATCAAGCTCAAGAGGGATTCCTAGGGCTTCAAGAAGATCCGCACTCCCACATCTGCTTGAAACAGAACGATTCCCATGCTTTGCTACATAAATCCCTTCCTCTGCTGAAAGAGCTATTGCAACTGCTGTTGAAAAATTAAAAGTATTTTTGTAATCTCCACCTGTTCCACAGGTATCAACAAGTATTACATCTTCAGGAAGTTTATGAGGAAGAGGGGTCATTATTTCTCTATAAGCTATAGCTGCACCTGCTATCTCTTCCCAGGTTTCTCCTTTTTTTCTTAAAAGATCCAAAAATTCTGCTACTTCCTCTTCTATAAAGTCCTCTGTAGCTATCTTTTTAAAAACCTCGTAAGCCTCTTCTTTTGTTAAAGATTTTCCTTCTTTTAACTTGAGATTCGCCTCCTTTATCTTCATTGCTGATCCTCCTTGTTTACTATTTTTCTCTTTTATCCACCTATGTCTATTTTCTCAACCACCAAGGTAGGAATTCCAAAATTTGCATAAAATGTGAGTTCTTTTTCTACAGCTATTACACTTTCAAAAACCTCAAAAATGTTTCCGGAAATTGCAACCTCTGAAAAATAGTCCACAGGTTCTCCGTTTTTATAAAGAATTCCCGAAGCTCCAAAGGAAAAGTCTCCAGAAATAGGATCTGCTGTATGTGTTCCAAGAACTTCAAGAATTTCAAAAAATTCTCCTTGATTTAAAAATTTTTTTATATCCTCTTCTCCTTTTTCCATATAAAAATTCGTAGTGGAAACTTTTGGAAAAGAGGTAAAATTAGGTCTTCTTGCATTTCCTGAAACAGCATTTTCTATACCCTGTTTTCTTGCAATACTACCCCAGTAAGTATCAAAAATAAATTCCTTTACCACTCCTTTTTCAACGAGCCTCCTCCTTCTCTGAGGAGCTCCTTCATCATCAAAGGGTCTTGTTTCAGGAAGACCATCTTCTATTCCACTATCAATAATATTAACTTTTTCTGAAAAAACTTTTTTACCAAGTTTATCCTTTAATTTTGACCTCCCTTTTATAACCTCATCTCCAAGAAAAGA
>CAZWTB010000176.1:0-2790 GCA_964636875.1 uncultured Thermodesulfatator sp.
GTATGGGAAAATCTAAATAGTGATTTTAAAGAAGAATTAAAAAATGCAATTAAAAATCGATTAATGACTCCTGCCTTACATAGTGCTTTAAGTCAGGCATTAAAAAATTATGCTCTTTACTTTGTAAAAGAAATTGTAGAAAAAGACGGACTTGGGAATCTTGTTTATGCTGGTGGGGATGATGTGCTCGCTTTTGTAAATTTACATGCTCTTTTTGATGTGATGATAAAACTTAGAGCGGCGTTTTCAGGACATATAAGGTGTGAAAACGATGAGATAATTGCTGATTTTACCATGGAAGCAACAGGTTTTGTAGAAAAAAACGGCAAGATTTTTACCTTACTTGGTCCAGAGGCAACTGCTTCCTGTGGGGTGGTGATAGCTCATTATAAAACGCCACTTTTAGAAGTATTAAAACAGGCAAAAGAAATGGAGAAATGGGCAAAGGATATAGAGAAGAAAGACGCTTTTGCCATTGCTGTGTTAAAGCACAGTGGAGAGATTCATAAGACAAGATTTAAATGGAAAGTTGAAGGAGAAAGAGAAGGAACTCTTGGTATTGCCAAAGAAGTGCTGGCATGTTTACGGGAAGAAATCGTGTCACCTAATTTTATAAGGGTGTTGAGGAGGGAGTTTGAACCGCTTCTGGGGAGGGATAGAAAATTAAAGTCCGAAATAAAAATTCCTTCCTTATTTAAAGAAGAAATTAGACGCACCCTTAAAAGAAGTCTTAAAAAATACGAGAAAAAAGAAGCTTTAAACCTTCTTTCAGAAAAACTTGCTAAGTTAAAACCTTATAAAGATATTAATAATTTTTTAAGTTTCCTTGAAATAATTGCGTTTTTATATAGAGAAATAGGAGTAAAAAATGCTTCTTGAGGTAAAACCTTTAGATACTTTATTTTTTAGAGACGGAAAACCTTTTTCCTGGGGAGAGGAAAGCTGGGCAGAAGGTATTTTCCCTCCTTATCCTTCTACTTTATACGGTGCTTTGAGAACATTGTGGTTTGCAGAAAATATTGAAGAACTTAAAAAAGCTAAAATACCAGATGACCCGACAAAGAATATAAAAATAAATGGTATTTTTATAAAACGAGAAGGAATAATTTATTTTCCTATTCCCATGGATTTTGTAAAGAAAAAGAATGAAAAAGAAAATAAGGTTTTTCTTCTTAGTTTTCTAAAAGATTATGAATTTGTTACCAACTTAAATTTTCAATTTTTAAGCACACTAGAGGTTGATGAAGTAGAAACTCCAGCAGGTTTGGTGAGTTTTTCTGTTTTAACACAATATTTATTGGGCAAAATTAAGAATGAAGTTGCTTTTTTGCCAAATGAAAAGTTTTATAAACTTGAACCCAAAATTGGTATTGCTAGAAATAGAATAACTCATACAGTAGATGCTGAAGAAGGTAAACTTTATCGAGTAAATATGATACGTTTAAAAAAGAAGGTTTCTTTAATTATAGATGTGGAAACTAAAGGAATTAATCTTCCTGAAAGAGGTTTTAAAAAACTGGGAGGAGAAGGAAAAGCAGTATTTTTCCAAAAAATTGAAGATGAAAGAATAAAAACATTAAAAGAAGGAATAAAAGAAGAGTTGAAAAAACAAATTCAAAAGAAATCCCGTTTTAAATTATATTTACTTACGCCTGCCATTTTTGAAAATGGTTATTTTCCAAAAGAAATTTATGATGGGTTAAAGTTAAAATTAGTAAGCTGTGTTTGTGGTAAACCCGTTTATATAGGTGGTTTCGATATAAAACATAGGAGACCAAAAACGATGTATAGAGCAGTGCCTGCAGGGAGTGTTTATTTCTTTTTTCTGGAAAAAGGAGAACCAGAAAAAGTTCTTGAAAAACTTCATTATAAGCGTATATCTGACTATAAAAAAGAGGAAGGCTTTGGATTAAGTTTGATAGGGGTGTGGTGATGGAGAAGAAAAAAGTAATTGCTTTAGTAGGAACTTCTATATTTGAAAAATATCTTAAAGAAAAAGAAAATGGAAATGATGTTTACAATAATTTGAAAGATAAAACTTTTGTTGAATTTAAAGAGTGGGAAGAGGATGCCAGGGAATTTCAAAATAGTATTAAAGAATGGGCAAAAGAAAGAACTGATGCCTCTGCTGAAATAAAAAGCCTTTCAAAAATTAAAGAGGAATTAAAACAAGATAAAATACCTGTCTATCTTCTTGCTACGGATACTATTCTTTCTCCTCTTGCTGCTGAAATTATAAAAGACTGGTTAAAAGAAAAAGAAGATTTTGAAGTTCATTTTGAAAAAGAATATGGAAAAGGGATAATTAAAGGATTGCAGGTCAGAAATAGCAAAGAATTCGAAGAAGAAGGTTTGATGAATCTTTTTGAGCGAATTGAAGAAATTGCAGAAGGAAATCCTAAGAGTATAGTTTTTAATATTACAGGCGGATACAAGGCAGTTGTGCCGTTTTTAACTTTTTATGCGCAGATTTATGAAGTGCCTGCATATTATATTTTTGAAGACGAGGAAGAATTGATAAAGTTACCTCAATTACCTTTAGAAGTTGATTTTAGTTTAATAGAAGATTACTTTATAGCTTTTGAAGCTATAAGTCCTGATAAAATTCCTAAAAACTTACCTTCAAAAGAAAAATTTCTTAAATATCTGAATAATGATTTACACCAGGCTGAAAAAAAATTTGAAGAATTAAAGCAAAGTAAACTTATTGTAATTAAAGAAATTGTAGATAAAGAAAACAAAATTAAAGAAAATAAAGTTTCTCTTACAATTTATGGCAAGTTAATCTAC
>CAZWTB010000177.1:0-3042 GCA_964636875.1 uncultured Thermodesulfatator sp.
AATGTTAACAAAAATTTCTCTTTTTAAAATTTTAGAGATCATTTATAATAGAAAATTTCAAGGATACCAGCTATAAAACAGCTGGCATAAAAATTGTTATAAAATTTACATAAAAGGAGGGGATATGAAAAAAATAATTGCTGTGATCAAACCTTTTAAACTCGAAGAAGTAAAAGATGCACTTGTAAAAGTGGGTATAGGTGGAATGACAGTTGTTGAAGTAAAGGGTTTTGGAGAACAGAGAGGACAGACAGAGGTTTACAGAGGAAAAAAATATGTAGTTGATTTTCTGCCAAAAGTAAAAATAGAAGTAGTGGTCAAAGATGATCAGGTGGATGCTGTTATAAATGCAATTCTGGATACTGCATATACAGGTAAAATAGGAGATGGAAAAATTTTCGTCCTGCCAGTAGAAGAAGTAATCAGGATTAGAACCAGAGAAAGAGGAGATAAGGCAATATAAACCGCTTTTTTTCAATTTCTAATTTTTAGTATTTAAGTAAATTATAACAATACCGAGGGGGTATTATGTCTTTTAATTCTGGAGATACTGCGTGGTTACTTATGTCAACTGCTCTGGTTATGTTGATGAGCCTTCCCGGTCTTGCTGTGTTTTATGGAGGACTTGCTAAAAGAAAAGACACACTTAATACCATAGCCATGATCTGTCTAACCTATGCCATTGTAACCTTCCTCTGGTATCTTTACGGCTACAGTCTCTCCTTTGTAGGAGATGTTTCTGGAATAATAGGAAATACTTCCAAGTTTTTTTTAAAAGGTATTGGAATTAAATCACTTTCAGGCACCATACCTGAATATGTCTTCTGCGCCTTTCAATTAACTTTTGCAGCTATTACAGTAGCACTTATAAGTGGTTCTTATATAGAAAGGATTAAAATCTCTGCATGGGTTCTTTTTACAATCCTCTGGTTTACCCTGGTTTATGTTCCGGTTGCTCATTGGGTATGGGGTGGAGGATTTCTTTCTAAAATGGGAGTTGTGGATTTTGCAGGAGGTATAGTGGTTCATCTTACCGCAGGAATTGCAGGACTTGTAGGTGCCATATTTCTGGGAAAAAGAAAAGAACCTATTCTGGTGCCAAGCAATCTTACTCTTGTTATAATAGGAACTGGATTGCTCTGGTTTGGATGGTTTGGTTTTAATGCAGGTTCTGCACTTGCCTCAAATGGACTCGCTGGTGTTACCCTCTTTAATACCAATCTTGCAGCATCCACCGCAGCCATAGCCTGGATAGCTGTAGAATGGCTTACCACCGGTAAACCAACAGTCCTTGGATTTGCTTCTGGTGCAATTGCAGGACTTGCTACAATTACCCCTGCAGCAGGATTCGTTAACCCTACCTATGCAGCTATCATAGGAATTCTGGGAGGACTGGCTTCCTATGTAATGGTAGTTTATGTTAAAAGTAAATTCGGATATGATGATGCTCTCGATGTTATGGGAATTCACGGTATTTCCGGTATTATCGGTCCTCTTTTCACCGGTCTTTTTGCAGATCCCTCCATTAATTCCGTGACAGGTCTGGTCTATGGAAACCCCAAACAGTTCCTGATTCAACTCGAAGGAGTTGCCATAGTTTTTGCCTATAACCTCATCCTAACTTTTTTGATCCTTGTAATTGTAAAACTTCTTACAGGATTGCGTGTCTCTGAAGAAGAGGAAATCCTCGGACTCGATAAAACTCAACACGGTGAAAAAGCTTACGACATTATTTAACTTCCCTAATCTTAACCTGTTAGAAGATCCCCTTTCCAAAGGGGATCTCTTTTTTCTTTTTAAATCCTTGTTTTATTTCAAAAATATAGTAAACTTTATCCAAGCTCACTTCTTACAAGGAGGTAGCCTATGTTTGGAAAAGATTTTCTTTTTACATCAGAATCAGTAACCGAAGGTCATCCTGATAAAGTTGCAGATCAGATTTCAGATGCTATTCTTGATGCTATTCTTGAAAAAGACCCCTATGCACGCGTTGCCTGTGAAACACTGGTTAATACAGGAATGATCCTCATTGCAGGAGAAATTACAACAGAAGCAAGGGTGGATTATCCAACTATTGCCCGTGGAGTAGTAAAAGAAATAGGTTATAATCACTCAGACCTTGGATTTGATTATCAAACTTGTGCGGTTCTTATAAGTATTGATAGACAGAGTCCAGATATAGCAATGGGAATAGATAGAGAAGGAGAAATAGGAGCAGGGGATCAGGGATTAATGTTTGGTTTTGCCTGTAATGAAACACCTGACTTTATGCCAATGCCTATATGGTATGCTCATAGACTTGCTATGAGACTTGCTGAAGTAAGAAAAAAAGGTGTTTTACCCTTTTTAAGACCAGATGGAAAAACTCAGGTTACTATAAAATACGAAGATAGAAAGCCTGCTTATGTTCACACTATAGTTATCGCTGCCCAGCACGATCCCACTGTTACTTTAAAAGAACTTAGAGAAGCAATTACAGAAGAAGTAATAAAAAAAGTGGTTGCTCCTGAGCACCTTCGCGACAATACCAAAATTATAATAAACGGAACAGGAAGATTTGTTATAGGAGGACCTCTTGCAGACTGCGGAATGACAGGAAGAAAAATAATAGTTGATACTTATGGTGGAAGAGGACATCATGGAGGAGGAGCCTTTTCTGGAAAAGATGCTACTAAGGTTGACAGAACACCTTCTTATTACGCAAGGTATGTAGCAAAGAATCTTGTTGCTGCAGGAGTAGCAGACGAACTTGAGGTTCAGGTTGCTTATGCTATCGGTGTTCCTGAACCACTTGCAATAAATGTAAATACCTATGGAACAGAAAAAATCCCTGTGGAAAAAATACTTGATATTATAAATCAGCTCTTTGACTTCAGACCAAAACACATGATAGATTATCTCAATCTTAGAAGACCTATTTTTAGAAAAACAGCCTGTTATGGACACTTTGGAAGAAACGAGCCAGAGTTTACTTGGGAAAAACTTGACATGGTTGAAAAAATTAAAGAACTCGCAGGTTTTGATAAGTAAAAATCAAAAAAG
>CAZWTB010000178.1:0-10141 GCA_964636875.1 uncultured Thermodesulfatator sp.
TTTTCTACATTAAGCTCTATAGGAAGTCCGTGACAGTCCCATCCAGGAACATAGGGGACTTTAAATCCTGCCATAGACTTACTTTTCACTATTATATCTTTTAAAACTTTATTTAAAGCGGTTCCAAGATGTATGTGTCCATTAGCATAGGGAGGACCATCGTGCAATATGTAAAATGGAGCGTCTTTTCTTTTTTCAAGCATTTTTTCGTATATTTTTTCCTTTTCCCAGAATTCCAGATACTTCGGTTCTCTTTGAACAAGATTGGCTTTCATTGGAAAGTCGGTCTTAGGAAGATTTAAAGTTTCCTTCCAGTCCATTTAAAATCCCCCTTTGATCTTTATAATAATCTGAAAAAAAATTTAAACTTATTTTATCACACATTTAAAAATTTTCCTACTTTTCTTTTTTTATTTAGAACCAATTTTTTTAGGGGTGTTCCTTAAAATTCTGGAGAGCCGTGCAAGGGGCTTCATTGTAAATTCTGGAATACAGGGTAAATTAAAAAGAAAAAGGAGTTTTTCCCATGCTTCCACTTCTTCCGCTTGATACATCAAGCTTTAGAGACATAAGGACGAGAGGTAAAGTTTATGTGGACAAGACTTTCTGGATTTATGAGATGATTTCAAAGGGAAAGTGTTACTTTCTTTCCCGTCCGAGGAGATTTGGAAAATCTTTAACCGTTAGCACTCTCTGGGAGCTATTTAAAGGGAATAAAGAGCTTTTTAAAGGGCTATGGATATACGATAAGTGGGATTTTAAACCGCATCCCGTAATTGTGTTTGACTTTAATAGAATTTCTCATGAAACTCCAGAAGAGTTAAAGAGAAGCTTGCTTATTCATATTAAATTTCAGGCTGAACAGTTAGGGATACCCTTTCCTGAAGATTTAATTTTTCCAAAGGATGCTTTGGAATATTTAATAACTGCACTTTACAGAAAATATAGAACAGGGGTGGTGATTCTTGTTGACGAATACGATAAGCCTATTTTAGACCACCTTGGATTTGGAGAAGAGCGTTTTAAAATTGCTGAAGCAAACAGAGATGTGTTAAAAAGCTTTTTTGGTGTGTTAAAAGGTGCCGGCATAGTAGACGAGCTTGAATTCGTCTTCGTCACTGGAATAACAACCTTCAGCAAAGTCTCCATGTTTTCGGAGTGGAACAACTTAATGAACATCTCCTTTGATGAAAATTTTGCAAAATTTCCGGGTTATACTGAAGAGGAAATTCTGAATAATTTCAAAGAACATCTGGAATACTTTTGTGAAAAAAACGGGATAGAAAGTGTGGAAAAGTGTATGGAGGAGATTAGATACTGGTATAATGGGTATAGGTTTAGTCCTTATAATGAGGAGAGGATATATAATCCTGTCTCAGTTATGACAGCTCTTGCCAAAGGCAGATTTGGAAACTACTGGTTTGAAACAGGGACACCGAGTTTTCTTGTGAGACTTTTAAAAGATAGGCTACACACTTTGCCTGATTTTGAGGAGTTTAAAGTTAATGCTAATGTTTTTAAAGCTTTTGACCTTGATAGACTTCCTGTTGAAGCAATCCTCTATCAGGCAGGTTATTTAACGATAAAAAGTGCACCGAATCCTGGGACATGGGTTTTAACCTATCCGAATAAGGAGGTGAGGGAGAGTTTTTGCGATGTGCTTTTTATGGAGGCGGTTGATTTAAACTTTAGACCGAGAGCACTTGTTGATGATCTTGGGCAGGCATTAAAAGAAAACCGATTTGATGAGGTAAAAGAACTTTTAAACGAAATGCTTGCAGAGATTCCCTATACGCTTTTTGCAAAGGCAGATGAGCGCTTATTTCATGTGATATTTTACCTTGCGATGAACATTCTGGGTTATCATGTTGAGTCGGAGCTTTTAACACACAGAGGGAGGCTTGACATGGTAGTTCGATATCCTGATAAGATATTTATATTTGAGTTTAAGGCAGGGATTTCAGCTGAGAAGGCGATAGAGCAGATAAAGGAGAGGGGTTATCACGAGAGGTTTTTCAGAGAAGGGAAGCCGATTTATCTTTTTGGAGTGAGTTTTGATCCAGAGGAGAGAAAAGTAAAAGATGTAAAGTGGGAAAAGGTATAAAGGTTTTCAATTTTTTTCAAAAACCTCTTATTCATAGGTATTTTTTTTCAGTTAAATAAATAATAAATATTTAATTTTTACAAACTGTTGAAAATTTTTCAAAAAGTTGTAAAAGAGACTTAAAATCAAACAAAAGTTTAAAAGGAGGTGTGTTATGAAAAAAGTTGTTATAGTTAGCTGTCACATGATAAGAAGTCAGAATCTCTGTCCCGGAGATGCAAAGTGTTTGGTGGCTTTTAATAGAAGAGAAGGGGAATTTGCAAGATACAAGGACGAACCTGCAGAGCTTGTGGGAATTGTTGAGTGTGGTGGTTGTGAAGGAAACAAAAACAGAGTTCTCTGTCCTTTAATGATTTTAAAACTTCAACTCGGAGCATTAAAAGAAAAAGTTGATGTTATTCACATAGGAACCTGCATTATGAAATTCTGTAAGAGAAAAGAAGATCTTATTTCTGCAATTAAAGAAAAGGCAGGAGTTGAAGTAGTAGAAGGAACGCATTCCTATGCACCACCGTCTATTTTTGGAGAATAATAACTGATTATCACTCTTTTATTTTTTTCTTTTAAGAGTATAATAGGGAGGGGGGAGGAAGGTGAAAGGGATTATTCTGGCTGGTGGCTCAGGAACAAGACTCTATCCTGTAACCCTTGCCATAAACAAACACTTTCTTCCTGTTTACAATAAACCCATGATCTACTATCCTCTGTCTCTGGTTATGCTTCTTAAAATTAGAGAAGTTCTTTTTGTGGTAAAGCCAGAAGATCTCGAACTTTACAAAAAGCTCTTTCAAGATGGATCCCACCTTGGAATGAACATAGGTTATGTAATTCAGGAAAAACCAAGAGGTCTTGCAGAAGGACTTGTGCTTGCAGAAGACTTTATTGGAGACGACACCATTTGCTACATGCTCGGAGACAATATCTTTTTTGGACACGATCTTCCTAAAATAATGGAAGAAGCAAAAGAAGAAGTAGAAAAAAATGGTGGAGCTTATGTCTTTGGATACTGGGTAAAAGATCCTGAAAGATTTGGTATCGTTGAATTTGACGAAAAAGGAAATGTTGTATCTCTTGAGGAAAAACCAGAAAATCCAAAGTCAAATTACGCTGTGGTAGGGATGTATTTTTATGACAATCAGGCTGTTGAAATTGCTAAAGGGGTAAAACCTTCAGATAGAGGAGAACTTGAAATTACTTCTGTAAATGAAGAATACTTAAAAAAGGGGAAACTTAAGGTAAAACTTCTTGGAAGAGGATTTGCCTGGTTTGATGCAGGAACCCATGATAGTTTTCTTGAAGCAGGGGAATTCGTTGCAACCATTGAAAAAAGAACAGGTCTTATGATAGGATGCGTAGAAGAAATAGCTTATCGAAATGGATGGATAAGCAGGGAAGAGCTTCTAAAACTTGCAGAGCCTTTGAAAAAGACAGAATACGGAAAATATCTTATAGAAGTAGCTGAAAAAGGGTAATTAAAAGTGAAATGTCCTGGACAGGATACAAGATACTGGAAGCCTGATGCTATCTTTGAAATAAAATGCCCTTTCTGTGGAAATGAAATTGAATTTTTTAAAGACGATCCTCAAAGAAAGTGTAAAAAATGTGGGAGAATAGTTCCTAATCCTCGCCTTGACTTTGGCTGTCTTAAGCACTGTCCTTATGCTAAGGAATGTATAAGCCAGCTCCCAGAAGAAGTGAGAAAAAATTACGAAAATCTTTTAAAGGAATCTTTAAATAACTCCACTTAAAGGAGAAAAAAATGCCCTTTGAATTTAAAAGACTCGAAATTCCTGATGTTGTATTGGTAATTCCAAAGGTTTTTGAAGATGAAAGAGGATTTTTTATGGAAACTTTTAAAAAAAGTGATTTTGAAAAATTCGGCATTAAAGCAGACTGGGTCCAGGATAATCACTCAAAGTCAAAGAAAGGAGTATTAAGGGGCTTACATTATCAATTAAATCCCAAGGCTCAGGGTAAACTCGTTCGGGTTGTTAGAGGAGCTGTTTTTGATGTAGCTGTGGACATTAGAAAAGGCTCTCCATGGTATGGAAAATGGGTGGGAGTGATTCTTTCAGAGGAAAATAAATATATGCTCTGGATACCTCCAGGATTTGCTCACGGTTTCGTTGCTCTTGAGGATGATACAGAAGTAATGTATAAATGCACAGAAGAATACGCTCCGGAGCTTGATAGAGGAATTATCTGGAATGATCCAGAACTAAGGATCATCTGGCCTGTAAGAAATCCTATTCTTTCTAAAAAAGACGCAGAACATCCTTCTTTAAAAGAAGCAGAAAATAATTTTGTGTATGGAGAAGGGGTATGAAACTTCTTGTTACAGGTGGAGCAGGTTTTATAGGAAGTGAGTTTGTAAGACAGGCTGTAAAAAAAGGTTATAAAACTTCTGTTGTGGACAAACTTACCTATGCAGGGGGTCTCGAAAGACTGAAGGAAGTGGAAGACAAAATAAGTTTTTACAGGTGTGACATTACAAATGCAGAATTTCTGGAATATATTTTTGAAAGAGAAAAACCAGAGGTTGTGGTGCATTTTGCAGCTGAATCTCATGTAGATAGAAGTATTCTATGTCCTGAAAGCTTTTTGAAGTCAAATGTGCTCGGAACATACGCCCTTCTGGAAACAGCCAGAAAAAGAGAAGTAAAGCTTTTTATTAACATATCCACAGACGAGGTTTACGGAGAGCTTGGAGAAACGGGGAAGTTTACTGAAGAAACTCCTCTTAATCCCAATTCTCCCTATTCAGTAAGCAAAGCAAGTGCAGACATGCTTGGAAGAGCTTATTTTAGAACTTACGGGCTTCCTGTGATTACTGTTAGACCGAGTAACAACTATGGTCCCTGGCAGTATCCTGAAAAGCTTATACCTGTTGTTATAATCAAAGCTCTGCAAAATCAGAGTGTTCCGGTTTATGGAAAAGGACTTAATGTAAGGGAGTGGCTCTATGTCGAAGACTGTGCAAGGGCAATTTTTAATATAATTGAAAGGGGTAAACCCGGAGAAATTTACAATGTTGCAAGTGGAGAGGAAAAGAGGAACATAGAGGTGGTTAAGGCAATTCTTGATCTTTTAAACAAACCTCACGAATTAATAAAATTCGTTAAGGACAGACCTGGACACGATTTTCGTTACAGTATGGACTTTACCAAGGTTGTAAAAGAATGTGGATGGAAGCCTGAAGTGAGTTTTGAAAAAGGGCTGGAACTTACAGTAAAATGGTATCTTGAACACAAAGATTGGCTTTTTAGAAAAGCAGAAGAGCTGAAGGACTACTGGAAGAGGGTTTACGGAGAATGAAGTTTTTAATTACAGGGGCAAAAGGACAGCTTGGAACGGAATTTGTCAGAGTTTTAGAAGAGAAAAATCAGAAATTTTATGCCTTTGGAAAAGAAGAGCTTGATATAGGAAATCTGGAAAAGGTTCTGGAGGTTTTTAAAAGTTTAAGACCCGATGTAGTAATAAACTGCGCAGCATACAATCTTGTTGATAAAGCTGAAGAGGAAAGAGAAAAGGCTTTTAGAGTAAATGCACTCGGTCCGAGAAATCTCGCCTTTGCCTGCAAAAAATACGGAGCTTTCTTAATTCACTACAGCACAGATTATGTGTTTAACGGAAAAAAAGAAGGGCTTTACACAGAGGAAGACGAGCCAGATCCCCTTTCTGAATATGCCAAAAGTAAGTATCTTGGAGAGGTTTTTGTAAAAGAAGAAAGCGAAGATCATCTTATTTTCAGAGTAAGCTGGGTTTATGGAAGAGGTAAACAGAACTTTATTTATAAACTGATGCAGTGGGTTGAAAAACAGGAATACCTTAGAATATCCTGTGATGAGTTTTCAGTTCCCACTTCCACGAAAACCATAGTGGAAGTAAGTTTAAAAGCACTTAATTCAGGATTAAAAGGGCTTTATCATCTTGTAAATTCTGGATATGGCTCGCGCTACGAATGGGCACAGGAAGTTTTAAAAATAAAAAAAATTAAAAAATTTATATATCCTGTTTATCAATCAGAATTTAATCTTCCTGCTAAAAGACCCAGATTTTCTGCTATGAGCAATGAGAAACTCTGTAAAATTCTTGGAATAAAAATAAGACACTGGAAAGAAGAACTCGAAAGCTTCCTTAAAACTTCTTAAATCTTTTTTATTTCTATGTGATACTTTTTGATTCTGTAGTCAAGTTGTCTGAGAGTGTAGCCCAGGAGTTTGGCTGCTCTTGACTTTACATAACCGGTTTTTTCAAGTGCTTTTAAAATTGCTTCTTTCTCGGTATTTTCAACAAGTTTTGGTATTTTTTTCATAGTGTATTCTTTTTGCTCTGTTAAAATATAACTCGGGAGATCTCTTGGAGTTATGTCCCTGTCTTTTAAAATAACAAGTCTCTCAAGTGTATTAGCAAGTTCTCTCACATTACCATACCAGGGATAATTTATCATAAGCTGAAGTGCCTCGGGTTCTATTTTTATGTTCTTTCTGTATCTTTGATTAAAAATATTTAAAAAGTGATCGACAAGAAGAGGGATATCCTCTTTCCTTTCCCTGAGTGGTGGAATGTGAATTGGAAGCACACTTATTCTGTAATATAAATCTTCTCTAAAAAGTCCCTGTTTAATGAGTTCTTCAAGATTTTTGTTTGTTGCAGCGATAATTCTTACATCAACCTGAATGGTTTCTTCACTTCCAAGCTTTTCTATTTCTTTTTCCTGAAGGACTCTCAGAAGTTTGGGCTGAAGTGAGAGAGGTAGATCTCCTATTTCATCGAGAAACAGAGTGCCTCCATTTGCAAGTTCAAACTTTCTTTTTTAGAAGTATAAGCTCCTGAAAAAGCCCCTTTCTCATATCCAAAAAGCTCTGCCTCAAGAAGGGTTTCTGGTATAGCAGAGCAGTTTATAGTAATAAAGGGCTTGTCTTTGCGATGGCTTAAAAAGTGAATAGCCTTTGCAACAAGACTTTTTCCTGTACCACTTTCTCCTGTAATTAAAACAGTAATGTCTGTAGTAGCTATTTTCTTTATTAAGTTAACTAAATTTTTAATAGCGGTTGAACATCCAACTATTCCTTCTATGTTATACTTTTCTTCAAGAACCTGAGTAAGAGCTTTTTTCTCTTCCTCCCAGTCCTGTCTTTCAAGGGCAAGTTTTTCATTAAGTTTGTAAAACATTCCTATCATGGTGCTTAAAATCTGAAGCAAATCAAGCCCTTTTTCAACACTTTCCTGAGTAAGAAAGTGTTTAAAAACAGCAAGAACTCCTATTATTTCTCCTCCTATTTTAATAGGAACAGCAACGAACCACTCATCTGGATCGAGCCTGTTTCTTAAACCAGTTTTGTTAAGATAGGTTTTTTCTCTCAGATCTGAAAGAACAACAGGAATACCGTGTTTGTAAACCCTTCCGATTATACCTTCACCACTTTTAAAAACTCCTTTTTTTATTTCTTCTGGATACATTCCAAAGGATTGAACTATTTTTAAAACATCTTTATCTTTTTGATAAAGAGCAATAAAACTGTGTCTTACATCCCAGAAAGAATAAAGAACTTTAAGAAGTTCTGCAAGACTTTCTTCAAAATTTAATCCCTTACTAAATATTTTTCCAACTTCATTTATAAGACTAACTTCTTTTATTTCTACTATTTTTTTTATTGGCATTGTTGTAAAGAATTATATAAATTTTTATAAAATTTTTAAATTAAAAAAGCCCGTGGCTTAGCCACGGGCTTTTAGTTAGCTATTAAAGAATTGGAAGGTATTTTTCAAGCTCGTATTCAGTAACTCTTACCCTGTAGTCGTCCCATTCCTGTTTCTTGAGAGCGATTAATTCGTTGAATACATGGTCACCAAGAGTTTCTCTGAGAAGCTCACTCTTTTCTGCACAGGCAATTGCTTCTCCAAGACTTCCAGGGAGACTGTCAATTCCAAGTTCTTTCTTTTCCTCTTCTGTAAGTTTAAAAATGTTCTTTTCAACAGGTTCAGGAAGAGAATAACCTTCTTTAATTCCTTTAAGTCCAGCGGAAAGCATACATGCAAAAGCAAGATAAGGATTGCATGCAGGATCAGGGCTTCTGAGCTCTATACGGGTTGCTTTTTCTTTTCCGGGTTTATAAAGAGGCACTCTGATCAGAGCAGAACGGTTCTTTCTTGCCCATGCAATGTAAACAGGGGCTTCGTATCCAGGAACGAGTCTCTTGTAAGAGTTTACCCACTGATTAAGAACCAGGGTAATTTCTTTTATGTGATTTAAAATTCCAGCAATGTATTTCTTTGCTACATCAGAGAGATAATACTTGTCGTTTGCATCAAAGAAAGCATTTTCCTCTCCTTTAAAAAGAGACTGGTGGGTGTGCATACCACTTCCATTTTCTCCAAAAAGTGGCTTTGGCATAAATGTAGCGTAAAGTCCATACTTTTTAGCAACTTCTTTTACAACTACTCTATAAGTCATTACCATATCTGCCATATCAAGAGCATCTGCATATCTCAAGTCTATTTCGTGCTGAGAAGGAGCAACTTCGTGGTGAGAATATTCAACTTTTATTCCCATCTGTTCAAGACAGAAAATGGTTTCTCTTCTAAGGTCTTCTGCTGCATCCATTGGATAGTCAAAGTATCCACCAGTGTCAAGAATTTCAGTTCCCTTGTCATTCTTAAAATAGAAAAATTCACACTCTGGTCCAATATAAAAGTTGGTAAATCCCATTTCTTTCATTTTTTCAAGATTTTTCTTAAAAACATATCTTGGATCTCCTTCATAAGGAGAACCATCAGGTCTGTAAATATCACAGAACATTCTTGCAACTGCCTTTTCCTTGGGTCTCCAGGGAAGAATTGCAAATGTAGTAGGATCAGGCTTTGCTACCATGTCAGATTCCTCTATTCCAACAAAACCAAGAATAGAGGATCCATCAAAACCCATACCTTCTTCAAAAGCAACTTCAAGTTCTTCAACAGGCACTGCAAAGCTCTTAAGTTGCCCTAAAATGTCTGTAAACCAGAATCTCACGAATTTAACATCATACTCCTTTACAAGCTCCATCACATCCTTCTTATCCCTGGGCTTGTTCATAGACCTCCCTCCTCTTAAAATTTTTTTTCTTTTTATTAACAAGTTTTATGCCAGTTTTTAATATTCTAAACTTGTTTAATTTTTCGCTCTTTTTCAAAAAAATCAGGTTAACATTTTTACAAAATTGTTCAGTGTCCACAAATTGGACAATTTTGTAAATAATGGTATAATAAAATTGTGATGGAGGAACAGGATTTTTACCTCAGTATCTTTAAAAGACAAAAAGCAGAGCTTTCTGCACTTCTTGAAGTCAGCAAGATATTAAGTTCTTCCTTTGACCTCAAAGAGAATTTAACTCAGGCTATGAAAATTCTTTCTGACTTTCTGGACATGAGGAGAGGCACTATAACTCTTCTTGATAAAACAACAGGAGAGTTAAAAATAGTCGTTGCCCATGGACTTACCCCTGAACAAATAGCAAGAGGAAGATACAAAATCGGAGAAGGGATCGTTGGAAAAGTCGTGGAAACAGGACATCCCATCGTGGTTCCAGACATAGGAAAGGAACCACTTTTTTTAAATCGCACAGGTGCCAGGCGTATAGAAAAAGAAAACATTTCTTTTCTTTGCGTCCCTATAAAAATAAAAGATGAAATTCTTGGAGTGCTCTCTGTTGATCGTCTCTTTGATGAAAGTATTTCTTTTGAAGAAGATTTAAGGGTTCTTGAAATAGTTGCAACTTTAATAGGGCAGGCAATAAAACTTTACCGCACCTTTCTCGAAGAAAAAAGCAGAAGAGAAGAACTTGAAAGAGAACTTAAAAGAAGGTATCAATTTCACAACATTGTCTATGCATCTGACAAAATGAAAGAAGTTATAAAAACTTGCTTAAAAATAGCCAAGACAAAAGCTTCGGTTCTTATAAGAGGTGAGAGTGGAACAGGAAAAGAACTTATAGCAAAGGCTATACACTATAACAGTGACAGAGCCCAGGCACCTTTTATTACTATAAACTGTGC
>CAZWTB010000179.1:0-1537 GCA_964636875.1 uncultured Thermodesulfatator sp.
TTTTAAGGGTATTCCTAAAAAAGTTCTAAAGGTAATAAAAAGGATTAAAAAAGAGGGATATTCTGCGTATTTCGTCGGGGGATGTATAAGAGACCTTCTTCTTGGGATACAACCAAAGGATTTTGACATAGGAACTGACGCTACTCTGGAAGAAGTTTTAGAAATTTTTCCTAAAAGAAGTCAAATTATAGGAAAAAGGTTCCCTATAGTTCATGTTTACTTTGATAGAAGTAAAAAAGATTTTGTTGAAGTAACGAGTTTTGCTTCCCCTTTTGAAGATGCTTTTAGAAGAGATCTGACCATAAATGCCCTTTTTTACGATCCAGAAGAAGAAAAAATAATAGATTATACAGGAGGACTTGAAGACTTAAAAAAAGGAATAATAAAAGTAATAGGAGACCCAGAAGAGCGATTTAAAGAGGACCCGGTAAGAATGCTCAGAACAGTGCGGCACTCAGCAAGACTTGGTTTTCACATAGAACAGACTACCTGGAAGGCTATACTTGAATGCAGGTCACTCATTAAAACCGTGGTCTGGGTCAGACTCAGAGACGAAATTTTAAAAGATATAGCTGGATACTGGATAAAAGACTGGTTTAACCTTATGAAACACTCCGGTCTTCTTTTTGAAATTTATCCATTTCTCAGAAAGAAAAAGAAGTGGGACGAAAAGGTGCTGTTAAAAGTTCTGGAGCTTCTTGAAAAAGATAACGAGCTTTCACTTTCAGCAAGAATTGCCCTTTTTCTTTATCCCTTTTTACCTTTTATAGAAAAACCCTATGATCCTCTGAAATTTAGAAAAGTTCCTGGTATAGACAGAAAGGAAATGCTTCGTCTCTTCTGGATGTTCTTTTTTACTTTTAAGTTTAATAAAGAGCTTTTTGAAAGGGCTATGAGTATTCTGCGGGATTCTTATAAAATTGTATATCTTCTTAAAAGAAAACATAAAATTTCCAGGCGCTACAGAAACAGGGAACACTTTCAGGAAAGTTTAAAAATTGCTCACCATCTTCTCAAGCTTCTCTAATTTTGAACTGCTCTTCAAAAATTGGAAGCTTCATTCTGAACTATGCACCTATGAAAGTTTGGAGAGAAGAAAATAAGAAGAAAAAGGAGGGACTAACATAAAAATGTTCAAAAAATAGGGCATTTCAGTCGTTGAGAGCTTTTACCTGGAGATACTTTAAAATACTCTTTAATACCTTTCAATACCATTTTGGAAAGTTAAAGAGGGGTTGAGGAAGCGAGGATTTATCGGGGATTGGAGGGGGGATGATTTTAGAGAGAGGAATTTTTAAGTGCCGGGGGAGGGATTTGAACCCTCACGGGGTTGCCCCCAGCGGATTTTGAGTCCGCCGCGTCTCCCAGTTCCGCCACCCCGGCTTTCTATTTTTTCAAAATATATTTTAATAAAGTTTGAAATTTTGACAAGATTTATTATACTTATTAGAGCTTTTTTAAAATAAAAAAAATTTTCAAAGAAGGAGGTGAAAATTAAATATGGCAGGACATTCACATTGGGCACAGATAAAAAGAA
>CAZWTB010000180.1:0-5951 GCA_964636875.1 uncultured Thermodesulfatator sp.
CATCAAGAGGTTCCCAATTGTTATTTCTGTCAAGTCTTTGAAGCAGGATAAATACCTTATCTCCAACAACTATTCCGTCTGTCATTTCTGGAGAGCCATCTCCATCATCATATGCACTTAAATCCAAAGTTCCTATTTTAAAGTTCTCACATGAGCTTGTAGAAGGATTTACAATCCATGCAGTATCTGTTCCGTATCTTAAAAGATAAGCTTTAGTAGCATTTATAAATACTAAAGCATGTGGATTAGAAGAAGAGTGGAGATCATTATCATCCTTAGTTGAGCGTTCCCAGATAGAATTAATTTGATTAGAGTAAAAATATCTATCATGAGCACCTACTGTTATATCTGATTCTGATGGAACGAGATTATTGGTTGCCTGAAGACTATCCACATCCACGATTGAAATTGCTCCACTTGACCAATCCTGAGCGGTGGTTGTAATAACTGCTTTCCGTATTTCTGCCCAACTTAATTTTATCGAACTTAAGATAAAAACTAATAAAAGAAATCCAAATAAAATTACTCTTTTCTTAATTCTTTCTTTCATCGCACTTCCTCCTTTTATTTTTGCAATTTCTACAATTTTTTATAACTTCTGTAAGTTTACAATTTCCCATTCTAAACACTTCTTTCAAATTTTTCAATACTTACGAATGGTAAAAAAGTGGTAAATAATGGTGGATTTTTTGGTAAATCGTTTTATAATTCGTTATAACAATGGAAAAAAATAAATCTCTAAACAGGTCTTTTAAAAAATTTCAAGAAAAATCCAGAGGCCACAGGGAAAGAGTTAAAAATAGATTTCTGGAACTGGGACCTGAAACCTTTTCTGACGAAGATATTCTGGAACTTTTACTATTTTTTGGAATACCCAGGAAAGATACACGGTATATTGCAAGAACCCTGTTAAAAAAATTTAATAACAGACTGGACGAAGTTCTGGATGCACCTGTTTCTGAACTCCTTAAAATTGAAGGACTTGGTAAAAATGCTATAATTCCTCTAAAAGTTGTCAGAGAAGTGGCTAAAAGATATCTCAAACACAAAGCAGAAAAAACCCAATATCTTAAATCCCCCAGAGCTGTATTTGAATACCTTCAATATGAACTAAAAAGTCTTGATAAGGAAATTTTTATGGTTATTTATCTTGATGCGAATTCAGGAGTAATAAAAACTGAAAAGCTTTTCGAAGGCACTCTTACTGAAGCAGTAGTTTATCCAAGAGAAATATTTGCAAAAGCCATAAATAACAGAGCAGTTTCTTTGATTCTGGTTCATAATCATCCTTCAGGAAGCTTAAATCCATCTCAAGAAGACTTAAATCTTACAAGAAAACTCATTCTTGCAGGGGCTCTTCTTCAAATTAAAGTTCTTGATCATATTATAATAAGTAAAAAAGGATACTTCAGTATGGCTGAAGAAGGAATTATGGAAAGTTTGAGGGATCAGGTTTATGAACTTTTAAATAAAAGTTTATAACAGGAGAAAAAGATGAAGTTAAAAATCGCTAAAAAAGCCGGTTTCTGTATGGGAGTAAGAAGAGCAGTTAATATTGTTCTAAAAACTATAAACGAAGGAACCAGACCTATTTATACCTATGGTCCTTTAATTCACAATCCTCAGGTATTAAAGATGCTTGAAAAACTCGGGGTAAGTATAATAAAAAAACCCGAAGAAGAAGTTCCTTCAGGCAGGTGTATTGTAAGAGCTCATGGAATTCCACCAGAAGAAAAAGAAAAACTTGCAAAAAGACATGAAATAATAGACGGCACATGCCCCAGAGTTCTTAAAGTTCAGTCCCTTGCAGAAAGAGCAGTAAAAGAAGGGAAAACCGTTATAATCATAGGTGATAAAGAACATGCAGAAGTAAAAGGAATTCTGGGGTTCTGTAAAGATAAAGGAATTGTTATAAGTTCTTTTAAAGATCTGGAAAAACTTCCCCCTTTAAAAAATTATCTCGTCCTTTCACAAACCACCCAGGATAAAGAATTTTTTAAAAAGGTCTCTCAGGAAATTTTAAAACGTTATCCAGAAGGAAAAGTTATAAATACAATCTGCAATGCAACAGAAATACGCCAGAATGAAGTAAGAGATCTTGCAAAAGAATGCGATATGCTACTTGTTATAGGAGGAAAATTCAGTGCCAACACCAATCGTCTTGCCCAGATAGCTAAGGAACAGGGTATCCCGGCTTTTTTAATAGAAACCCCTGAAGAAATCCCTTTTTCAGAAGTAGAAAAACACGAAGTTATAGGAATTACAGCAGGTGCTTCCACTCCCAACTGGCTAATCAATGAAGTCGTAAATGCCCTTAAAAAGAAAAATTTTTTCTATAAAGTGGTCAGAAATCTTGCATTTCTTTCTTTTTTTATAACTCTAAACTTTCTCCTACTCTTCTTTGGTAATCTCAATTTTATGGGATACAAATGGAAAAAAGACATCTTCCTTTCTCTTTTATTTCTTGGAAGCTTTTTAATTTTTAAATATAATTTTATAACATTAAAAACCAGAAAAAGATTGATGTTTTATTACCCATTTAAAGCTAACTTCCTTGAACAAAAGAAAAAAAGAGTTTACTTTCTGGTAATTTTAAGCTTTCTCACTTTTATCTTAAGTGGCTACTTCTATAAACCCTGGCTTCTTTTATGGGCAGGAGCTTTTCTTATAACAGATTTTTTAATAATTAATACCTCTTATTATTTTCTCGTTGATCCTGTGTTTCTTTTCTTTCTTAATTTCCTTTATTACCCTGTTTTAAATCTCCAGAACATTCTTCTGGCTCTGGTTATAGCAGTAATCTTTGCAATAATTAAATTCTATCTGGAAGTAGTTTACTTTCAAACAGATGGTTTTATACCTAAGAATTTTTTTATAACCAGATTTTTATACAGCGAAGAGAAAATTTATAGATTTTTCGATAGACTTCTTTTACTGGGAATACTTTTTAATTTGTTTTTAAGTATTTTAAATTATAAATATCTTATCTTAATGATTGTATGGATATCTGGATATTTTTTAAAATTATTTTTAAAAAAAAGACCTCTGGGGCAAATTATTCTCCTCGAAGGAATTCATCTTATAATGCCTTTTACTTTTTTTCTCCTGAGTTTTCTTTTCCACAAAATAAATTATTAAATTTTTATAAAACATGTTTAGTATAGAAGAAAAAAAGTTAATGGAAGAAGCTTTAAAAGAAGCAGAGCTTGCTTTTAAAGAAGACGAAGTTCCTGTTGGTGCAATTATTGTAAATGAAAAAGGAGAAATCATTGGCAGGGGAAGAAATCAGATAATTAAATTTAAAGATCCTACAGCTCACGCAGAAATTCTTGCTATCAGGGATGCGTGTAAAAATATTGGAAATTTTAGACTGATTGGATGTAAAATGTTTGTTACTCTTGAACCGTGTGCAATGTGCGCTTATGCAATAGTGCTTGCAAGACTTGAAGAGGTAATATTTGCAACCGAAGATCCCAGAACCGGAGCCTGTGGAAGTATATATAATCTGCTTCATGAAAAAAAATTTAATCATCAGGTAAAAATAAAAAAAGGACTTTATAAAGAAAAAGCAAGTATGCTTTTAAAAGATTTTTTTAAAAATAAAAGATAACTTTATCTTATTCTACTGCAGGGCGTATTAAAATAAAAAATCTGTTTATTTTTGATTTCAAGTATCTTTACCACCCTTTTGTCAGTTTTTGGAAGATCAATAACTCTGTCAAGTTTGTTGTTTATATATACATAAACCCTTGCCCTGGGATTAATTTTAGCATCATTGCTATAATTATGCACATAAAGAGTATATTTTGTATGGGGTTCTATTTTTTGTAAAGTTATAGTTTCGGGTCCATAACCATTTGTATCATCTCTGTCAAGTTCTGCTTTTCCAGAATAACTTTTCATGTTACGGTAAGAAATGTGAAAATCCCTGCTAACCAGATGAAGATCAAGATCTCTGGGTTTTTTGCCCCATACAAGCACAAATCTGGCACTATTAGCAGGAAGTTTTCTGGTAAGAAGAAAAAATTTGTCCCATACTGTTCCAGCCATAACCCTTATTCGTGTTTTTAAAGTAATGTATCCTTTTTTTTCAACTTTAATAGGAATTATTGCATCATTAAGTCTTTCAAAGAGACTTACAGGCAAAACAATTCTACCAAAAGAATCTGTTTTTAATTTTTTGGGACCAAACATAACCATGGCATTACTTACGGGTTTACAGGTTACTGCATCTTTAAAAGAAAAGACCATTTTTCCTTCAAGTTCTGCAAATTCAAGATCCTCCACTTCCTGCCTGCTCCAGCACCCTCCTGCAAACGCTATACTATTTAAAATATTGATAAAAAATAGAACAATAATCAATATAGAAATATCTTTGAAAAATTTCATATCCTTCCTCCTTTTGCAAAATATTTGTCAAAAAATTTTACCTGCTTTTTTAAAAATTTCAAAACCTCTTTTCTCTGGGCTTTTTAGAAAAAAATGGTAAAATGAAAAAGCAAAAAATCTTCAAAAAAATGAGGCTTCTTTTCTGGATAGCAATTTTTGGTTTTCTATACTGGTATTTTTTTAAAAGGAAAAAGAGAATTAGTAACTCAGCTCGAAGAAAAACGCGGGTTACAGAGCTCGTTCTTGACGAAAATTGCGGGACCTATATTCCTAAAAAAAACGCTATAAGAGTGGAAATTGATGGGAAAGTGTATTATTTTTGTTCTGAAAAGTGTTTGGAAGATTTTATGACAAAAAGGCACAGAGGAGATGGAGGTTCTGCTAAGGAAAAAGGCGGAGTTTAAGTTAAAAGCAGAGGTTGAGCCAAAAGGAGATCAGCCTAAGGCTATAAGAGAACTTGTAGAAGGAATAGAAAAAGGGCTCAAACATCAGGTTCTGCTTGGAGTTACAGGTTCTGGGAAAACTTTTACTATGGCAAATGTTATTGCAAGGGTGGGTAAACCCACACTTATAATAGCTCCGAACAAAACCCTTGCAGCTCAACTTTATAACGAATTTAAAAAACTATTTCCAGAAAATGCAGTTGAATATTTTGTTTCTTATTATGACTATTATCAGCCAGAAGCTTACATTCCTATTACAGATACTTATATAGAAAAAGACGCATCTATAAACGACTTTATAGACAGACTCAGGCATTCAGCAACTGCTGCTGTGCTTTCAAGAAGAGATGTGATAGTGGTTGCAAGTGTATCGTGCATATACGGACTGGGTTCCCCAGATGAATACTTTCAGAAACATCTTTATCTCAGAAAAGGGGCTTCTATCAGCAGAGACGAGCTTCTTAGAGCACTTGTGAAAATGCACTATGAAAGAACAGAAACAGATTTTACACGAACTACTTTTAGAGTAAGGGGAGATATAATAGAAATTTTTCCTTCAAACGAAGAAAAAAGAGCAGTTAGAATAAGCCTCTGGGGAGACGAAATAGAAGAAATAAAAATTATAGATCCTTTTAGAGGAAAGGTTCTCGGAAGAGTAAACGAGATAATTATCTTTCCTGCGTCTCATTATGTAACTTCTGAAGATAAACTTACAAGAGCAATAAGAGAAATAAGAAAGGAACTTCAGGAAAGGGTTGAATATTTTAAGAGCAGGGGACTTTATCTTTATGCTGAAAGACTTGAAAAAAGAACACTTTATGATCTTGAGCTTCTTGAAGAAGTTGGATACTGTAAGGGTATAGAAAATTACAGCAGGCATCTTGATGGAAGGCGCCCAGGAGAACCTCCTTATACTCTGCTTGATTATTTTCCAGATGACTTTCTGGTTTTTATAGACGAAAGTCATATAACTATTCCTCAACTAAGAGCCATGTATAGAGGAGATAGAAGCAGAAAAGAAACCCTTGTTGAATACGGATTCAGATTGCCTTCTGCCCTTGACAACAGACCCCTTACTTTTGAAGAATTTGAAGAGCGTCTGAATCAGGTTATTTATGT
>CAZWTB010000181.1:0-7279 GCA_964636875.1 uncultured Thermodesulfatator sp.
TCTCTAAAAGCCTGAATTATTCCCCATACAGTTCCAAATAACCCTATAAAAGGGGCTGTATTCCCAACTGTTGCCAGAAATCCAAGCCATTTACCAATATTCGTAACAAAAATTTCCCTTTCAAGAACCTCTCTCTCTTCCACTTCTTTAAAAGCTACCTCCAGAGCGTCTCTTATTCCTTTTTCTTCTGATTTTTTAAAGTAATTTTCGTAAATTTCTCCCAGAATATTTAAAAAAGATTTTATTCTCGGAAAAATTCCCTCCCTTCTCTTTTTTATTGCCTTTATTAATTCCGAAAGAGATTTTTTTTCTTTTGTAAGTTCTTCTGCTTCTTCAATAGAAGCAGAAATTTTTTTAAAATGCTGAAAATTTATGATTATCACATACCATGTTGCAATACTCAATGCCAGAAGCACACCTATAACGAATTTGCCTATGTATCCAATCTCTCCCAGAAATTTCCACAATTCCATGTTTTATCCCTCAAAAATAAGATTTTTTATACTCTCGTTTATCCCGGTTAATCTGGCAAAAGTTTCCAGTGCTTTTAAAGCTTCTTCTGAAAAACCAAAAGTGTATTTGTTAACAAAAGTGTTTACATGCTTTTTTATAATTTCTTCTTCAAGTTCCCTGGCGTATGTCTTTAAAAAGGGATATACTTCTTCCCAGTTTTTTTCTGCCCATTCAAGACTTTTTCTTAAAAGAAAAATAACCTCTTTTTTTATTTCAAAGGGCAGGTTTCTTTTTACAAAATATCCTCCAAGAGGCACAGGAGCTCCTGTTTTTCTTTCCCAGTATTCTCCCAGATCCACTATTTTTTTCAGGTGATATTTTTCGTAAACAAATCTACCTTCATGAATAAGAATCCCCATCTCACACCTGTCTTTCAGTAAAAAAGGGATTATTTCGTCGTATTTCATAAAAATTTTTTCGATTTTACCTTTGTAAAAAAAGTTAAAAAGATGGTGAGCAGTGGTATGCTCTCCGGGTATTGCTACTTTTAATTCTGAAAACTCAGACAGAGTAAAAAATTTTTTACCCACCAGAAGGGGTCCCACTCCAAATCCAAGAGCACTTCCTACAGGTAAAAGCTCGTAATTTTTATAAATTTTTCCCCATACTCCAAAAGAGGTCTTTATTATCTCAAACCTGCTTTCTATAGCCCATCTATTTAAAGTTTCAACATCTTCAAAGAAAAAATCCAATTTAAATCCTTCTGAAATTACTTTCCCCAAGTATATTCCAGAAACTATAAATGTATCATTGGGACAGGGAGAAATTGCTATTTTAAGTTTTCTGCCAGCCACTTCCAGACCTCTCTTAATCTTTCCTTTGCTTTTTGAAAATCCCAGTCTTGTTCAGGAGAATTCAGCAGATTACTTATAATTCTCAGCTCTGTCACATAAACCCCTGTTTTTTCTCCTGCTCTTGCAACACCATAGCCTTCCATGTTTTCTGCTATTGCTGAAAATCTTTTTTCTATAATTTTTGCCCTTTCTATATGATACGAAGCTAAACAAACCGTGGCAAAAGTTCCAGAAACCGGATTAAATCCTCCTGCTTCAAGCAAATACATAATTTTTTCTGTAAAAGGATGATTAAGATCACAGGAAAATACAGAAGCTATTTTAGAAGGAAAAAAGGAACAATGGGTTTTATGTTTTCTACCAAAATCTGCAAAAACTTCTCTGGTTGCCAGCACCACATCCCCTGTATTTAAACCGCTTTCAGGATAAGCTCCTGCCCATCCGGTTAATATAGCAAATCCGGGTTTTTCCCTGTAAAAAATTTCAAGAGCACTGAGTCCTGCTTCAACCACCCCCACTCCTGTAACATATACCTCAAAAATAGAAGAAAAATCCTTCACTATTTCATATTCAAATTCACTTGGAACAAGAACAAGAGGTTTTAGTTTTTTAATTTTCAAGTTCGCTCCAGTCGTCAATGTAATAAACCTCAGCTTTTATTCCTGCTTTTTCCAGCTCCTTCATTAAAAAATCCACTTCATTACATCTTATAAGATTTCCTTCAGAATAAAAAGGAAGTTTCAAACACACCTCAGGTGGCTTGACTTTTTTTATAATAACTTCAGCTTTTACCAGATCTTTTACTCCTTTAAGATTGCTTTTTAAATAATTTTTTACAAATAATCGCAGATCCTTTTCAGAAGAAAAACCCTTTCTTGGCTTCATAACAGAATCAATTTAATTCATCACATCTCGCTAAATTTTAAGGCAAAAAATATAAAGGTCAAGTTTAAATGTAAATCTTTTCCTGGAACAAATTAATATACCTCACTTCAATCAGGTAGCAGTTGTGAAACAGACTTTTTCAGAACTTGACATAATTGAAGTTGGTTATAAATTTGAATTATGTTTTTATTAAGTGTAGCAGGATACGATCCTTCTGGAGGAGCAGGTATTCTCCTTGATCTCAAAGTTTTTGCCCTTTTTAAACTAAAGGGAGGAGCTGTTCCAACTGCTCTTACAATTCAGAGCACTTCTGTGTTTAAAGGATGGAAGCCTGTTGATCTTGATTATTTTGAAACCTGTCTGTCTCTTGTTTTTTCCGATCTTCCAGTGGAAGGAGTAAAAATAGGAATGCTTGCAACCCCTGATCATGTTGTAATCCTTTCTGATCATCTGAAAAAGCATCGCTCAAAAATAAAATGGATTGTTCTTGATCCGGTTTTAAAAGCAACTCTGAATTATCCTCTTTTTCATTCTGAGACATTTCTTTCCTGTATAAAAGAAAAATTACTTCCTCTGGTGGATGTTTTATGCCCTAACTTTAAAGAAGCTGAAATTCTGGCTGAAACCAGCACGAATTCCCCTGAAATTCTTGCTGATAGACTTATGAACTACCCATTAAAAGCTCTTGTAATAACAGGTATTGAAAAAAATTACAGAACAGGAATTTTTTCGTGTGATTATCTTTTTTACAGAACGAATTCCCGCGTAATTCAGAAAGTTGTTAAAAAGAAAAAAATAAAAGGCGATTTTCATGGAACAGGTTGTGCATTTTCTTCTGCATTACTGTGTTTTCTGATAAAAGGTTTTTCTCCAGAACACTCTTTTAAAAAAGCAAAAAATTGGTTATACTTATATCTCAAAAAAGCAGAGAGAGAGAAAGTCGGAGGTAAATTATGGCTATTTCTTTAGAAGAGGTTTTAAAAATAGCAGGGCTTTCCCGGCTTGAATTAAGTGAGGAAGAAGCCAGAACCTATACCCGGGAACTTTCTCAAATTCTTGATTATTTTAAAAAACTCCAAACCCTTGACACAGAAAATATTCCTCCCACTTTTCACGCAATAAAACTTAACACACCTTATAGAGAAGATGAGGTAAAGGAGTTTAAAGACACGGATGAGATCTTAAAAAATGCTCCTCAGCTTAAAGAAAGAATGATTGTGGTTCCAAAAGTTGTTAAAACTTCTTCTTAAAAAGGAAAGGAGAAGAAAGATGGCTGAAATTAACTTGAATGAACTAACCATAACCAGAGCTCTTGAACTTCTGGAAAAAAAGGAAATAACGAGTGTGGAACTGGTTGAAGCTTATCTTGAGAGGATAAAGAAACTTGATCCCCGGATTAAAGCTTTTCTTTATGTTGATGAAGAAGGAGCAAGGGAGTCTGCCAGAAAAGCAGACGAAGCAAGAAAACAGGGAAAAAAAGGAAAGCTTCTTGGAATACCACTTTCTATAAAAGACAACATCTGTATAAAAGGCAAACCAACAACCTGTGCTTCAAAAATTCTTGAAAATTTTATTGCTCCTTATGATGCAACCGTTATTCAGAAGTTAAAGGAAGAAGGAGCGATTTTTCTGGGAAAAACGAATCTTGACGAATTTGCCATGGGTTCTTCCACAGAAAATTCAGCTTTTTTTCCCACACATAATCCCTGGGATCTTGAAAGGGTGCCAGGAGGTTCTTCTGGTGGTTCTGCTGCTTCTGTTGCAAGCAGAATGGCACCCGGATCTCTTGGATCAGACACCGGGGGTTCCATCCGTCAGCCTGCTGGGTTTTGCGGAGTCGTGGGATTAAAACCAACTTATGGACTCGTTTCCCGTTTTGGTCTTGTGGCTTTTGCCTCTTCCCTGGATCAAATAGGACCTTTTGCAACAACTGTTGAAGATACCGCCCTCTTACTTCAGGTTATTGCAGGTCACGATCCCAAAGATTCCACTTCCTGCCCTGCACCTGTCCCGGATTTCTTATCCGCAATAAAAAATCACAGCCAAACCTCCTTTAAAATAGGCTTGCCCAGAGAGTATTTTACAGGTGAAATAGATCCCGAAGTTCTTAAAGAAATAGAAAAAATAATAAACATGCTGAAAAAAAAGCACGAAGTAAAAGAAGTAAGCCTGCCCCACACTGAATATGCAGTTGCAACCTATTATATAATTGCTCCTGCAGAGGCATCTTCAAATCTTGCAAGATACGACGGAGTAAAGTATGGATTCAGGGCAGAAGCTAAAACCCTGCAGGATCTTTATAAAAAAAGTAGAGCCCGAGGATTTGGAAAAGAAGTAAAAAGAAGAATTATGCTGGGAACCTATGCTCTCTCAGCAGGATACTACGATGCCTTTTACCTGAAAGCTTCCAGAGTCAGAACCCTTATACTTCAGGACTTTTTAAATGCCTTTTCAGAAGTTGATCTTATTATAACTCCTGTAAGTCCAACTCCTCCTTTTAAACTCGGAGAAAAAATTTCTGATCCCCTTCAGATGTATCTTTCAGATATTTTTACAATTCCCGTTAATCTGGCTGGTGTCCCAGGATTAAGCATGCCTGTGGGACTCACCGAAAAAAATCTCCCGGTTGCCCTGCAGATAATAGGTCCTCATTTTAAAGATGACCTCGTGCTTGCTCTTGCCAGTCAGATAGAAAAAGAACTTGACTTAAAAATGATCCCTCCTGTTTGCAAAGAACTTTAAAAGACTTAAAAAATGAAAAAAAAGGCACTTGGAAAAGGACTTTCAGAACTGATTCCAGAACTCAAAGAAGAAGTATCCTTTTTTCCAGAACCCGGAGAAACAAGATCCAGAGGTATTTCCTATATTCCTGTTGAAAGTATCCTCTTTTCTCCTTTTCAGCCAAGAACTTCCTTTAAAGAAGATTCCTCTTTTGAAGAACTCGTAAATTCTATAAAAGAAAAAGGAATTCTTCAACCAATTCTGGTAAGAGAAGTAGGTGAAGGACTCTATGAGTGTGTTGCAGGTGAAAGAAGACTCAGAGCAGTTAAAAAACTGGGATTAAAAACCATCCCTGCAATAATAAAAAAACTCAGTGATGAAGAAGTTTTATTAACAGCTCTTGTAGAAAACATCCAGAGAAAAGATCTTAATCCACTTGAAGAAGCCCTTGCTTACAAAAAACTGGTGGAAAAATTTAACTACACTCAGGAAAAAATAGCAGAAAAAACAGGTAGAGACAGAAGCACGATTGCAAATCTTATGAGACTCTTAAATCTTCCTGAAAGTATTCAACAGGATATTCTTGAAGGAAAACTCAGTGCAGGTCATGGTAAAGCCCTGTTGTCATTAAATGATGAAAAACTTCAGTTAAAAATAAGAAATCTTATCCTAGAAAAAGGACTATCTGTTAGAGACACAGAAAAACTTATTGCCAGAATTCTTAAACAAGAAGGTGAAAACCGGGATACAAAAAAATCCCGGCAGGATCCTGATCTTGCTTTTCTCTCAGAAGAACTCAGCAAAATAATCGGCACCAGAGTGGAAGTTAGAAAAAAAGGTAAAAAAACCCGTATAGTTTTAGAATTTTCAGAACTTGAAAGAGCAGAAGAATTTATAGAACTTCTTAAAAAGTCCTACACCAATACTTAAAAGTTTTCTGGTAGTTATTCTGTGAGCAAAAATAAACTTCTCAGACTTGACAGATTTCTCTATCTTGCAGGTGCTGGTTCAAGAAGAGAAGTTCAGAAATTAATAACCTCAGGAAAAGTATTGGTAAATTCCACAAAAGTCTATTCCTGTGGATTTAAAATTAATCCTCTTAAGGACGAAGTAAGAATAAAAGGAAAAAAAATCACTCTAATAACTCATTCTCCGGTTTATAAGTTTTACAAACCTCCGGGATGTGTAACTTCTTTAAAAGACAGAGAACCAACTATTCTGGACTTTTTGCATGGAAAACTGCCTGATTTAAGACGCCTGTTTCCCGTGGGAAGGCTTGACAAAGATGCTGAAGGTCTTTTAATTCTAACCAGCTGGGGTGAACTCGCTCACAGAATCCTTCACCCCAAGTGGAAACTCTCCAAAACTTATATAGTAAAATTAAACTCGTCTCTTCAGGAGGAACACAAAATTTCTATAGAAAATGGCACAGAACTTCACAATTTTAAAACCCTTCCTGCAAAAATAGAAATACTTAACCCTGATAAAACCCTTGTAAAAATCACTGTTCATGAAGGAAAGTATCACCTTTTAAAAAGACTTTTTGGAAAATTTGGATACAGGGTGCTTGGTATTAAAAGAATTAGAATTGGACCCATAAGTCTGGGAGATCTCAAACCCGGAGAAGTAAAACCCCTTACTCAAAATGAACTGAAATCTTTGAAAAGATGTTTAAATCTGGAATAGAACTTTTACCCCTTTGTCGGGAGTTTTATAACAAACTTCGTTCCCCCTTCCTCCACATTCTCCACTCTGATCTCCCCTCTGTGAAACCTCACTATGGAATAAACCATAATCAGCCCTGTTCCTATTCCCTTCAGCTTAAAAATCTCCCCTTTGTTAAAGTTCTCTATTATTTCCTCTGAAAGCCCTGTTCCACTGTCCTGAAATTCCACAACCACTTTTCCGTCCTCTCTGAAAGCCCTTATTAAAATCTCACCCTTTTCCCCCATTGCCTTTATAGCATTGTCAAGAAGGTTTATCCACACCCTCTTCAGGTAAAAACCGTCAAACTCAAAAACTATGTCCTCAGGACACTCAAGCCTGAAGTTAATCTCCGGATAGGCAACCTGATAAAGAGAAAGCGCCTCCTTTATGTTATCCCTGAGACTTCCCTTTGCAGGAGAAAAACCCGGTATTTTGGAAAAGTAGTAAAACTCGGTTGCCAGGTTTTTCAGTTCCTCCACATACTTTTCTATAACTCCTGTTATTTTATAAAGAAGCTCCTTTGATTCTTCGTCAAGCTGGGGAGCAAGCTTTCTCTTGAGCCTCTGTATGGAGAGGTTTATCGGAGTTAAAGGATTTTTTATTTCATGAGCCATCCGCAGAGTTGCCTCCTTCCACATGGAAAGCTTCTTCAGCTTCTC
>CAZWTB010000182.1:0-8583 GCA_964636875.1 uncultured Thermodesulfatator sp.
TTTCGTTTTCGTGATGAGGGAATATCAGATCAAGTCCTCCTCCGTGTATGTCAAGGGTTTCTCCGAGATACTTCATACTCATTGCAGAGCACTCTATATGCCAGCCTGGTCTTCCTTTACCCCATGGACTTTCCCAGAAAGGCTCCCCTGGTTTTGCAGACTTCCAGAGAGCAAAGTCAAGAGGATGCCTCTTTTTTTCAGAAACCTCAATCCTTACCCCTGCCTTAAGCTCCTCTATCTTTCTTCCTGAAAGCTTTCCATAAGAAGGAAACTTCTCCACCTCAAAGTAAACATCTCCCCCGCTTTCGTAAGCATACCCCCTTTCCATAATTTTTTCTATAAGAGAAATAATTTCAGGAATGTGCTCTGTTGCCCTTGGTTCAAAATCAGGTTTTAAAACCCCGAGCTTTTCCATAGCAGAGTCATATTCTTTTATGCACCTTTCAACAAGCTCCCTCCAGGGAATTCCCTCTTTTTGCGAACGATTTATAACCTTGTCGTCAATGTCTGTTATGTTCCTAACATAGGTTACCTCGTAACCGAGGAACTTTAAAAATCTGTAAAGTGCATCAAAAATAACAGCTGATCTTGCATGCCCAAGATGAGGAGAATCGTAAGCAGTAACTCCGCACACATACATCCTTACCTTCCCCTCTTCAAGAGGAACAAAGGTTTCAACTTTTCTCGTTAGAGTATTGTAAATTTTAAATTTTTTTACCACTTTTTACCCCTCTTTAAGAAGTGTTTTCTTTAAGTAGTTTTTCCCAGAGTTTAAAGCTTTCTGTTTTAAGAGTGTTTTCCCACTCAAAAACAGGGGTTCTTTTAAGTTCGTAGGTTAAAACCGTGGAATCTTCAGGTAAAAATCCGAGAAGTTTAAAACCGTGTTCTTCTGCTGTTTTTTTCGTGTAGTCTATAAATTCCTGAGGAAGATTAGCAGGGCATCTGTTTACTATAAGCCAGAGGTGTTCAACCTGAATTTGAAGAGGTTTGATTATGTCTGCTATACGCATGGCAGTTAAAATTCCTCTACTACTTGCATCAGAAACCACCACAAGATGTTCCATTTCAACGAGATTAAGGCGGGACATGTGTTCCATTCCTGCTTCGTTGTCAATAACCAGATATTCATAAGACTTCATCATTTTTTCAAGAGCCTGAGAAAGAAAAGCATGAGCAGCACAATAGCAACCAGGTCCTTCTGGCTGCCCCATAACAATAAGGTCAAATCTATCAGCTTCTATAACAGCCTGATAAAGCCTCATCTCCACATAGTCGTAGCGAGCCATACTCTGAGGAGGTTCTTTTTTTAACTCGTCTCTTATTTCTCCAAGAGTAATTTCAACTTCCATTCCAAGAAGTTCGTTAAGATTGCAGTTTGGATCAGCATCCACAGCAAGAATAGCCCCTTCTATGTTTTGAGTAAGATAATCTATAAGAAGAGCAGAAAGCGTGGTTTTTCCTGTGCCACCTTTTCCTGAAAAAGAAATACGAACAGGCATTTGCTACTGTTTTTTTCTGTCCAGAAATAATTTATAAGTATAGGAATCAACAAGAGCACTACAGCTTGCTTCAAGAATGTCTGTTGAAACTCCAACTGTTCCCCATTTTTTGTCCTTACTTTTTGAAAGGATAAAAACTCTAACTTTGGAAGCAGTTCCAGGAAGTCCTGGAAGAACTCTAACTTTGTAGTCTTCAAGCTCCATTTCTTTAATCTGGGGATAAAATCTTTCAAGGGCTTTTCTCAGGGCATTGTCAAGAGCATTTACAGGTCCATTTCCAAGTGCTGCTGTGTGTTCAACCTCCCCAACTCCGGGAGGCACCCTGACAAGAACAGTTGCCTCAGATTCTGAAGAGCCTTTTTCCCTCTTTACATCTATGACCTTATAGCTTAAAAGTTCAAAGTATTGCTTTGGTTCTCCCATGAGTTTGTATATTAGAAGTTCAAGAGAAGCCTCTGCAGCTTCAAATTCGTATCCTTCTGCCTCAAGTTTTTTTATTTCTTCAACTATTTTGTTTACAAGAGGACTTTCTATATTAAGTTCTATTCCGAGTTCTCTTGCTTTGTAGATAATGTTGCTTTTTCCAGAAAGTTCTGAAACCAGAACCCTTCTTACATTTCCCACGAGAGCAGGATCTATATGTTCGTAAGTTCTTGGAGACTTGAGGACAGCTGAAACATGAACACCTCCTTTGTGAGCAAAAGCAGAGCGTCCAACAAAAGGAAGTCTTGCTGGATGAGGAAGATTTGCTATTTCAAAAACATATCTTGAAACCTCTGTAAGTTTATATAAAACTTCCTTACAACTACATTCATAACCCATTTTTAAAACGAGGTTTGGTATTACTGAGCACAGGTTAGCGTTTCCACAGCGTTCACCTATTCCGTTTATGGTTCCCTGAACCTGAACTGCTCCGAGTTTTACAGCCTGAAGACTATTTGCAACTGCACACTCAGAGTCATTGTGAGCATGAATTCCAAAGGGAAAGTCCTCTCCAAGCCTGCGTTTTACCTCTTTTATTATCTCTGCAAGTTCGTCAGGAAGTGTTCCTCCATTTGTATCACAAAGAACGATACAATCTGCTCCTGCGTCTCTTGCCCTTTTTATAGTTTCTATTGCATAATCTGGATCTTCTTTAAATCCGTCAAAAAAATGTTCTGCATCGTAAAAAAGGAGTTCTACATGAGGTTTAAGGTATCTTACTGAGTTTTCAATTATCTGGAGATTGTGTTCAAGGGTTGTTTTAAGAGCGGTTTTAACATGTTCTGTCCAGGTTTTTCCAAATATGGTTATAACAGGGGTTTTTGCCTGAAGCAGATTCTGGAGGTTTTCGTCTGTTTCTGGATTTTTCTTGGGATGATGAGTGCTTCCAAAAGCCGAGATTTTAGCGTGTTTTAAATGGTAATCTTTAATTTCTTTAAAGAACTGAAAGTCTTTTGGGTTTGATCCAGGCCAGCCGCCTTCTATGTAGTCAATTTTGAGTTCGTCAAGCTTCAGGGCAATTCTGATTTTATCTTCAAGGGAGAAACTGACTTCTTCAGCCTGAGCCCCGTCTCTTAGAGTTGTATCGTAAATTTCTACTTTTCTCATGATCTAAAAAATTTACCAGCATTTCCCAATTTAGCAAGAGGTTGTAAAGGAAGTTTCTCCCGGGTAGTAATAAATCCCCGCGATTACATTACATTTTTTTGCAGAGGAGGGCTTTACGCCCTCCCAAAAACGAAATGTAGCAGAGGGCTTTATTCTTTTTAATAAATTGCTGGAAGTTTAATGGACGGCTTCTTAAAATTTGGACAGATTTAATGTTAGGGGATTTCAAAAAACAAAAAATTCAATAATATCTCTACACTTTTTCAAAATTTTGTTTAAAATTATCGTTTAGATAACCACCAAAAAGTTACTATGTCTATAAGTAAAAAATTAGCATTTGTTTATTGCATCTTGATCTTGATTTTCTTTTGTATCACTCTATTTTTATGGTATATTTATATTAAATGTGGTTTAATTCTTATAGAAAAAGAAAACAGTCTCGAACACTTTAACGGAATAAAAAGATTTATAAAACTTGAAGAAAAAAATCTCGAAGGTCTTACTAAAGACTGGGGAGCATGGGACGATGCTTATAATTTTATTCTGGGAAAAGACCCGGATTTTCCACAGGTAAATCTTACTATAGAAACCTGGATGAACAATCAATTAAATCTTCTGGTTTATACTGATAAAAATGGTAATATTAAATCCGGCGGAATATGGAATGGAACAGGTTCCAGATTGCAAAATGTTCCTGCTGTATGGATTAAAAGAATTTTAAAAGGTTACTTTAAATTGCACTCTACAATAAATTCTCATACCGGAATGACAGGAATTATAATTTTCGATAAAAAACCCTGGATGATTTCTATTTTCCCGGTAACCACTTCAGACTTTAAAGCACCCTGTGTTGGTTTTGTGTTAATGGGAAGAATTTTAACACAGAAAAAATTAAAAAGTATTGCTGATTTATTTGGAGTAAAAGAAATAAAAATTCTAAATCTTGAAAGCTTTGAAAACAATCTCAAAATACCTTCCTCACTTAAAAAACATGTAACTTCTTCTAAGGAAGTTAACTGGCAAATATGTGGAAAATATTACGAAATGGCAGAAATAATGGAAAATATATTTCAAAATCCTGTGTTGGTTCTTTTTGTTAAAATGTTTAATAGAATAGGACTTATAGAAAAAACTTTCTGGATCTTAATTTTTTTACAATCAGGAAGTTTTTTACTGCTGGGACTGTTACTTTATTGGTTTACTGAAAACCTTGTTACTCGCAGGCTCTACAAAATAGTAGAACATCTAAAAGAAATAGAAAAAAGAAAAGATATTCTTTCTCTTGAAGATAAGGGAAAAGATGAAATTTCTTTCCTTGTCTCAAGATTAAAATCTTATACAGAAATCATTCACAGACAGATAAAAGAAATAGAAGAAACCAGAAAAATTTATGAAATAATAGCCAACAATTCTCCAATGGTAATAATTCTATTCAATGAAAAAGCTGAAATAATTTATGCAAACCCCCAGGCTTTTAAATATTTTAGCAAAAGAGGAAAACCTATACACTTTTTAAAAAATTTCGTAAAAAGAATGCTTGAAATCTGTCAGAAAGAAAATTCTCCAAATTTAAAATTCTGCACAAAAGAGGGGGATCACCTTCTGGAAATCAAAATAAGCTATATAAAATACCCCTCTAAAATGTGGCTCCTTCTGGGTTATGATGTAACTGCTTTTAAAAAAGAAATAGAAAAGCTTTTTGAAAGAGCAACAAAAGACTTTTTAACTGAATTATACAATAGAAGATTTTTCGAAGAACAGCTAAAAACTGTTAAATCTCTCGTAGAAAGAGGAAAAACTTTCAGTCTGCTTTTTATAGATCTTGACGATTTAAAAACTATTAACGATAAATACGGACATATCGTAGGAGACGAAGTTCTAAGAGCGGTTGCAAAAGCTATTAGAAGTTCTGTAAGAGGTAGTGACTTTCCTGCCAGATGGGGTGGAGACGAATTCGTAATCCTCCTTGAAGGAGATCTAAATATAGCTCAAAAGGTGGCTGAAAGAATCATAAAAACTTTAAAAAATTATATAATTAAAATAGGAAATGAAGAAATAATTCCCTCGGTAAGCATAGGAATAACCAGAATTATTAAAAGCTTGAGTCCTGAATTTATAATTAAAAAAGCAGACGAAGCAGCTTATATTGCAAAAAGAGAAGGAAAAGGTAAAATCAGGATTGCAGAAAATTTATCGTAAAATTTCAGGTAGTTTTAAAAGAGTTAAATAAACAGTGCCTGAAAAAGGTATCCAGAAGTTGTCTCTTCTGGTAAAAACTTCTGCACAGGTAAAAATTAATGCAAGAAATAAAATTTTTAAATTTATAACTTTTAATCCCCAGGCGCAGATTAAAGAAGCTGTAAACATAAAAGTTAAACTACCTTCAAGAGACTTGTTTTTGTAAAGTTTGTGTTTTCCAAAAGGAACGCCTATCATACAGGCTAAGGGATCAGCAAGAGTTAATACAAGAAGAACAGTTTTAAACTCAACTTTTTCAAGAAACAGACAGGCAAAAATCAATCCACTTAAAAAAAACCAGGCATCATTTATTTTTTTTCTTTCTTCTATTTTTAAAAGCGGTTCCCATAGGACTTTTAATGGAATTTTTTCATAGAAAAATATCCTCATTATTTCAAAAACACTTAACCCAGCCCACAGCAATATAAGAAGATAAAAAATCCTATCCTGAGATAAAAAATCTGTTAAAAAATAAAGACTCAAACCAAAAAAAATGTGAAACAGTTTTCTTTTAAAATTTATTCCCATTCTATTGTTGCAGGGGGCTTGGATGAAATGTCGTAAACAACCCTGTTTACACCTTTTACTTCGTTAATAATTCTGTTTGCCATACGATTGAGAAGATCGTAAGGTAATTTTACCCAATCAGCTGTCATTGCATCCTGGCTTTCCACACAACGAATAGCAACAACATATTCATAAGTTCTATAATCTCCCATTACCCCCACTGTTCTAACTGGAAGGAGAACCGCAAAACTTTGCCATACCCGATAATACCATCCGGAATCAAGCATCTCCTCTGTTACTATGGCATCTGCTTCTCTCAAGATGTTTAATTTTTCTTCTGTTACTTCTCCAAGAATTCTTATTGCAAGTCCAGGACCTGGAAAAGGCTGTCTCCATATAACTTTCTCCGGAAGCCCCAATACCTTTGCAATTTCTCTTACCTCGTCTTTAAAAAGCTCTCTAAGAGGTTCTATAAGTTTTAAATTCATTCTCTCAGGTAATCCACCAACATTATGATGTGTCTTGATGGTTGCAGAAGGACCTTTAAATGATACACTTTCTATTACATCGGGATAAAGTGTCCCCTGAGCAAGATACTTTACATTTTCAAACCTTCGTGCCTCCCTTTCAAAAATTTCTATAAATGTCTCTCCTATTATTTTCCTTTTTTTCTCAGGATCAGTTATTCCTTTAAGTCTTTCAAGAAAAGTTTTACTTTCATCAACATAATGTACCTTTAATCCCAGAGAATTCATAAGATCTAGAACCTCTTCGGGTTCTTTTTTCCTTAAAACTCCGTTATTTACAAAAACAGGAATAAGCCTATCACCTATTGCTCTGTGAACAAGAAGAGCAGTTACTGTTGAATCTATTCCTCCGGATAAAGCACATATAACTTTTTCATCTTCTTTTACTCTATTTTGTATTTCTTCCACTGTTTTTTCTATAAAAGACGGCATTTCCCATGTGGGTCTGCATCCACAAACTTTAAATACAAAATTTTCCAGAACTTTTTTTCCTATTTCAGTATGAACCACCTCAGGATGAAATTGCACTCCATAAATGGGTTTTTCTCTATGAGCAATTGCAGCATAAGGCGAATTTTCTGTTCTGGCAAGAGAATAAAAACCCTGAGGAAGTTCTTCGATCCTGTCAGAATGGCTCATCCATACCCGATATTTTTTGCCTTTCTCCAGATCTGCAAAAATATCTCTGTTTTCAAGAATTTCTATATACGCAGGACCATATTCCCTTCTGGAGCTTTTTTCCACTTTCCCACCAAAGAGATAAGCAATAAGCTGAACTCCGTAGCATATTCCAAGAACAGGAACATTCAGAGAAAAAATTTCCAGAGGAACAGAAGGGGCAGATTCATCGTAAACACTGGCAGGTCCACCAGAAAAAATAATACCTTTTGGAGAAAAAGCTTCAATTTCTTTTATATCAGTAAAACAGCTTTTTATTTCACTGTAAACTTTCAGTTCCCTTATTCTTCTGGCAATTAACTGGGTGGTTTGAGAACCAAAATCTATCACCAGTATCCTGTCCTTCATAATCTTTTCCTCCTTTTTTCCTTTCGGATTTATTTATATTAATACCTTTTAAACTTTTTGAAAAGTGCTAAAATAATTAAAAATTTAGGCAGGGAGGGAAAGATGTTTTTTCCTGAATACCGTCCAAGAAGATTGAGAAGAACAAATTTTATAAGGGATCTCGTCAGGGAAACCCGTATTTCTACCGATGACTTTATATATCCTCTTTTTATATGTGAAGGGAAGAATATAAAACAGGAAATTCCTTCAATGCCTGAAATTTATAGGTTTTCCATAGATAAAGTATTTGATGAAATAAAAGAGGCTATGGACTATGGGATTAAAGCTGTTATTCTTTTTGGAATACCGGATAAAAAAGACGAAGCAGGGACATCTGCTTTTGCAAAAAATGGAATTATACAAAAGGCAGTTTCCAGAATAAAAGAAAAGTTTCCTGAACTTGTGGTAATAACAGATGTATGTCTTTGTGAATATACATCTCATGGTCATTGCGGTATTATAAAAAATGGAGAAGTTGACAATGATCTTACTCTGGAACAGCTTGCAAAAGTAGCAGTTTCTCATGCTAAAGCAGGAGCGGATATAGTTGCTCCTTCGGATATGATGGATGGAAGAGTAGCAAGAATAAGAGAAGCTCTGGATGATGCAGGATTTACTCATGTTGCAATAATGAGTTATGCAGTAAAGTATTGTTCTTCTTTTTATGGACCTTTTAGAGAAGCTGCTGAATCTGCTCCAAAATTTGGAGACAGGCGATCCTATCAAATGGATCCTGCCAACAGCAGAGAAGCACTCAGAGAAGCCTATCTTGATATAGAAGAAGGAGCTGACATCATAATGGTAAAACCCGCTATGCCTTATCTTGATATAATAAAAATGCTTCGTCAGGAATACAATCATCCTCTTGCAGGGTATCAGGTAAGTGGTGAATATGCAATGATTAAAGCTGCCGGGAAAATGGGCTGGCTGGATGAAGAAAAAGCTATGTGGGAAAGTTTAATTTCTATTAAAAGGGCAGGAGCAGATCTTATTATTACTTACTTTGCAAAAAAAGCAGCTAAGTTACTTTCTGAAGCATGAGATCTTTTCTGCTTGCGATAAGTTTGTTAATTTTAATTTTACCAAGCTGTGCAAGTAGGTCTGCATCACTGCAGAGGGTTCCTAATAAACTTAAACCTTATACAGTAAATGGAAAA
>CAZWTB010000183.1:0-11500 GCA_964636875.1 uncultured Thermodesulfatator sp.
AAGGAACTTTTGCTTGAAACTCATCTCCACCTCCACCTAATCCAAAATAAAGATCAAGCCATATTTCAGAAAGCCACTTCTGATTTGTTGCATATCCCAAATCCAAGGAAGATCCGATTTTAACAACAGTAAATGTTCCTCCAGCCTGAGTAAAGTTCGCAGTAATGGTATTACCTCTTATATTTTTAAAATCTACTGAATTTAAAGTAAAACTTTCCATTCCCACTCCTATATAAGTAAACAATCCTGTCCATGGATGTTCGCGAAGCTGATCTTTAAGCTCTACCTTTCCTTTAACGAGTTCAAACATACTATACTGATTAGCTTCACTCTGCTTTTCCTGGATACACTTTTGATCATTTGCAGGACACTTTATATAACGATAACAATCTATTGCTACATGGCGGGCTTTTACAAAACCAACCTGTGTCCATTTACCATTAATATATTCTCTTACCAGATAAGGAGCATCTATTCTTAAGTCCTCAAGAGCTCCAATTGGTGCCCAAACTTCTTTTCCAGATACTTTATCAGCAGTGGTTATAATTGCAAAGTTCTCGTCTTCTTTAAGCTTATTATTCAATGCTATACCCGCAGATCTTGCAGAATAAATAAAACTTTTAAAAACAAGATCTTTTACTTTCTGCTCCGAGGGCTCAAAAGGAAGCCTCTTGGTAACACCGGTTCCTTTTCCACTTTCTCCTATTAAATTTTCTTTATAAAGAACAAACTTTTTAGTATTTGGATCAAAACGATAAATAAGTAGTCTTATTTTAGAAGGCACATCTATATCAACGGAATATCCTAAATAACTTTTAGAAACTTTTACATAAGGAGGTTCTATAATTACTGCCCCTTTTCCACTGATTGTCCCTGCAACATTAAATATTTTTGCCCATGTGCTTCCTTTTTTCTTTGGTTCATAATAGGCTGCAAATACATAAGCAGAAGACATCAGTTTTTTAGCTATTTCAAAAGGAATACCAAGCTCTTTTGCTTTTGTGGTTATAAATGTTTCTTTTTCTTTTTCTGGAAGTTCTTCGTAACGGGCTTCCATTGCAGAACTTAAAAGCTTTTCCATAATATTGGAAAGTCTATTTAAATAACTTTCAACAGCGGATTTATACTCCGCATAGCTACCATAATTAAAATGAAATGCAAGGGTGCTATTAGAAGGAATGTTTACACTTTCACTGGAACCTGCAGTAAGTATAAATGCTTTTCCGGGAGAAATTATAATTTTATCAAATCTCTGCGTAATAAGCCAATCATATACTTCTTTGTTTAACTCTCCTTTTAATTTGGGAGTAATATTGTAAGTCCATGTTCCCCAATAGCTACACTTTTTTGCACACATATAGACGTTCATTTTTATTTTATCAGTGGACATACCTATGTCTATACCAAGAACCGCTTTTCTTTCGTATTTCTTCTGGGTTTTTCCACTCATAATGGCTGATACATTTTCTACCCCCCAAGCTGTGCACACACTACTTATTAAAAAAAGAAACCCTACTATAAGTAAAAAAATTTGCCTTTTCATAAGGCACCTCCTTAATGTAATATTATATTTTAAATATTATAAAAACAAATTTAAGTAAAAGTCAACAGGAAAATAATAGGTAAAAAAACAGAAAAAAAGCTAAATGAAAAGTTTTTTTATTTTAAAAAGTAGATCTTCGAAATTAATTGGCTTAAGGAGAATTCTTTCAGGAGGAAATTCTGCAAGAGCAAAAATATCACCGGTTAAATATATTACTTCAAGTTCAGGAAATTTTTCTTTTAAAATACTATAAAGTTCCTGTCCCTTTATATCCATTAAATTAAGATCTGTTATCAGTAATTGAGGTGAAGGCAGATCTTTTATTCTTTCAAGAACTTCTTTTCCACTACTAAAATCATAGACTTTGTAATTTTGCTTTTCGAGAAGTTTTTTCAATGCCTTTTTAATATCCTCTTCATCCTCAACAAGATATATTATTATTTCATTATTTTGCACTTCTTCACCGATATACTTTATATCTATAAGAGGAATATAAATTTTAAAAGTTGTTCCTTCTCCAAGTTTACTTTCTACTTCTATTTTACCCTTCAAATTTTCTATATGACTCTTTATTAAAAATAATCCCAGTCCACTTCCTTTTTCTTTTGTTGTAAAAAAGGGTTGAAAAATTTTTTTTATATTTTCCTCAGGTATCCCGCATCCTGTGTCCCTTATACTTATAATAAGATACTTACGATCTTTTTCTTTTACAGAACCCAGTTTTATTGTAATATACCCACTTTCTCTTATAGCATCTTTGGCATTACTTATAAAATTAAGAAAAATATACCTCCAAAAAGAAGTATCTCCGGGAATCCATACTTTGGCTATATAATTAAAATCCAAAGAAATATGAATTTTTTCTCCTGCTATAAGCTGAAAAAATTCAAGATTTTCTTTTAAAAATGATATCATCTCTGTCTTTTTTTCTCTTACTCCTTTTATTTCTCTTGTATAATCAAGAAGAAGTTTGTTGAGATCTATCCAGGAAAAAAGAATTTTTCTTGCAAGTTCTATATTTTTTTGTATATTTTCGGGATTGTGAATATCTTTTTCAATCTCTTTAAGATGATTTTCCAGTCTCTGTAAAACATTATTAAAATCATGAACAAGACCTCTTAAAAATTCAGAAAAGGTTCTATTTTTGTGAACACTCTCAAGTTTTGCCTTTATTTCCATAAATTCAGTAATATCTATTCCTGAGACTACCAGAAATTCCTTATCAATAGAAACCTTTACAGGGAAACAATAACAGAGAAATGTTCTTAACTGTCCTTTTTTATTTCTTAAAATAAAAATAGAAGACTCATCTTCTCCTTTTTTTAAAACCTTTTCAAGATGTTTTTCAATCCTTGCCCTCTCATCTGGAGGAACCAGAAGCTTTACAATATTTTTCCCTATTAATTCCTCTGGGGAATAACCAAGGGATCTTAAAACACTTCTATTTACATATGTAATTTTCCCATTTTTTATAAAAAAAACAATTGCAGGAATTCTTTCCACTACATAAAATACTATATCTGAAGGAAGTTTTTCTGCTTTAACTTCTTTTAAAAGAATTATGCGATGTTTTCTGTCAAAATAAGTCAACTCTGCTTCAAAAAAATCTTTTTCCTTTACACTAAAGCAAAAAGAAATTTCTCGATTTTTGGAACTTAAAGACTTAACAGGACAAAAAGCACACGGTTCCTTTTGCTTATGAATAATTTCGTAACATCTGGTAGCTTTTCTTTTCCCTATTCTGAATCTTTTTGTTGCTTTTTTATTGGCATAGACTATTTCATAATTTAAATTTATTAAAATTACTGCTGAATTTAAATTATCCAAAAGTTTTTCAGTTAATTTTTTCATGCCTTCTATATTTTAAACTTAACTTGAGTAAAATTCAACACTTATTTTTGTTTTTCTTTGCTTATTTTTCTGAAAAAGTAGGTATTAAAAATTAATAAAAGAAAAATATATAAAATAGCTATCTCTTTTATGTTTATTTTTTCAGCTAAAATTCCTACCAGAAAGTTACCAAATGGATAAATTCCTAAAAAAGACATACTGAAAAAACTAATTATTCTACCTCTAAGATAAGAAGGTGTATTTTCCTGTATATAACTATTTGCAATAGGGAAAAAATTAGTAAAAGAAAATCCTATTAATATACAAAAAAGTAAAAGAAGCTCCCAATGCGTATTAAAGATCAATCCAATAATACCTGTTGTTAAAAGCAGTGTAGCTTTTAAAAGATGGCGGGGTTTGTTTCTAATATCCCTTCTTAAAATAACGGATAATGATCCAAGAATAGCTCCGGTTCCTATAGCAGAAGAAAGAAAACTGAACTCTTTTGCTCCTCCATGGTATATTTCTTTTACTATAACCGGTAATAATACTATAAAAGAAATTCCAAAAAATGTAAAACAGGCTACAGAAAGCAAAATAAATAATATTTTTTTGTGTTTTTTTAAGAAGTAATAACTTTCTTTAAGAGATTCTTTAAATTTAACTTTTTCGGTTTTTATAGTTAAAGATTTTCTGGAAGGTTTTATGAACCACATTAAAATAACAAAAAAAGGTAAAAAACTGAGGGAATTAATATAAAAACACATATAAAGTCCTATATTGGTGATTACAAGACCTGCTATAGCAGGTCCAGCCATGCGTGCAAAATTAAAAGACATGGATTGAAATGAAATTGCTTTTGTAAGTTGTCTCATTTCAACTATTTCAGAAATAAAGACCTGTCTGAGAGGTATATCAACTGCTGAAAAAGTTCCCATTATAAAAGCAAGAACAGCTATTTCCCAGAAAGTTATAATTCCTTTTTGAGTAAGGGCTCCCATGATTAAAGGAGGCAGAGCAGCAGAAAGCACTATAAAAGCAAGTAGTTTTTGTCTGTTAAATCTGTCTATAAAATATCCACTTATAAATCCGAGAAAAATAATAGGACTTGAAGAAAGAAAGGTAAATAATCCAAGATAAAAAGATGATCCAGTTAATTTATAAACAAGCCAGTTTTGAGCAACATTTTGAATCCAGGTTCCTGTAAAAGATAAAAAATGTCCCAGAAGGAAAAGTAAAAAATTTTTATTTTTTAAAGGGGTATTTTCAAGAGAAAAATGAACTTTCATAAAATGTCCTTACGATATTAACAAGACTTTCAGACTTTATTTCTTCGAGCAAAAAGTAATAAGCAGAACCCCAGGTAGCTATTTCCTTAGCAAGATCCATTTTCAGATAATCGCTTTTAACCTCGGTGTCTATTACTACGAAGTCCACATAGGAAAGTTCTTTAAATTCCTGACAGAGATTTTTAATTTCTTTAAAGGGATCTTCTCTGGGTTTAATCGGAATATTGGCTTTACCGTCGGTTAATAACAAGAGTAAAATCCTGTCCTGAGGGAACTTGAGGTGATATTTTTTTATTAACTGATAAGCTGAAAGAAGTCCTGCTCCAAGAGGTGTGTTTCCACCTGTTGGAAGTTCTTTTAATTTCCTATACGCAAGGGTTACAGAAGATGTCGGAGGTAATACCACTTCTGCACTGAATTTTCTGAAAAGAATCATACTTACTTTTTCCCTTTTTTGATAACAATCCATGAGAAGTGAAAAGATAGCTCCTTTGGTTGCAAACATCCTCTGCTGGGCAGCCATTGATCCTGATCCATCAACTACAAAAATCACAAGATGCCCAACCTTTTTTTCTTTTTCTTTAAATTTTAAATCCTCTTTATAAATTATCAGCTTTCCCTTTCTTCCTCTTAACTTCTGATAGGGAGCAGCATTTTTTATGGTTCCAAATATATCCACATCCATATCCTTACTATACTCAACACTTCTTACAAATCTTGCACCTTTAAGTAAAGTTCTGCTTTTCGTTCTTTTACCACTGGAGTTTCTTATCACTTTGTCCTTTTTAAACACGAATTTTTTTAATTTAAAAAGTTCTCCTATATCGAAAATCTTTTCACTTGCCTTTCCAGGAACAAAAAGTTTTACTTCTTTTTCGGAAAAATCTTCTTTATCTTCCTTTTTTTCTACTTCTGGAAAATCTTTTCTCTTTGATTCCGGCTTCTTTTTTTCCTGCTTTTTTTCTTGATCCTGTTTCTGCTGATTCTGTAATTCTTTTTCCGGTTTTTTATCTTTGTCTTCTCTGGGCTTGTTTTTTTTCTCAGGTTTTTCTTCCAGCTGTCTGCTTCTGTGAAAAAGCACAAGAGGACTTACAAAATCAACATGTTCTCTTTTTATAAAAAATTCACCTTTTAAAGCACAAAAGCTTCTGGAAGCATGATATAAAAATATTTCTCCTCTATGGGAGGACACACCATTTGATAAACACTTTTCCACTATGTAATCTTTTATATCTTCTTTTATGTTTACATTTTTTATTTTTTCTTTTAATTCTTTAAGCCATTTCCCTGTTTCCTCGTATTCTTTTAAATAAATTTCCTTTAGTGTGGAGCCGTATTCTGAATTTTTTAACAGATTTTTTAAATTTTCTTTCTCTTTTACATTTTCCATGAATACACACATTCCTATTTTATCTGCAATATGGGGGGAAAGAAGTCCTTCTTCAGGATTAAAAGTGCAAATTAAAGTGTAGTTATTTATTTCCTGAAAAATTAATGAAATTATTTCTTCAGAAAAAAGATTCAGATTATCGATCAGAACATATTTATCTTTGGCTTTTTTGAGAAGCCCTTTTTCAAAGACTTTTCTTCCTTTTTTTAGGGTTTCTTCTATGTTTATACCACCTATTAAATTTTCAGCACTTACATTCAAGGGGATTTCAACAAAAGGTATGTTATTTATTTCGAAAAATTTTTTTATTAATTTTAAAAACAGGGACTTTCCTACTCCTTTTTTGCCTGCAAGGATAATTCCTCCGCATTCAGGAGACAGAAGGTTTAAAAAAACACCCAATTTAGCAGGATAATTTTCTATTAATTCGGGAAACAGTTTTTCCAGCATTTTGAATTATTAATCATTTTACCATGCAGACCAATACTTTGCAATCTTTGCGATTTTTGAACAGGGAGTAGCAGGGCTTTTGTTTTCGGGGTTGTGTGGTATAATTGGCGAGAAAGCAGAAAAAGAGAGAATAAGAGAGGTGATAAAGATATGCCTGTAAATACTATAGAAGAAGCTTTGGAGGATCTTAAACAGGGTAAAATGATAATAGTTGTTGATGATGAGGACAGGGAAAATGAAGGAGATCTTGTTCTTGCTGCTGAAAAGGTTACTCCTGAAGCAATAAACTTTATGGCAAAGCATGGAAGAGGACTTATATGTCTTGCAATTACTCAGGAGATTGCAGATAGACTTCAACTTCCACTTCAGCCCAGAAGAGGGATGGATCCATTTGGAACTGCTTTTACAGTATCTATAGAAGCCCGTTATGGTGTTACTACCGGAATTTCTGCTTATGATAGAGCCCACACTATAAAAGTAGCAATAGATGATAATAGCGGTCCTCAGGATATAGTTACTCCCGGACATGTTTTTCCAATTATTGCAAGAAAAGGAGGAGTGCTGGTTAGAGCAGGTCACACCGAGGCTGCTGTTGATCTTGCAAGACTGGCAGGTCTTAAACCAGCTGGAGTAATCTGTGAAATTATGAAAGACGACGGAACCATGGCAAGACTCCCTGATCTTGAAAAATTTGCCAAACAGCACGGTTTAAAAATAATTACTATAAAGGATCTCATAGCTTATAGAATAAAAAAAGAAAGTCTTGTAAAAAGAGAAGTTGAAACTCTTCTTCCCACTCCTTATGGTATGTTTAAACTTCTTGCTTATAGCAATTATGTAGATAATGCAACTCATGTAGCTCTTGTTATGGGAGAAATAAAAGGAGAGGAGCCAGTGCTTGTAAGAGTTCATTCTGAGTGTTTGACAGGGGATGTTTTTGGTTCTCTTAGATGTGATTGCGGACTTCAGCTAAAAAAAGCAATGGAAATGATAGGAAAAGAGGGAAAAGGGGTTCTCCTTTATTTAAGACAGGAAGGCAGGGGTATAGGACTTTTAAATAAACTTAAAGCCTATGTTCTTCAGGATAATGGTCTTGATACTGTGGAAGCCAATCTTGCTCTCGGGTTTAAACCTGATCTTAGAGATTATGGAATAGGGGCTCAAATTTTAAGAGACATCGGTGTAAGAAAAATGAGACTTATGACAAATAATCCAAGAAAAATAATAGGGCTGGAAGGATACGGATTAAAAGTGGTAGAACGGGTTCCTATAGAAATTCCTCCTGTAGAACACAATTACAAATATCTAAAAACTAAAAAAGAAAAATTGGGACATATGATTACGTGTTTAAAATAAAAGTAGTTTTTTAAGGGAATGAAAAGTGAGGTAGTGGTAATCGAAAAGATAGTTTTTGGTGGAGATGGACTTGGAAGACTTTCTGATGGAAAGGTCGTTTTTGTTCCTTTTACTCTTCCTGAAGAAAAAGTTAAAATCAGGATAATAGCAGAAAATCGTGATTATGCAGAAGCTCAGGTTGAAGAAATATTAGAGCCCTCGCCTTATAGAAGAGAACCTCCCTGTAAATATTATTTTCTCTGTGGAGGATGTCAGTTTCAGCACATTGAATATTCAGAACAGCTCAACATAAAAAAAGAAATTCTTTATGATATATTTAAAAGACAGGGATGGAAAGAAGAAATTCCTCTGGAAAAAGTTGTATCTTCTCCAAAAGAATTCGGATATAGAAATAGACTCAGACTCCATGTAGAAAGAGAACACTTAAAAATGGGATTTGTAAAACGGAAATCTCACGAAGTTTTAAAAATAGATCACTGTTTACTTGGTGAAGATATTTTAAATCGGGTTCTTAAAGGACTTTATGAAAATCCTGCCTGGATAAAGTTCTCTTTTTATACGAAAAGAGTAAAAATTGAGTCTTCTCCTCTTGAAAATAAGGCGGTTCTCATTTTTTGGACGCTTCTGCCCCCTTTAAAAGAAGATCTTAGAGCTCTTTTTGACATAGAAGAATTAAAATGCGTATGTTACTGGACAAGAGGAAGCAGACCGCATGGTCCTTATCCTGAAGATACATCCTTTGGAGGAAGAAGAATTTTTAAAAGTATTGATGATATGAAATATTATGTTCAACCAGGGGTTTTTGTCCAAACAAACTGGGATATTAATCTTGCTATAATGGATCTTCTTCAAGATTTACCTCTGGAATACGCAAATGTTCTTGATTTGCACTCTGGAATGGGTAATTTTTTATTTCCTCTGGTAAAAAAAGACAGAGCGGATTTTTTTCTTGGAGTTGATACTGATCCCAGAGCTATAGAAGATGGTATTTATATTGCTGAGAAAGAGAAGATAAATGGAAGACTCGATTTTAGAAATATAAGTGCCATGGAAGCATTATACGAAGCAGTTAAGTATGGGGAGTTTTATGATCTTGTTATTCTTGATCCTCCAAGAGGAGGTTGTAAAGAATTAATGAGACTTTTGCCAGAGGTTGCCAAGAAGTATATAATTTATATTTCATGTGATGCTCCTACTCTTATACGGGATATTTTTGAATTAAGAGCCAGAGGCTATAGACTTTTTAAAATTTATCTTTTTGATATGTTTCCTCAGACTTATCACTTTGAAACAGTTGCTCTTCTTGAGAAGATTTAGTTTTTTTTAAAGCCCAGAGAAGCTGGCGACAAAAACTCTGAATTATTTTAACTTCTTTTGAAGTTAGTTCCATTTTTGAAAGGAACCTTCTAATAGTAGTAAACCAGTAGGTTTCGTTTTCATGAGGTATGTAATCTATTTTATGAAGAGTTTCTTTTATTATAGAAAACATTATTTGAAGTTCTTTTTGAGATGCGAGCTGGGGTTTGGGAATTCTGGGGATACTTGCTTCTTGAAAAATTTCATAAAGGATTATTACCACAGCCTGAGATATATTTAAAGAAGCTTTTTCAGTTGTGGGAATGGTGAGCACAGTATCACAATAAGATAGATCTTCGTTAGAGAGTCCAAATCTTTCGTTTCCGAAGAGAATGGCTATTTTATTGTTTACAGAGAGTTCGCATATAGTAGGAGCGAATTCCTTAGGTGTATGATATACCATTCTTCTTTTTCCCAGTCTTCCAGTGGTTCCAATTATGTAATTAAATTCTGAAATAGCAGAGGGGAGATCCGGGAAAATTTTCATATTTTCGAGGACAGGGATACCATTTTTGGTTGCCATTGCTCTCATTTTTTCTTCTTCGAGAGATTCGGGATTAACTACCAGTAATGTATTAACGCCGAAGTTAGCACAGGCTCTTGCGGTTGAGCCTATATTTTCACTGTAGAGAGGATTTACAAGAACAACCGCAATATTATCGAGATTAGCTTTAACCGGAGTTGCAACCGGACGGACTTGCATTAAGAAATTAATTGGAGGTGCCGGGGCCCGGAATCGAACCAGGGACACGCGGATTTTCAGTCCGCTGCTCTACCAACTGAGCTACCCCGGCTCCCTCAAAATCTCCTCTACCTCTTATCTCCCCTCCCCACCTGCACCTCTGCAGATATAATAATAACATCTTTCTCGCTTTTGTCAATATCTATAAAATGATCTGTTTTTTTATTCATAAAAAATTTTGAGTTGACTTTTTAAACATTTAGGTTATATTTAAACATATAAAAATTGGGCCGTTAGCTCAACTGGTAGAGCAACGGACTCTTAATCCGTAGGTTGGAGGTTCGAGTCCTCCACGGCCCACTATTTATCAGTGTTTCAAGTCAGTCAGGTTCTCTTCTAAAACCTGGTGGCACATTTGGTGGCATAGTTTAATTGAATCTATTCAGGTCCAATCACACATAATCAACTTTGCCTTCCGGGCTTGAATTTGTTATATAAAATAAAAAAAACCCGGGAGGATAAATGGCTCTAAACTGGGAATGTCCAGAATGCCATCGTAAATGGGCTGAAACCAGAAAAAAATGTAAATGTGGATACACGCGAAAAAGCGGTGAAGTAACCTGGTGGGTATATGTATATGATGCCCGGGGAAAGAGAATAAGAAAACGGATAGGTAAAAACAGGGATGCTGCAATAGCTTTTGAAGCCCGGTTAAAACAAAAAAAGGCTGAAAGAAACTTAAAACAAAAAATAGGAGAGGAAGTACAGGAAGAAATACACGAACTCACGTTTGAAGAATTCTGGCCAAGATACTGGTTTTACTGTAAGGGAAGAAACAGGGATTTAAAAAGCAAAGAATCACGCTGGAGAAACCAGGTAAAGCCTTTTTTTGGTAAAAAACTTCTTTCTGAAGTCACAGGAGAAGACATAAGACGATACGTTAACAAACGTCTTGAAGACGGTGTCAGAAACAGCACTATCAATCGGGAACTTGCTTTAATAAAACATATGCTTAATGTAGCAGTAAAACTTGGTTACATTGATAAAAATCCAATACAGGGAAAAATTGAGATGCTTCCGGAAGACGATAGCAGGTGGACATACCTTATGCCCTGGGAGTTTGAAAAACTGAAAGAGAATATAAATGAACATTATAGAGACATTTTGGAGTTCTTAGCTTATTCAGGTATGAGATTGGGGGACGTTTTGAGATTAAGGTGGTGCGATGTAAATTTGAAAGCTGGCTTTATCCTGATTCGTGGAAGCAGAACCAAGGGCGGCAGACCTTTCGGAATACCATTGAATCAGAAGCTCAAAGAAATTCTCCAGCGCAGACTCCAGACAACCGAAATAATAAACAGGGAAGACAGAATATTTAAACACGGTGACGGAAGTACCTTCAGAAAAGAGTTTAAAAAAGCTCTCAAAAAAGCCGGACTCCCTGAAACCATAAGAATTCATGACCTTCGCCACACGTATGCTTCCTGGCTTGCAATGCAGGGGGTTCCACTTCAGCAAATTCAGGCACTCCTGGGACATGCTCAAATCTCCACGACTTTAAGATATGCTCACCTGAATCCTGCCGTATTAAAAAGTGCATCAGA
>CAZWTB010000184.1:0-10471 GCA_964636875.1 uncultured Thermodesulfatator sp.
TGGAGGTGGTGGATTTTTGAGAAAAGGAACTCCCTATGAAGTCGCTATTCAGGAATCCATAAATACAAGATATGGAGTAGAAAGATGCATTAGATTCGCCTTTGAATACTGCAGAAAGAGAAATAAAAAGAAAAAAGTAACCCTTGTTGGAAAAACCAATGTTTTAACCTATGCCTGGGACCTTTGGTATAGAGTTTTTCAGGAAGTTGGAGAGGAGTATCCAGACATAGAAAAAGACTATGCCCATGTGGATGCAACCTGTATGTGGTTTGTAAAAAACCCTGAATGGTTTGATGTTATAGTAACTGATAATATGTTTGGAGACATTATAACAGACCTTGGTGCAATAATTCAGGGAGGAATGGGAATTGCTGCTGGTGGTAACATAAATCCAGAAGGGGTTTCTATGTTTGAGCCAATAGGAGGTTCTGCTCCCAAATATACTGGAAAAAATGTTATAAATCCCCTTGCAGCAATCTGCGCGGGAATGATGATGCTTGAATGGCTTGGAGAAAAAGAAGCAGCAAAAGCCATAGAAAACGCAGTAATAAAGGTATGTAGAGATCACCTGAAAAGCATGGCAGCAGGAAAAATGGGTTACACCACAAACGAAGTAGGAGATCTGGTTGCAAAATATACTGAAGAAGGAGTAGAACTTTAAAATGCATGTTAAACCTGAACCTGAAAGAAATACCCGAATCTCCAGGAGTTTATCTTTTTAAAGGAAAAAAAGGAGAGGTCCTTTATGTAGGTAAGGCTAAAAACTTAAGAAATCGTCTTTCCTCTTATGTAAAAGGGCCTCTCCTTTCTCCAAAAATCTATCATCTCGTAAGTGCTACCGAAAAAGTAGAATACTTCTTAACTAAAAACGAAAAGGAAGCTCTCCTTCTTGAAGCAACTTTTATAAAAAAGCACCGTCCCAAATATAATGTAATGCTTAAAGACGACAAGAATTATCCTCTTCTGCGTATTCCTATTCAGGAAAAGTATCCTGCTCTTCAGATAGTAAGAAGACGAAAAAAAGGGGATAAGGCTCTTTACTTTGGACCTTTTACTTCTGCAAGAGGTCTCAGGGAAATCCTTCGTATTTTATCAAAAACCTTTCCTTTAAGAAAGTGTTCTCTTGCTGAAATGAAAAGAAGGAAAACCCCCTGTATATACTATCAGATAAAAAAGTGTCTTGCACCCTGCGTAAATCCTGTTTCAGAAGAAGAATACAGAAAACTCGTTCAGGGAGTAATAGAATTTTTTCAGGGAAAAGGAAAGAGTCTTCTTGATAAGATGAAAGAAGAAATGGAGAGACTTGCAGAAAATCTTGAATTTGAAAGAGCAGCATTTTTAAGAGACAGAATTAGAGACCTTGAGCAGATTCTTGAAAAACAGGCAGTTGTTTTAAGAGAACAGATAGACCTTGATCTCTGGGAACATAAAAAAGAAGAAGATCTGGAATTTCTGATAGTGCTTTTTGTTCGGTATGGTTATTTATATGGCTTTCAGCATTTTCAGATTAAAAATCCACTTGCAGAAAAAACAAATTTGAAGGATATTCTTGTTCAGTTTTATGCTGATGGAAAAATAATTCCGAGTAATGTAGTGGTTCCAGAAGACTTTAAAGATACAGAAGAACTTGAGGAATTTCTTTCTGAACTTGCAGGAAGTAAAGTAAAAATAATGCATGCTGAAACAGAAGAACTGAAGATTTTAAAGGAAAATGCTCTAAGAAATCTTGAAGAATACATACTTTCTGAAAAAAGAAGGGAAAAGCCCTGGTATGCAGGGCTTGCAGAGGAAGTTGCCAAGGTTTTTAGACTTGAAGAAACACCTCGCTGGGTTGAGGCAATAGACCTTTCTCAATTTTACGGAGATGCACGGGTTGGAGCAGTTGTGTGCTTTTTTGAAGGAGAACCAGAAAAAAGTAGATACCGCCTTTATCACATAAAGTCCGGAGCAAAAGATGACTACGCAATGCTATACGAGGTAATAACGAGAAGACTTAAAAGAGGACTTGAGGAAAATACGCTTCCAGACCTTTTTCTCATAGACGGAGGAAAAGGACACCTTGAAACTGCTTTAAGAGCAGCAGAAGACCTTGGTGTGGAAGGTGTGAGTTTTAGAGCAGTTGCTAAAAATGAAAAAAGACAGCCTGAAAAAGTTTATCTTCCCGGAAGAAAAAATCCCCTTTTTTTACCGAGATACAAAGATGTTTATCACTTTGTTGGAAGGGTAATGAGCGAGGCACATAGATTTGCTAAAAGTTTTGCAGAAAAGACAAAGAGCAAATCTCAACTGGAAAGCGTTCTTGACGAGATAAAAGGAATAGGAAAAAAGAGGAAAGAAGTTCTTTTGCAGAATTTTAAAAGTCTTGAAGAAATTGCGAATGCTCCACTTGAAAAACTTGCAAGCTTACCGGGTTTCAACTTAAAAGTAGCCAGAGTTTTAAAAACTTTTTTACAAAATTCTTTTAAATAATTAAGACTTTTTTAGTTTCTTTAATTTTTTTACCATAAGAACACATGGTCTTTTTGATATAACTACATGGACTCCCGAAGTTTCCAGTCCTTTTTTTAAAACCTCCACCATTTTTTCTTTATTAAAAGGATCCACTACTTCCACAGAATCCACTCCGCATGCTTTACACAATTCAACAAGGTTGAGCTCTTTTGTTTTTTCTCCTTTTGCAGTAATTCCTATAACAGGAGTGGGCTGATGTCCTGTCATTGCAACTGCTGAATTATCAAGAATACATACCAGAATATTTGCTTTATTATAAACTGCATTTATTAAAGCTGGAATTCCTGTATGTAAGAAGGTGGAATCTCCTATTACAGCAGCAACCCTTTTCACTCCTTGAGAAGCAATTCCTACAGCTTTAGAGATACTTGCTCCCATACATAGGCAGGTATCCAGAGCTTTAAGAGGTGGATTGGCTCCCAAGGTGTAGCAACCAATATCTCCAGTTACAAAAGAAGGTCTGGCTTCGTTTAGAGCTTTAAAAAATTCTCGGTGTGGACATCCTGGACACAACATAGGAGGTCTTGGTGGAAGATCTTTTATACTCACAAAATCCGCACTTTTATCAAAAAGTCTTAAAACCGGCTCAACTCCAAGTTCACCTTCACAAGGAAGATCTCCAGAAAGTTTTCCCCTTACATTATTGTGAAACTTTCTTACAATAATCTCCATATAAGGATATCCTTCTTCAAGAACTACCACCTCTTCCAGTTCTTTCACAAATTCTGCAATAAGATTCTCATCCACAGGATAAGCAGATATTTTTAAAATAGGATAATCTTCTTCAAGTTCTCTTGCATAAACATAAGTTATTCCACAGGCTATAATTCCTGTTTTCCTGGTTCCGGGAAAAATTTTATTAAATTTGTAATTTTTTAAAAGTTCAACACTTTTTTGTCTTTTTTCATTCAATTCTTTGTGAAGACGAAGAACATTTTTGGGTAAAGCAAGAAGATGCTCGGGATCTTTTTCTATTTTACAACCTTTTTCTTCTTGAACCTCTCCGAGTGTTACAGGACTGAGGCAGTGAAGTAATCTTGTTATTCCTCTTACTATTACAGGCAATCCGAGTTTTTCCGAAATTTCAAAAGCAACTCTGGTAAATTCTTTGGCTTCTTCTCCATCACTCGGTTCAAGACAGGGAATTTTAGCAAAATCAGCATAATAACGGGTATCCTGTTCATTTTGAGAAGAATATGCTCCTGGATCATCTCCTACTGCAAGAACCAGCCCTCCTCTTACTCCAAGGTAAGCAGATGTCATAAGGGGATCTGAAGCAACATTTACTCCAACATGCTTCATAGAACAAAGAGCCCTTCTTCCAGTTAAAGAAACTCCATAAGCTACTTCAAAAGCTATTTTCTCATTAAGTGACCACTCAGCTTTTATAGAAGAATTTCTGGCTATATATTCCAGAATCTGTGTGGCAGGTGTTCCTGGATAAGAAGAAGCATAGGATATCCCTGCTTCTATAGCTCCTCTTGCAATAGCATCTGTTCCAAGAAGAAGCACTCTTTCCATCTTTTCCCCCTTTTTCTTTAGTAAACCCTATTTAAAACAAAATACGCTATTTCTCTTAATGGTTGAGCTCTGTCTTCAAAAATTTCCAGAGAGTTTATTGCTTTTTCTATATGTTCTCTGGCAATTTCCTTTGTTTTTTCTATCCCAACCAGAGATGGATAGGTAAGTTTTTGTTTTTTTTCGTCTGCCAGGGTTCTTTTTCCAAGTTTTTTCTCGTCTCCTATAACATCAAGAAGATCATCGATTATTTGAAAGGCAAGTCCCAGGTTTTTTCCATAAATTGATAGAGCTTTAATTTCTTTAATTTTTCCTCCTCCAAGAAGTGCACCACTTACCACCGAAGCCTCTATTAACTTCATGGTCTTATGTCTGTGGATCCATTTTAAAACTCTGAGATTACCTTTTTTCCCTTCCATTAAAAGATCTGCCATCTGTCCACCCACCATTCCTTCAAAACCAACTGCTTTTGCTATAAGATGGATTGCCTTTATAAGTCTTGACTTTTTTACTTTTCTAACGAGGTCAGGATGGGTAAAAAATTCAAAAGCAAGCGCCTGAAGCCCATCTCCTGCAAGTATGGCAGTGGCTTCGTCAAAAGCTTTATGGCATGTAGGTTTACCTCTTCTCAGATCGTCATCATCCATTGCAGGAAGATCATCATGAATTAAAGAATAGGTATGAAGACATTCTATACCTCCGGCAAAAAGAAGAATATCTTCCCATTTACCTCCAACAATTTCACATCCTGCAAGACACAGAACCGGTCTTATTCTTTTTCCTCCTGCAAACAGGCTATATTTTCCTGCAGAAATTACTCTGCTTCCGCATCCACTTTCCCCAGGAAAATACTTCCTTAAAACTTCCTCAACCAGTTTGCTTCTTTCTTTTAAATAACTAATAAGATCAAAACCAGAGCTACTTTCCTGCATTTTTCAAAATCTCCTCTGCCTTTTCCAAAGTCTCGAGCCTGAATCTGTCCCCTTCTTTTAAAATCACTTCTACTCTGGCTCTGGCTTTTTTTAACTTTTCTTCGCAAAACTGAATAAGCTTTACCCCTTCTTCATAAAGTGCTATAGCTTCTTCCAGCTCAGGATCACCTTCTTCCAGAAGTTTTAAAATTTCTTCCAGTCTTTTAAATGCCTTTTCAAAGGTAAGTTCTTTCTCCACATTAATCTCCTGCTATAGTTTTTTTAACCTCAGCTATTATTTTACCTTCTGAAAGATAAATTTCCAGAAGATCTCCTTCTTTCACCTGAGAAGCTCTTTTAACAATCTTTTGATCTTCCAGTTTAACAACCATGCTATATCCTCTTTTAAGCACCTTTAAAGGGGATAAACTTTCAAGAAGTTTAAGACCTGCCTGAAGTTCTCTCTGTTTTTTTTCAAGAAATCCAGCAAAACTTTTTGAAAGCCTGAGTTCTAACTCCTGAAGTTTTTCTTCCTTTAAACGGATCTTCTGCAAAGGATGATGTTTTTTCAGATTTTCTTTAAAAAAAAGAAGTTCTTTTTCCTTCTGTGAAAAAAATCTCTCAAACCCCAAGGAAAATCTATGAATAAAATTTTTCAACCTTGTTTCTATTTGATGAAGTAGTTTAAAAGGATTTTTTTCTTCCAATTGTAACTTCAGATTCATTAATTTTTTTTCTCTTTTAGAAAGTTTTTGTTCAAAAGATTGCAGAAGTTTTTTTCTATAGATATTGAGTTCTGCAAGAATTTTATGCTTATCAGGAAGTATTTCCTGAGCTGCTGCAGAGGGGGTTGGATATCTTTTGTCTGCTATGAGATCACATATAGTGTAATCTATTTCGTGTCCAACTGCTGAAACCACCGGTATTCTGGAATTTTTTATACCAAGTATAATTTCTTCTGTATAAAAAGGAGCCAGATCTTCAAATGCTCCTCCACCCCGGGTAATTACAATTACTTCCACATCTCTAAAATATTCATTTATATCTTTTATAGCCTGAACTATTTCCAGTTCTGCTCCTTCTCCCTGAACCCTTACAGGATAAACCAGAATTTTTACCTCCCATCTTTCTGCACTTATTTTTAAAAAATCCCTTAAAGCTGCTCCAAAAAGAGAAGTAATTAAGGCTATTTTTCTTGGAAAACGGGGAAGTTCTTTTTTTCTATTGGGATCAAAAAGTGCAGAATATTTTTTTATAAGGGCTTCCTTTTTAAGAATAAGAAGTCCTCTGCCAACCGGTTCAAGTCTTCTTATTATAAAAAAACACTCTCCTGATTTTGGATAAAAATTCAATCTTCCAAGGCACAAAACCTGAATACCGTTTTTTAAAGCATCTGTATAAAGAACATCCTTCTGCGAACTGAAAATAATGGCTTTTAAAGAGGCTTCCTCATCTATAAGATTAAAGTAAACATGTCCGCTATGACTATACCTTAAATTGGCAATTTCTCCTTCCACCCAGAGCACAGGAAAATTTTTTTCTATTAAATCTTTTAAATTTCGGGCGATTTCTTTGACTTTAAAATAAAGTGTTTCTTGTTCAGTAAAAAATAAATTGGGAGTTTTCCAGAGAGTCATTTTAAAGTCTATTATCCCCTTTTATTCACATTTTACATTCCTTTTTATTAATCTCAAGCATAAATATTTATTTTTTTCTTTCTTTTAAAACTTCTTCATAAACCCATTTGTAAAGTATATGTTCTATTTCTTTTTCTGAAAGCTGACATTTTTTATACATACCTTTTTTTTCTCTCTGTCTAAAAGCTTCGTAGAGAATAATTCCGGTTGCAACTGAAACATTAAGGCTCTGCACCATACCCATCATGGGTATTTTAACTTTAGCATCTGCAAGCTGAAGAGTCCGGGAAGACACTCCCTCCAGTTCATTACCCACTACAATTACACTGGGCTTGGTATAATCAACTTCTCTATAATCAAGGGTGTCCTCTCCAAGCCAGGTTACTATTATTTGAAAACCCTGTTTTTTCAGGTTTTTAAGTGTATTTTCGACATCCTGAACCTCTTTTATAAAAACCCATCGGTGAGCACCAAGGGTAATTGCATCATTTATAGAAGCTTTTTTTCCTTCCTCGTATCCATAATAAATTTCCAGAATACCAACTGCTTCAGCAGTCCTTATTAATGCAGAAAAATTGTGCTCGTTTCTAACCCTTTCCATAAAAAGTATGAGGTCTTTTTGTTTTCTTTCCAGGACTTCTCGCATCCTTTTAAGTCTTCTTTCAAGCACAAGATACTTCATTGCAATGTTAATTATACCACGATTTTTTCAGGTAACCTAAAAATTACTTTGAAAAAGCCCTTGAATTTAAAGAAGTTTGTAGTTAAGATATAATAATAAAAACTTTTTAAAGAGGAGGTTTTTATGAAAATAGTAATTGCCTATGATGGATCTAATGATGCCAGAGAGGGTCTTAAAATTGCTCAGAGGTTTGCTAAAGAAAATCAGGGAGAGATAACACTTCTTTATGTAGCCAGAAAAACAGAAGATATGAGCAAGGAAGAAGAAGAAAAAGCTATAAAAAAAGGAGAAGAGATTTTAAAAGAGGCTAAAAATTCTGTAGAAGAAGGAATTACAGTAAAAGAAGCTGTGGTTTCTGATTATTCTGTTGCAGAAGCAATATTGAAATTTGTTGAAAAAGAGGAGGCAGATCTTTTAATAATGGGAGCAAGAGGGGTCAGACCTGACATTATTCGTTATACTCTGGGTAGCACTGCTGCTAAAGTGGCAAATTTTGCTCCATGCTCAATATATATAGTTAAGAAAAAAGAAAATTAATATGGATTAATGGAAAAACTTTTTTTCTTTTTGAGTTTCTTTACCTATGTAATTGCGTGGGTGGGATTTTGTTTTTATTTTAAGACTTTAAAAAAAGAAGCTTTAAAACTTGCTCAAGGGGTTTTAAGCCTCGGGCTTGCATTTCATTCCTGTTTCTGGTCTGTAAGAATTTATCATATTACTCAAAAGTGGGTTCTATGTTTTAAAGATATCTTAAATTTCTTGAGCTGGGAACTTGTGGTAATCTATTTTTTCTTTTATCTGAGCAGAATTAAAGCCTATACAATTGGTTTTTTTCTGCTTCCTCTTGTGCTATTTCTTTTTTTGTTAAGTTATTTTTTTCCTGTTTCCAGAATTTCTCCTTTTACTCCGTTTTTTAAAACACTCTGGTTCCCTCTTCATGCAATATCTTCTCTCTTTTCTCATGGATTTTTACTTTTTGGAGTTGTGGTGTCAATAATGTATATCCTTCAGGAAAGAGAAATTAAGAAAAAAAAACTTGGACTCTTTTTCAGAAAACTTCCTCCCCTTGAATCACTGGACAGAATTGCAGAAAAGTGCCTTTATCTTGGTTTTATATTTCTTACTTTCGGGATGATCACCGGAGCTATATGGAGTGAACTTGCTCTTGGAGATTACTGGAGGTGGTCTCCTAAAGAAGTTTTAACCCTGATTTTATGGCTTATATACGGTATCCTTATTCATCAGAGAGTTCTTATTGGCTGGAGAGGAAAAAAATCCGCATACATGTTTATTCTTGGTTTTATAATCTGGTTTTTAAGTTTTTTTGTGATAAACTTATTAACAAAAGGATTTCACACCTATGCTTAAAATAGAATTATACTTAGTAGGAATTAATCACAAAACAGCGCCTGTTGAAGTAAGGGAAAAACTTGCCTTTAAAAATTCTCCTCTTCATCCCCTTGAAAAATTGAAAAGCGAAAATCCTTTTTTTAAAGAAGCTTATTTTCTTTCAACCTGTAATAGAGTTGAGTTTTATTTTGTGCTTGATCCAGAAGATAAGACGCTTTTTATGGAAAAATTTTCAAAATTTTTGGAAAGAGAAACAGGATTAAAATGGGAAGAATTAAAAAAATATCTTTATTTTTTCAAAGGTGAAGAAGTTATAAAACATCTTTTTGAAGTTGCTTGTGGTCTTGATTCTATGGTTCTGGGTGAACCTCAAATACTCGGGCAGGTAAAAGATGCTTACAAGCAGGCTTTAAGTGTAAAAACCTGTGGTTTGGTTTTAAACAGGCTTCTTCACAGGTGTTTTTTTTCAGCAAAAAGAGTTAGAACTGAAACAGGGATAGGTGGAGGTGCGGTTTCTGTAAGTTATGCAGCATGCATACTTGCTAAAAAAATTCTGGGATCTCTAAAAAATAAAAAAGTTTTACTGGTAGGTGCTGGTGAAATGGCTGAACTGGCTTGTATGCACCTTGTTTCAGCGGGTATTAAGGAAGTGCTTATTGCAAATAGAACTTTTTCAAGAGCAGTTGAGCTTGCAGAAAAATTCAAAGGAAAAGCCTATCCCCTTGAAGAACTAAAATCCGCTCTTATCGAAGCAGATATAGTTATTTCTTCAACAGGAGCTCCAGAATTTATAATTACCAGAAATACTATTTCTTCAATTCTTAAACCAAGAAAATATAAACCTCTCTTTATAATTGATATTGCTGTGCCAAGAGATGTAGAGCCAGAAGTTAATGAGATAGAAAATGTTTATCTCTACGATATAGACGATTTAAAAATGGTGGTTGAAGAAAGTCTTAAAGAAAGACAAAAAGAGGCTCTTAAAGCAAGAACCATTATAGAAGAAGAAGTTTTAAAATTTAAAAAATGGCTTGATGAACTTGAATATTATCCCACATTAAGAGCCCTTTCTGAAAAAGCAGAAAAAATAAGGCAAAAAGAACTTGCAAAAACTTTAAAAAAACTCAAGCACCTTTCAGAAGAAGAAAAAGAAGCAATAGAGATATTAACAAAATCTCTGGTGCAAAAAATTCTTTATTATCCAATAAATTTTATTAAAAAAGGATATCATGCAGAAGGTAAATATGCTATAAGTATTATAAGAGAAATTTTTGAGCTGGACGAACCTGAAAAAAGAGAATTTATAAAAGATAAAGACGAAGAAGAGAAAAAAATTTATTATCAGTGATTAAAACGGAATATCTTCGTCATCTATATCTTTTTCCAGAGATTCTTCATCAGGTAAATCTTTTTTTAAGGACATTTCTGAGGGGATTTCATTTGTTTGGGGAAGAGACGGAGACACAGAAGTGGCTCCTCTTCTGTCAAGTATCTGAAGATTTTGAACCACCACTTCTGTTACATAACGCTGAATTCCCTGTCTATCCTCAAATTTGCGGGTTCTTAATTTTCCTTCGATATAAACCTGGGAACCCTTGGTAAGCAATTCACCGCAGATTTCAGCAAGTCTTCCAAAAGCAACTATTCTATGCCACTCAGTTAAAGTTTCTTTTTCACCATTTCTTACAATTACCTCATTTGTTGCTATTCGAAAAGAAGCTACAGGTTTTCCATCAAGAGTATAACGAATTTCTGGATCAGCTCCCAATCTTCCAATTAAAATTACTTTATTTACACTCATCCTTTATATGATAGGACACTTTTTAAATTTTGCAATGAGTAAAACCCATTCTTTTTAAAAT
>CAZWTB010000185.1:0-3290 GCA_964636875.1 uncultured Thermodesulfatator sp.
AGCAGAAGGTAGTAAGTTGATTGCAGGATTTGGTTTCTATTCTGCAATTGTATTGGCAGCCGGCTTGGGAGTTGGATTTGCAGCTCTGGGATGTGGAGTTGGAATGGGACACGGAATTCGCGGAGCATGTGAAGGAGTTGCAAGAAATCCTGAAGTTTCCGGTAAAATCACAGTTACTATGATTCTCGGTTTGGCTCTTATTGAGTCTTTGACAATTTACGCACTGGTTATTGCTCTTATCTTGCTCTATGCAAACCCAATTATTGGAAAATTCTTAACATTTGTTGGTGCAGGACATTAATTTTAGGAAAATATAAAACTATATAAAAGGGACATAGGGCTAAAAAGCCTTATGTCCCTTTTTACTATTTTTATTTTAAGAAGTTTTGCAGATGAGTCTTTCCAGATCTTTAAGTTTCTCTATCCTGGGTATTGAAGCAATCCCGGTAGAAATAGAAGTTGACCTTGCACAGGGACTCCCTGGAATTACCATAGTTGGTCTTCCAGATAGTAGTGTAAAAGAAAGCAGAGAAAGAATCCGCTCAGCTCTCAAAAACTCAGGATTTCACTTTCCAATGAAAAAGGTGGTGGTAAATCTTGCTCCAGCAGATCTTAAAAAAGAAGGTTCTGGTTTTGATCTTGCAATAGCTATTGCTCTTCTTTCAGAAATGAAAATAGTTAGCAGAGAAAGTCTTAAAGGAAAAGCATTTATAGGAGAGCTTTCTCTTGACGGAAGTATAAAAAGAACAAGGGGCGTTTTACCATCAGTAATTAAAGCAAAAGAAATAGGTTTAAAAGAAGTTTTAATACCAAAGGAAAATTTAAAAGAAGCATCTTTGGTTCAGGGTATAAAAGTTTTTGGATTTGAACATTTAAGAGAGGTTTCTTCTTATCTAAGAGGAGAATTCGTTCCTGAAGAAGTGGAGAGACTCAGTCTGGAAAGAGAAGGAAAATATGAAGAAGACTTTGGAGACATAGTGGGACAGGAATTTGCAAAAAGGGCTTTTGAGATTTCAGCAGCTGGTGGGCATAATCTTCTGATGATAGGCCCTCCTGGTGCAGGAAAGACCATGCTGGCAAGAAGAATGCCTTCTATTCTTCCTCCTATGAGCTACGAAGAGATTCTTGAAACAACGAGAATTTACTCTGTAGCAGGGCTTCTTAATGCAGAAAATCCTGTTATTCTGGAAAGACCTTTTAGAGCACCCCATCACACTGTATCAGAAGCAGGTATTATAGGAGGAGGCACCCATCCAAGACCAGGTGAAATAAGTCTGGCACACAGCGGAGTGCTTTTTCTTGACGAATTTCCAGAGTTTAGAAGAGATGTAATAGAAGCTTTGAGACAGCCCCTTGAAAACGGAACGGTTACAATTACAAGAGCAAACTTTACTGTAACATATCCTGCTGAATTTATTTTAATCTGTGCAATGAATCCCTGTAGATGTGGTTATTACGGACATCCCACAAAGCCCTGTCAATGCACATATCAGGAGATCAAAAAGTATCGTTCTAAACTTTCAGGTCCTATACTTGACAGAATAGATATTCAAATTGAGGTTCCCCCTGTAGAGATAAAAGAGCTTTTAAAAGACAAAGTAGAAAAAAGCCAGATCAACTCAGAAGTTATGAGAGAAAAAGTTTTAAAAGCGAGAAAAATTCAGATGGAGAGGTATAAAAATTCTAAAAAGGTTAATGCAAGATTAAATTCAAGAGAAGTAAAAAAGTATTGCAAAATGGAAAAGGATGCAAAGGAATTTTTGGAGAGGGTTGCGGATAAATTTAATCTTTCTGCAAGAGCGGTTCACAAAATTTTAAAAATAAGCAGAACTATTGCAGATCTTGAAGAATGTGAGATAATATTAAAACAGCATATAGCAGAAGCTGTGCAATACCGCGTTTTAGAAAGGGATAAATGGCCAGGTTAAGTATAAGTGAATCAGTCAGAAGCCTTTCTCAACCTGTGCTTCTTCCTGTTGTTAAACTTTTTGCATCTTTAGGAATTCATCCTAATTTAATAAGTGTATTATGTTTTTCAGGATTTCTTACAGGAGCTTATTTTATTGCAAAAGGGGAATTTATAACAGGAGCTTTTATACTACTTTTTTCAGCACCTCTTGATGCTGTTGACGGAGCACTTGCAAGATACTCAAATAAAGTTACCAGATTCGGTGCTTTTCTTGATTCTACACTTGATAGATACGGCGAAATAGCTCTTTTTCTTGGTTTTCTATGGTATTACTTAAAAACAGATAATCCAGAAGGAGTTCTTTTAAGTTTTCTTGCTACTACAGGTTCTTTAATGGTGAGTTATACACGGGCAAGAGCAGAAGGTGCAGGATTTGAATGTAAAGTCGGACTTTTAACAAGATTTGAAAGACTCTTGCTTCTGATTGTATCTCTGTTTTTTAACTTCTGTTTTTTCGCATTAATTTTAATATCCATTTTTACTTATTTTACTGCATTTCATAGAATGTGGCATGTTTATAAGCAGTATAAAACATAAAAAGAGGTGAAAGGAAGATGTGCCTTGCTTATCCTTACAAAATAGTGGAGATAAAAGACGAGTGGACAGCAGTAGCAGAGGTGAATGGAGTGAGAACTGAAGTTGCCCTGCATCTTTTACCAGAACCGGTAAAAGAAGGAGATTGGGTGCTTGTTCATGTAGGCTTTGCAATACAAAAACTCAGTGAAGAAGAAGCAAAACTCAGCCTGCAATACTGGGATGAGATACTCCGAGGAACTGAGCAATCTCTGGAATAAGTTTAAAGATCCCGAAAGAGTAAAAAAGCTCGTTAAACTTATTAAAACGAGCATTGAAAAATTTGGAAAAATTTTAAATGTAATGGAATTCTGTGGTGGACATACTCATGTTATTCTCAGGAATGGCATAGACGAACTTTTAAAGGGTTATATAAATTTTCTTCATGGGCCAGGTTGTCCTGTCTGTGTTCTTGCAATAGAAAGGGTAAATTTAGGACTTGAAATTGCAAAACAAAAGGATGTTATTTTTTGCACTTACGGAGATCTTCTCAGGGTTCCGGGTTCCAGAGGAAAAACTCTTTTAAAACTAAGAGCAGAAGGCTATGATGTTAGAGCAGTTGCATCCTGTATGGAAGCACTTAAAATAGCTTTAGAGAATTCTGATAAAAAAGTTGTTTTTTTTGGAATAGGTTTTGAAACTACTGCTCCTCATACCGCAGTTCTTCTTGATCAACTAAAAAATTTGAAAATTAAAAATCTCTGGGTTGTTTCAAATCATGTTTTAGCACTGGTTGTGCTTGAGTTCT
>CAZWTB010000186.1:0-3618 GCA_964636875.1 uncultured Thermodesulfatator sp.
TCTCCTGGATGGATGATGTTTCTTTTTAAATTATTTAGTTTTTTTAATTTTTTTACACTTGTATGAAATTTTTTTGCGATTTTCCATAGAGAATCTCCTTTTCTTACTCTATAATATACTTTTTTTATAACAGTTTTATATTCTCCATAGATTTGTTTTTGAGGAAGGGTTTTAACCCTAATAATTTCTCCTGGATGGATGATGTTTCTTTTTAAATTATTTAGTTTTTTTAATTTTTTTACACTTGTATGAAATTTTTTTGCGATTTTCCATAGAGAATCTCCTTTTCTTACTCTATAATATACCTCTGGTAGATCTTTCCAGGAGATACAGAGATTTTGAGTAATTTGAAATCCAGGGGCTTGAGAATAAAGAAGAAGTATTATAATAACAAAAATCCCCAGAGTTTTAGAAAAATTCATGACTTTTTTCTATACCAAAAATTTGGGAAAAGTCAAGTTTAAAAGTGGAGCAGGTTTTTGAGTTAATCTTTAAAATTTTTTTATTTAGCTCTTTACAAAATAAATTTTAGGTGTAGTCTGAGAGGATAAAATTTTAAAGGAGGTTTGTGTAGTATGTTTAAGGGTAAGGTTAAGTGGTTTGATGAGAAGAAGGGGTATGGTTTTATTTCCAAGGACGATGGTGGAGATGTATTTGTGCATTACTCCGCCATTGAAATGCCTGGTTTTAAAACCCTTAAAGAGGGGCAGAGGGTTGAATTTGAAGTAGTTAACAGTCCCAAGGGTGAACAGGCATCCAAAGTAAGAGTCCTTGACAGGTCTTCTTCTCAAAAGTCAAAGTAATCTATCAAGAAATTAACAGAAGGGAGGATTTTCCTCCCTTCTTTATTTCCTTTTAAAATGATTAGATCCCAGGAATTAAAAGTTAAAGTAACTGTTTCAGAACTTGCTTTTTTTAATTTTATTTTTGAAGGATATGATCATCTTGCAAGTTTAACTGTGCTTGACGCAAAACAGGGCATAGTAAAATTAAATTTTTATCCTTCAGAAGAATCACTTATACAGGAAATATTACAAGACCTGAAAGCTTCTCAAGGGATATCTTTAGAAGTTATTTAAAAAAATTTGGAAATTTTAGTCTTTGTTGGAAAGCAAGATTGGCAAGCTGTCTTAATAGATGATCTGCAAGCACAATTCTTACCATTGCTCCAATAACAGGAACTATTCTGGGAATAGCAGATATATCGTGTCTTCCTCCTATTTTTAAATCAACAATTTCTTTTTGAGTATTTATAGTTTTTTGAATTTTCTGAATACTGGGAATGGGTTTTACAGCGACTCTCATTATAATTTCCTGTCCTGAAGAAATTCCTGCAAGAACTCCTCCTGCATCATTTTTAGTAAATCCATCAGGAGTAATCGGATCGTTATTTTCAGAGCCTTTTAGATAAGCGGATTTAAAACCTGCACCTATTTCAAAACCTTTTACAGCTCCTATGCTAAGAAGTGCTTTGGCAAGATCTGCCTCAAGTTTATCAAAAACCGGTTCGCCCAGTCCCATAGGAGGATTTTTTACAAGAACTTCAACCACTCCTCCAAGAGAATCTCCTTCTTTTTTGGTTTCTTCTATTTTTTTCAACATTTTTTCATAGGCTAATTTATCAGGACAGAAGAGTCTGTTCTGATAGACAAACTGGAGGTCTCTTTCGGATGCCTCAATTCCTCCAAGGGCAATGGTATATGCATGCACTTCTATTTGATATTCTTCAAGAATTCTTTTTGCAATAGCTCCTGCTGCAACCCTTGCAACTGTTTCTCTTCCACTACTTCTGCCACCTCCTCTATGATCTCTTATCCCTCCATATTTTACAAAGTATGTTATATCTCCATGGCCGGGTCTAAAAACATCTTTTAAATGCTCATAAGCTGAAGGCTTAGCATCCTCGTTATAAATTACAAGAGCAATAGGGGTGCCAAGTGTAATTCTGTTGTAAACACCTGATAGGATTTTTACTTTATCTTTTTCTTTTCTCGGGGTTTCCCCGGCAGATTTCCCAGGTCTTCTTTTATCAAGTTCTTCCTGAATGTATTCTTCACTTATTTCAAGTCCAGGAGGACATCCATCAACAATCGCTCCCAGAGCAACTCCATGAGATTCTCCAAAAGTAGTTACCCTAAATATTCTTCCTATGGTATTTCCACTCATCTTTCCTTGCCCCTACTTTAATTTGTAGTAAAATAATAGATGCAGATTTTAAACTAAATTTAAGCACAGGACAAAAATTTTGCAATTTCAAGATAAGGCTTTTATAATCTTAGTAAGACACGGAGAAGTTAAAGCTAAAACAGGAACCCTTTACGGACAGATAGATGTGCCATTGTCAAAACGAGGTATTTTACAGTCTTTAAATCTTATAAAAAGTTTGGAAAGTTTAGATAAAAAATTAAAAATTCATCAGATATTTACCAGTCCTCTTAAAAGATGTCTTTTTCCTGCGGAAAAACTTGCCAAAAGTTTGAAAGTGCCTCTAATAATAGAAGACGATCTTAAAGAACTTAACTTTGGAAAATGGAGTGGAAAAACCTGGGAAGAACTGGCACAGTTAAAAGAGTTCTGGGAATTTTATAAAAATGAAAATTTTTCCCCCCCAGAAGGCGAATCTATAAAAGATTTAAAACAAAGGGTTAAAAAATTTTTAAAAAAGCTTATAACACTGGAAAAAGAAAATTTAAAAAATGTGGTAATTTTTACACATTCTGGATTTATAAGAGCTTTCTTTGTAGAAGTTTTTTCTCTGCCTATGCTTAAATATTTTAATGTAGAAATTCTGCCATGTAAACTTGTTTGTTTTAATTTTTTTCTACCGGATACCTTTATTCTTAAATTTTGGAATATTTCTCCTGGATCTTTAAAAATTTACTCTTCTATTTTATAAATTTTTATTACAGGCTTTTTTTCTTTTTTTCTGTTAGTAAAAAATTTTATAAGTTTATATATACTATACAACACAAGATATACTATTAAAAAGCCGATAAAAACTTTAATGGTAAATTCTCCTATTACAGCAAAGATTTTAAAAAGTAAATAAAATATACAGAGGGAAATTATAAGAAAAAGAATTTCTTTCATACTTCACAATTTATACCATAAAAAGGAAAAGTTCAAGAGAAAAATAGTTTTAAGTAATTTTATGGATTTTGTTATTTCGTTTTTTAAAACATTTTTTAATAAAATATTAAACTTATGGATATGCTTTAATTTTTAGGTTTGGGTTAATAATCAGGTTCTAAAATTTTATAATAAAGCTACTTAAGATTTATTATAAAATAAACTCGAAGGAAGTTAGCAAATTTTTTGGAAAAATAAAATTTATAGAGGAGATTTATTGAAGGATTTTTCTTGATTTCTGGGGGAGAAGTGGGTATAATAGAGGAAGAGGGGAAGGAGATGGGTAGAGTTGTTTTGATTTTTTTATTTTTTGTGGTTTTGGTTTGGAATTCGGGGGCTTGGGCGCGTAAGATGAAAGTTGCGCCGAGGATAAGTGATAAGGAGATAGTGGAAAGGCTGACAAGACTTGAAGAAGGACAGAAGGCTTTGAACAAGAGAATTGATATTCTGGAAGAAAATATGAATAAGAGGATAGATGACTTACGGGAA
>CAZWTB010000187.1:0-1588 GCA_964636875.1 uncultured Thermodesulfatator sp.
TTTAAAATTAATACCTTGGTTATTCTATCCAGAAAAAATGTTATCAGAGCTGAAATCCAGAAGATTCGCATTAACCCTCTCTTTTATTCTGAATTTGTTTTATCACCTCCATGCACCTTGCACAAAGCTCTGGATTTTCAAGACTTCCAACCTCTGGTCTTCTCTGCCAGCACCTTTCACACTTTTTATTTTCGGTAATTGTCACTTTTATCTTTAATCCCTTTACTTCTTCACTTTCGTAAACAACCTCTTTTTCTCCTTCTTCTCCCACTTCTTCCACGCACTCAAACTTTGCAACCATTAGAAAGTATTCCCAGAAAGCGCTGTCTTTTAAATAGGGCAGGTGTTCCTCTTCTGCTTTAACATAAACCTCTGCTTCAAGAGAGCTACCAATGTATTTCTTATCTTTTCTTGCAATTTCCAGGGCTTTTAAAAATTCTTCCCTTAATTCAAGAACCTTTTCCCAGTAATTTACTTCTTCTTCAGAGAGTTCAAATTCGTAGGAAGGGAAGTCAGTTAGAAATACGGATTCAGCTTCTTTTTTAAAAGGCAGGTGCTGCCAGATGTCTTCTGCTGTAAAAGAAAGGATGGGAGCCATGAGTTTTACAAGAGAAATAAGAGCATAGTAAAATACCGTCTGGGTTGCCCTTCTCTTTAAACTATCCGCCTTTTCACAATAGAGATAATCTCTGTTTATGTCTATAATTAAAGAAGAAAGCTCTACCACGCAGAAGCGATGTATTTCGTGATAAACCACATGAAAGTCAAAGTTTTCGTAAGCTTTTTTAATCTTTTTTATTACTTTTCCAAGGCGATAGAGTATATATTTTTCAAAACCAGGAAGTTTTTCAAAGGGGACCAGGTTTTTTTCTGGATCAAAGTCATAGAGATTTCCGAGAAGGAATCTGAAGGTGTTTCTTATTTTACGATAGGCTTCAACGAGTCTTGCAAGAATTTCCTTTGAAATTTTTATGTCATCCCTGTAATCTTCTGCAGAAACCCAGAGTCTTAAAATTTCCGCTCCGTATTGTTTAATTATGTCCTGAGGATGAATAACATTTCCCAGGCTTTTAGACATCTTTCTTCCCTGACCATCCACTACAAAACCGTGAGTCAGAATTCCTCTGTAAGGAGGGACTCCCCTTGTTCCAACAGAGCAGAGAAGTGAACTGTGGAACCATCCCCTATGCTGATCAGATCCTTCAAGATAAAGATCCGCTGGAAAAAGAAGGTCTCCTCTTTTTTCAAGAACACCTGCAAGAGAAACACCAGAATCAAACCATACATCTAAAATGTCACTTTCTTTTTCAAATTCAGAATTTCCACACTCAGGGCAGACAGTTCCCTGTGGCAGTAGATCTTTTGCAGTTTTTTCAAACCAGGGGTCACAACCTTCTTTTTCAAAAATAGAAATCACTTTTTCGTAATACTTAAAATCTTTTAAAATAGTTCCGCACTTTGCACACTTAAAAACTGTAATAGGAACTCCCCAGACTCTCTGTCTTGAAATACACCAGTCAGGTCTTTTTTCAAGCATTGAGTAAAGTCTATTTTTACCCCAGGGAGGAACGAACTTAACTCTTTCTAT
>CAZWTB010000188.1:0-14812 GCA_964636875.1 uncultured Thermodesulfatator sp.
AACATCTCCTATCATATCCATCCCTGAAACAGGATCTATGATTCTTGCTTTTTTTATAAGAAGTTTCATTTTATTCTCCTGCAAGGAGTTTTAAAAGGACTGCCATTCTTACTGCAACTCCGTTTTCAACCTGATCAAGGATAACTTGAAACTCGTAGTTCTCAAGTGCTGAGGAAAGCTCAACTCCCCAGTTAATAGGACCGGGATGCATAAGAATGGCAGATGGTTTAATCAATTCCAAATGTTCGGGTTTTAAACCGAAAAATCTATGATATTCGTAAAAACTGGGAAGAACAGATTTACCGTGTCTTTCTTTCTGAACCCTGAGAGCTATAATAACATCTGCATCCCTGATTGCTTCTTCTATTTTGTATAATATTTTAAATTTACCTTTTGCTATTTCAAAAAATGTCTGTTCTTTTGGTTCAGGTAAAAGAAGAGCAGGTCCTGCTACAACAACCTCGGAATTAAATTTTTGAAAGGCAAATATGTCTGAATGAGCAACTCTGCTGTGTTTTATATCTCCTATAATTGCAACTTTAAGATCTGAAATGGTTCCGAGTTTTTCTTTAACTGTTAAAAGATCGAGGAGTGCCTGAGTGGGGTGTTCATGAGTGCCGTCTCCTGCATTTACTACAGGAACATCTATGTTTTTAGAAATAAAATAAGGAGCACCTGCACACGGGTGTCTTATAACAAAAAGATTTACCCCCAGTGCTCTAAGGTTTTTTACAGTATCGAGAAGGGTTTCTCCTTTTTCAATACTGCTTCCCCTGGCAGTGAAATTTAAGGTATCTGCAGAAAGCACCTTAGCTGCTTTTTCAAAGGAAAATCGGGTTCGTGTAGAAGGTTCATAAAAAAGATGCACCACCAGTTTTCCTCTAAGAGTGGGAACCTTGGGAATGGGTCTGAATAAAATCTCTTTTAGATTTTCAGCAAGAACAAGATATTCTTCAATTTCCTCTCTGGAAAGTGAATATATATCAATAAGATGTTTCATTTTTTCTTTTAAATCCACAGATTTTCAGTTATGTATTTTACCACATCTTCCGGGGTATCCATTATTTTAAACAATTCCACATCTCCCTGAGAAATCTTTCCGTTTTTTATTAAAACATTTTTGAACCATTCATAAACAGGATTCCAGAATTCTGTATCCATAAGGACTATAGGAACAGGACGAATTTTTTTTGTCTGGACCAGTGTTAAAACCTCAAACATTTCATCAAGGGTTCCAAAACCTCCGGGGAAAAATACAAAAGCAACTGAATACTTTGCCATCATTACCTTTCTGACAAAAAAGTAACGAAACTCAAGTTTTACATTGGCATAGGGATTGGGTTCCTGTTCAAGGGGAAGTTTTATATTGATGCCTATGGAATTTCCTCCTGCTTCAGAAGCTCCTTTGTTGGCTGCTTCCATTATACCAGGACCACCACCTGTTATTATAGAAAAACCGGTTTTAACCAGTTTTTTAGCAAGTTCTTCTGCTTTTTTATAGTCCGGGTGATCAGGAGGGGTTCTTGCAGAACCAAAAATAGTTACTGCAGGATAAAATCTTGGTAAAACCTCAAAACCTTCCACAAATTCTGCAAGGATTTTAAATAATCTCCAGGATTCCTTTGCTGCAAGACCTTCAAGAACATACTGTTTCTCTTCCAGAAATAACTCATTAAGATGCTTCATCTTCCCTCAAATATCCCTTCCTCTAAAAATTTTAAAGAATTTATTTCAAAAGGCAAAAAGAATTTCACCAGATCTTCACTAATTTTCCACACTTTTCTTACAATTTCTTTTTTCTTCTTCAATTCTTTTTCTAATTCGTCCAAAAACTCGTATTTCGGAGGAGTATTTAAAAGCTTCCTCAGAACCTCAATCACTTCCTTTTCCAGAACAAAACCGGATCCGTTCTTACAATTAAAACATAAAATACCTCCTTCAAGTACAGAAAAGTAAAAAATATTTCTCGGAGTATAACCACACTTTACGCATCGCCTTAATTCAGGTAACCATCCCAGAAACTCAAGCATCCTGACTTCAAAATAGGGTTTTAATACTTTTAAAATTTCCTTTTCCTCGAATTCTAATAAAAATTTTTTAAAAAATTCATAATATTCTGCACCAAGACCTTCAAAACTTACTTTTTCCACCAACTCCCCTGCATAAGAAAAAAAAATATAACTTTTAAAATCACTTCTGATTCTCTCTGGAATAAAAAGAATATCACACGATTCTAAAATTGGAAATCTTCCCTTTGAAGTCTTTCTAAAAGTTCCTTTTATAACATTAAATTCCTCTAAAGCATTAATAAATCTTCTTCTGCTTTTTTGTGCACCTTTTGCAATTGCCAGAACCTTTCCTTTTTCTGTTAAAAATTTAACAAGATAATCTATTTCTCCTATTTTTTCCTTCCCCAGCACACAGGCTTCAAGTGTATAAATCATATTTAAAGATAAATTCTTATATAACGCTTTTGTTCGAGTTCTTTTATCCATTTTTCAAGAAATCTCTGAGCTTTTTCATTATAAATTTTTTTATAAAGATATTCTTTTATCTGAGAAAAAGAAGGCGGTTTTCCTGAAAATACCTTTAAAACTTTTATAATTTCATAAGTATCATCTACTTTCACCGGAGGGGTTATCCCTCCTTCACTTACTTCTTTCAATTCCTGTAAAATCTCCTTTGCAAGCTCGCTTTTCTTTACCCTCACCTTTTCTACAAAATCCACATAATTAGAATATTCCTTTGCAATCTGACGAAAACTCTTACCATTTAAAACTTTTCTATAAATTTCATAAGCAACTTTTCTATCGGAATGAATTAAAAGTAAAGATAATTCATATCCTTTTTTAAACTTATATTCTTTTATATAATTTTGATAAGCTTTTTTTAGCTCCTGTTCTGTTACCATTACCTTTTCATGCACTATATACTGAATAAGTTTTATTTTCACAAGATTCTCTTTAAGTTTTCTAAAATATTCCTGATAACTTAATCCCTGTTGTTTTAAAAATCTGTAAAAATTTTTTCTACCGCCTCTTGCTTCTATTTCCTTTTCAAGAACCTGTTTTACCTCTTCATCACTTACTTTTAATCCAAATTTTTCAGCTTCTATTTTTACCACTGCATCTTCTATCCAACCTTTTAAAACCTCTTTTCTTATTTTTTCTTTAAGTTCTTCTCTGGTTTTTTCAGGTAGATCTTCGGGAATCCTTTTAAAAAAAGGTAAACAGAGTTTATTAAGTTGATAAAGGGTAAGATATTTATCACCTACTACTGCAACTATTTTATCAATAAGGATTTCTGAAAAAGAAAAGGCAGGGATCAGAAAAAAGATCCCTGCCATAAATAAGACTAAAATTTTTTTCATTTTTATTATTCTACGCTCAAAGTTATGTAAAATCTTCCTTTTGGTGTTCTTATTCCAAAGAGAACTCTATGAGTCCTTAAAGAGGGTCTTAAAGCTCTGTAAAATTCTCTCAGATTTTTTATTCTTTTTTGATTAACCTCGTCAATAATAAGCCCGGGATTAAGTCCTGCGTAATCTGCAGGGGTATCAGGAATAACCTCAGTAATTACTACACCTTTTGCAGAAGGAGAAATATCAAACTTTCTTGCTATAGAAGGAGTAATAGCACTGACTTTTATACCTATTTCTTCAAGAAACTGATTTAATTCCTGATATTCTGCTCTGGAAACAAAGTAATACTTTTTAGGAGCTCCTATTTTTACTCTAATTTTAAGATGTTTATGATGCCTTATTACATCAAGAGTAACCCAGGTTCCTGGTTTTGTAAGCAGAATAAAGCTTTTAAGTTCTGAGGCATTTTTAATTCTTTTTCCATTAAATCCAATTATAACATCTTTAACCTTCAAGCCTGCTTTTGCTGCAGGAGAGTGAGGCATAACCTCGGTAATAAGGACACCCTGATTCACATTAACCCCGAGTTCCCTTGCAAGTGAAGGTGTAAGATCCTGAATAACCACACCGAGGAAACCTCTTTCAACCTTGCCCTTGGTTTTTAATTGTTGAACAACTGTTTTCACTATATTTATAGGAATGGCAAAACCTATTCCCATATAACCACCGGATTTTGTAAAAATAGCAGTATTCATTCCTATTACTTCCCCCTTCAAATTTAAAAGAGGTCCTCCAGAATTTCCAGGATTAATTGCTGCATCTGTTTGAATAAAGTCTTCTATGTCTGTTATTCCTATTCCGCTTCTTCCTTTAGCACTTATTACTCCAACTGTAACAGTGTGAGTAAGTCCAAAGGGATTTCCTATAGCTATAACCCATTCTCCAATTCGCAGAAGATCTGAATTTCCAAGAGGAAGTGTGGGGAGGTTTTTAGCATTTATTTTTATCAGAGCTATGTCTGAAAATGGATCAGTTCCTACTACTTTGGCTTTAAACACTCTTCCGTCAGCAAGTTTTACAGTGATCTTCTGAGCTCCCTGAATAACATGATTATTTGTAACTATGTAACCATCCGGTGAGATAATAAATCCTGAACCAGCTCCTCTTTCTCTGTAACGGGGGGGAGCAAAAAATCTTTTAAAAAAGTCATCTCCGAAAAAATCAAAAGGAAAATTTAAAGGTGCAGTAACAACTTTTTCTGTTTCTATGTAAACAACCGCAGGTGCACTCTTTTCTGCAATATAAGAAAACGCATCTGAAAGTTCCTGAGCAAGTTTAAGACACTTTTTACAGTAATCCTTTTTATCAACTGCTACTACTTCCCGGGGACCAATATGTCGGGTCTGATGCCATAAGTTTTTACTTATAACCCCCAGTAAAAAAGCAATAATTAATAAAAGCACAATCTGTAACTTCTGAGGATTTTTCATAAAAATAACACCTCCTTACTTTTTTATTTGGGAAAACCTTTCTATCAAGTAATCCAGAATCTTTTTCAAGTTTATAACATCTTCTTTATTATAAAGAATTAATTTTTGAAGAGCTTTTTTATCTCTTTTTTCTGTCCACCTTCTCCAGAGTTTTACTGCATCGTATCCATTAAGCCCCTCGGTTTCTCTACTTATCCCGAGAGCTTTTTCTATTTTCTTTAATCCTCCTTTTAAACCAGCCTCCCTGGTTAAAAAAAATAAATCTATATGAACAAGAGGATTCTGCAGATAGGGAAACTTCTTTCTTATAAAAGGAAGATCAAAGTTATCACCCCCAAAAGTAACCCATATAGGATAATTTTCAAGCCATCTCACCACTTTCTCTAAATTAAAACCTTTTATAAAAGGATAATAATTATTATTAACATAAATTCCTATTAAAGTTATATCGTTTTTTTCTTTACAAAGTCCCTCAGTTTCTATGTCAAGAAATAGAGTAAATTTGGGGAAGTCCACATAAAATTCCCATTTCTTTCTTTTTGTAATTTTACTTTTTTCAAAAATTTCCTTTTCCAGATTTATCATTACTTATTCCTCCATTTTTTCTATATTTTTTAAAAACCTGATTTTATTATTTTATTTTGGTTCTGGGAGGGAAAATTCCCGGTCCTGCGGTTTTGGCAGGAAATACAAAGGATCTTTTTCCCAGAACTGTTCCTGGTTGAAGGACTGAGTTACATCCGGTTTGAGATTCGTCTCCAAGAATTGCTCCAAATTTTCTAAGCCCTGTTTTGTATGTTTCTTCCTGATATTTTAAAATTATTTCTTTTTTAGTAAACTTAAGATTTGCGAGTTTGGTTCCTGCACCGAGATTTACATTCTTTCCAAGGATACTATCACCTACATAAGCAAAGTGAGCAGCTTTAGCTTCTGCCATAAATATACTATTTTTCACCTCTGTAGTATGTCCTATAACTGCTCCTTTCCCAGTGTAAACACTTCCTCTTACATAAGCACCGTGTCTTATCTGGGTTTTTTCAGAAAAGTAAGCAGGTCCATTTACATAGGCAAAAGGTTCCACAATTACTCCTTTTTCAAATTTAATTTTTTTACTGAGAAACACAGCTCCCGCATGTATCAGAGCTCCTTCGACCAATTCTCCCTTATAAAAAAAACCTTCTTCTGTTTTTTCGAGTTCTTTTAACGGAATGATTTCTTCTTCAACAAGTAAAAAGGATTCCTGAACAGGGGAGTTTACAGGGAAATTTGAGGGTAGAACTTCCACTGTATCATTGAGAAATTCTTTTAACAGTTTAAGAGAGTCCCATGGGAAATCACTTTTAAAGATTGGTGTTATTTTTTCTTCTATTTTTTCGAAAAACATATCCAGGGTTATTTGCATGTTAATATTATACTCCTAAAACCCCTCTTGTCAAAATGGAAAATTATATTATATTATGAGCAGAGTGGGAGGTGCCCCTGTAGCTCAATTGGACAGAGCAGCGGCCTTCTAAGCCGTAGGTTGGGGGTTCGAGTCCCTCCGGGGGCGCCATTTTTTTATTTTAAAATAAAAAGAGAGGTGAAATAATGAAAAAGGACATTCATCCCAAATATTATCCAGACGCAGTGGTAAGATGTGCTTGCGGAAATGAATTTAGAGTAGGTTCTACCAAGCCTGAAATAAAAGTTGAGATATGCTCAAAATGTCATCCTTTTTATACAGGTGAAGCAAAATTTATAGATACAGAAGGTAGAATAGAAAAATTTAAAAAGAAATACGCGGATTTTTACAAAAAACTGGAACAGAACAGGCAGTAAAAAATGGGACTTGCCAACTTTTATCTTTCCAAGCTTGAAACTATAGAAAAGAGATTTGAAGAGATTTCTCAAAAATTGGGAGATCCTGAAATTATTTCTGATTCTAAAACCTATGCCAAACTTGCCAAAGAGCATGCAGAACTTTCTGAGATTGTGGAGACCTTTAGAGAATACAAAAAGGTCATAAAAGAGATTCAGGATAACAAGCAGATTATAGAAGAGGAAGACGACGAAGAACTTGTTGAACTTGCAAAAGAAGAGTTAAAAGTTCTGGAAGACAGGCTTGAAGAGCTGGAAAAGAGGTTACCAGTTCTTTTGCTTCCCAAAGACCCCAATGACGAAAAAAATGTTATTCTGGAAATAAGGGCTGGAGCAGGCGGAGAGGAAGCTGCTTTATTTGCAGCAGATGTTCTCAGAATGTATCAGCGTTATGCAGAAAAAAATAACTGGAAGTTTGAGATCCTTGATGCCAATCCCACAGGTCTTGGAGGTTTTAAAGAAGTTATAGCAAAAATCGAGGGTAAAGGAGCTTATAGCAGGTTGAAATACGAAAGTGGTGTTCACAGAGTGCAAAGAGTTCCTGTTACAGAAAGCTCCGGTAGAATTCATACATCCACCATTACAGTAGCTGTTCTTCCTGAAGTGGACGATGTAGAAGTGAAAATCCGTCCTGAAGACTTAAAAATTGAAACCATGAGGGCAAGTGGACATGGTGGACAGCATGTAAATAAAACCGAAAGTGCAGTAAGAATCACTCATATTCCAACAGGTATAGTGGTTAGCTGTCAAAATGAAAGAAGCCAGCATCAAAATAAAGCCACTGCTCTTAAAATCCTTAGAGCAAAACTTTACGAACTTGCTCTCAGAGAACAGAATGAAAAAATTCAAAAAGAAAGAAAAGCTCAGGTAGGAACCGGGGAAAGATGTGAAAAAATTAGAACCTATAACTTTCCTCAAAATCGAGTAACTGATCACAGAATAGGAATGACAGTCTATAATCTTCCTGAAGTCCTTGATGGAGAACTCGACGAATTTATAGATGCTCTTATTACTCACTTTAGAACAGAAGCTTTAAAACAACAGGAAAAAGAAGCAGAAGAAAAATTAAGTCTTGCTGCTTAAAAAATGATAAATAACTACACATTCGGGCATCTTGTTTTTAAAAATAAGTCTTATAATAAGGATCTTATTATCATAAAAACTGCTAAAGGTGAGAAGATAATTTCAAACTGGTGGAGAAAGGAAGGACATCTGCTTCAGGTTGAAGATCTTGAAGAAGTCTGGAACTCTGGCGTAAAATTTCTGATAGTGGGAACCGGTGCCTACGGAGTAATGAAAGTGCATCCAGAAGTTGAAAAAAAGGCAAAAGAACTAAACATTAAACTGGAAGCTTCTCCTACTTCCTCTGCTGTTTTACGGTTTAATGAACTTTATTCTCAGAACCAGGATGTTGCTGGCGCGTTCCATTTAACCTGTTAATTTCCTTAAGAATATCATAAGGATTTATTCTATAATAAATCTCCTTTTGATTACCCAGCCAGTCTTTAATTCTTTGAGAAATATCGCATATTTTAAATATAATCTCCGAAGGATCCTCAAAATATTCCTCAAAGTAGTTCTTTTTGTGCGTCTTTAAGTTTATTACATTTACTTTAATAATTCCTGTTGCATTATTTAAAAAATCCACCTCTCCTTTAATTAAATAATTGGGTAAAATTTTTTCAGAATCCTTAACCAGAACAATTCTTCCAGGAAGATAAATCCTGTCACAAAGAAGCTTTTTTAAAGCATCTTTAAGAAAAGCGTATTCTTGAAGAGTAATTTTAAAAGGTACAACTTTCAAATAAATTACTTTATAAGCATATAATTTAAATACATTTATTAGAAGGAAACAGAACAATATAAAAAAAATAGACCGTTTCATAGAAAAATAAAAAGAGGGGGGAGGCCCCCCCTCTTTTTTATAGTTTATTTAGAATTCACCTCCTGGCATAGCAGGACCTTTTTCTTCTTTTTTAGGTTTTTCAGCTACCATAGCTTCTGTGGTGAGCAGAAGTCCTGCAATAGATGCTGCATTCTGCAAAGCACAACGAGTAACTTTCTTAGGATCAATAATTCCGGCACTTACAAGATCTTTAATTTCTCCTGTAGAAGCGTCAAATCCATTGTTTCCTTTTTCTGCTTTTACTTTTTCAACAATTATTGAACCTTCAAATCCTGCATTGGTTGCAATCTGACGAAGTGGTGCTTCAAGAGCTCTTCTTACTATTTCAACTCCATATTTTTCATCTCCGTCAACTTTTACTTCATCAAGCACAGAGAGACATCTAATATAAGCAGTTCCACCTCCAGGAACAATTCCTTCTTCAACAGCTGCTTTAGTTGCATTAAGGGCATCTTCTACCCTTGCCTTCTTTTCTTTCATTTCTGTTTCAGTTGCAGCTCCTACATAAATTACTGCAACTCCACCAACGAGTTTGGCAAGTCTTTCCTGAAGTTTTTCTCTATCATAGTCAGAGGTGGTTTCTTCTATCTGAGCACGAATCTGTTTTATACGGGCTTCAATATCTTCTTTTTTACCGGCTCCATCAATAATGGTTGTGGTTTCTTTTGTTACCACAACCCTTCTTGCTCTTCCAAGGTCTTTAAGCTGAACATTCTCAAGTTTCATTCCAAGTTCTTCAGAAACAAAGGTTCCTCCAGTAAGTATAGCAATATCCTGGAGCATTGCTTTTCTTCTTTCACCAAATCCAGGAGCTTTTACAGCACAACAGTTAAGAACTCCCCTGAGTTTGTTTACCACGAGTGTTGCAAGAGCTTCTCCTTCCACATCCTCTGCAATAATCAAAATCGGTTTTCCTGCACGAGCTACCTGTTCAAGAAGTGGTAAAAGATCTTTCATAGCACTGATCTTCTTGTCGTGCACAAGAATATAAGGTTCCTCAAGAACGCACTCCATTTTTTCAGCATCTGTTACAAAGTAAGGAGAAATATATCCTCTGTCAAACTGCATTCCTTCAACAACTTCAAGATAAGTTTCCAGTCCTTTGGATTCTTCTACTGTAATAACTCCTTCTTTTCCAACCTTATCCATTGCATCTGCAATGAGATTTCCAATAGTTTCATCATTATTTGCAGAAATTGTAGCAACCTGAGCAATTTCCTGACGGGATTTACAGGGCTGAGCAATTTTTTCAAGTTCTTTTACAACTGCATCTACAGCCTTATCAATTCCTCTTTTTATTGCCATTGGATTAATACCAGCAGCAACAAGTTTAATTCCTTCCTGAAAGATTGCCTGAGCAAGAACTGTAGCTGTGGTGGTTCCGTCTCCAGCTACATCACTTGTCTTTGAAGCAACTTCTTTTACCATCTGAGCTCCCATGTTTTCAAACTTATCCTCAAGCTCTATCTCCTTTGCAACAGTTACTCCGTCTTTAGTAATTAAAGGTGAACCAAAAGATCTTTCTAAAATTACATTTCTTCCTTTTGGACCAAGGGTAACTTTAACAGCATCTGCAAGTTTATTCACTCCTGCTAAAATCTTCTCCCTGGTATTAGCTCCGTAAATAATCTCCTTTGCAGCCATATCTCTCCACCTCCTTTAAATTTTTTTTATTTTTTATTCCTCTTCCACAATAGCAAGCACATCATCTTCTCTCATAATAAGATATTCTTCAGTTTTTATCTTAATTTCTGTACCTGCGTATTTACTGAAAAGTATCTTATCTCCTACTTTTACTGTTAAAGGCTGTTTCTGCCCGTTTTCCAGAATTCTTCCTTCTCCAACTGCAATTACTTTACCCATTATAGGTTTTTCTTTTGCAGTATCTGGAATAATAATTCCTGCTTCTGTTTTTTCCTCTTCCTCAATTCGCTGAACAAGAATACGATCATACAAAGGTTTGATCTTCATACCTCCACCTCCCTTCTAAGATTTTTTTTAACAACCTGATTAAGTTTACCTCAAAAAATAATCATTCGTTTTTAAAAGACAAGGGATGGAAAAAATTAATTTTTTAAAAATTTGAGAATTTTTTGAAGAAGAACTTCTGAATCTGCTGAAGTATCAAGCTTCAGAAGTCTTTTATCTGGTTGAGGTTCTTCAAATTTCTGTTTATGAGAAAGATAAATTTCCCAGAGTGCATCAGAAGGTGTTTCTTCTTGCTTTCTTTTTTCAATCCTTTCTTTAACAACCTCATCTTCTGCAACACACCACACCCAGTAAATTTCACACCTTATATTTTTTAATTCCTCCTTAAGAAGTTCCCTATATTTCCTATCCCTAAATGTAGCATCAAGAATTACATCCCTTCCTGACAGCAGTTCCTTTTTGGCAAGTTCGCACATCTTTTTATAGGTTTTGTCCGTCATTTCAGGAGAATAAATACCCTTCTCAAATTCTGCATAATAATGTTTGGAAGGATCAAGATTAAGAAGTCTCTTTCTTACCACATCTGAAGCGATATAAACAGCTGGAAAATTTTTTAGAAGTTTATTAGCAAGAAAACTTTTACCTGTGCCTGGAAGTCCAAAAAATATTATTACCCTGGGAGTTCCTCCTGCATAAAAATAGGCAAGATCAAAATACTTTCTTGCAGATTCAAGCATTTTCTCTTTTTCTTTCTCATCCTGAAGACCTGCCCAGGTAAAACAGCCTATTTTACCTCTTACATAAGCCCTGTAACATTTGTAAAAATCAAGAAGTTTCTTTAATTCAAAATCCTGACTTTTTTCAATATATGTTTCAACAAAGTAATTTGAAAGATCAAAAAGTCCATAGTAATCAAGATCCATAGAAAGAAAAGCTATTTCAGAAGCCACATCCCCGCATCTAAATCTTTCATTAAATTCTATGCAGTCAAAAATATAAACTTTTTTAAGATCATCAAAACAGATATTGGCTGAATAAAGATCTCCGTGTCCCTCCTTTATAAAACCTTCTTTTATTCTTTTTTCAAAAAGTTCCTGGTTTTCCTTTATAAAGTTTCTCGTATAACTTACTATAAAGTCATATTTTTCTTGAGAAATGGCAATTCCAACGAAGTCCTTAGTTTGAGAAAAGTTTTCTTCTGTATTATAAGAAACAACTTCTATTTTTCCGTATTCTGCTACTTTTTCGTCTGCTCTTGCTTTTTTATAAAAAGGAACAAGCACTTCGTTTATCAGGTCTATGTGAGGTTTTTCAATCTGATTTTTTCTTAAGAGTTCCTGCATCATTCCTTCTTCAGGAAGTCTTTTCATTTTTACTGCGTATTCAACTACTTCTCCGTCTTTTTCAAAGAAAAATTCCTCACCTATTTTTACTATCGGGACAACTCCTAAGTAAAGATCAGGACAGAGTCTCCTGTTAAGTTCTACTTCTTTTTCACAGAAAAACTTTCTTTTCTCAAGGGTGGTAAAATCCAGAAATCCAAAGTTTACCGGTTTTTTTATTTTATAAACCAGTTCCGGAGTTATAAAAACCCAGGAAATATGCGTTTGCACAACTTTAAATTCTGATACATCAAAAGGGAAAGAATTTTTCTTAATTTCTATATCCCATGCGATTTCTTTCACATTTTTGCTCCGTGGGTTTATTTAAACCCTATTATAACAATTTCTTCCATTTTTTTCAAATTTATTTCTTTTCGAAAATTTCCTCAACACGTGCTTTTATCTCATCGGGTCTTAAATAAAATCTTTCTCCTGTTTTTCTGATTTTTATTTCCACCTTGCTTTCTTTTTCAAAGGATTTTCCAAATATAATCTGAAGAGGAATTCCAACAAGATCCATATCTTTAAACTTAACTCCGGGTCTTTCGTCTCTATCATCAAGAATGGTATCCCAGATTTTTGAAAGTTCTTCATAAAGTATTTCTGCTTTTTCTCTGAGAGAATCTTTAAGATAGGTTATGGCTATTTGATATGGAGCAATCTTCCAGGGAAAAATTATTCCATTTTCATCATGATTTTGTTCTATGGTTGCAGAAAGAAGTCTACTAACTCCTATACCATAACATCCCATTACAAAAGGTTTTTGTTTACCATCTCTATCAAGAAAAAAAGCCTTCATAGGGAGGCTGTATTTTACTCCGAGTTTAAAGATGTGTCCTACCTCTATACCTTTAGTGAAACTCAGAGGTTTTCCACACCTGGGGCATAAATCTCCTGCAGATGCTTTTCTTATATCTGCTATTATATCGGGATTAAAGTCCCTTCCCATGTTAACATTTACAAGGTGATATTCATCTTCATTAGCACCTATAACAAAGTTAGGATAATTAACAAGGGATTTATCTGCAATTATTTTAAGTTTTAATCCTTTTGGTCCTATAAATCCCGGGCTTGCTCCTACTATTTTTTTTACTTCGTCTTCTGTTGCCATTCTTATAGACTTTTCTGGAAAGAGTTTCTCCAGTTTTATTTCGTTTACTTCATGATCTCCTCTCAAACACACTGCAATGGCTTCTTTTTCATCCAGAATATAAATAAGAGTTTTGGTGATTTTTGAAACCGGCATCCCCAAGTATTTTGCAACATCCTGTGCGGATCTTACTCCAGGAGTATAAACTTTTTCCAGAGGCTTTTCTTCTTCCTCAAATTTTTCTTCAGGAGAAATAGCAGGGGTTAATTCTACATTCGACGCGTAGCCACAATTTTCACAAAAGGCAAGGATGTCTTCTCCGGTTTCAGCAATAACCATAAATTCATGAGAAACATCTCCCCCTATTGCACCTGTGTGTGCCTCAACTGCTTTAAAATTTAATCCACACTCCTGAAAAATTCTGCAATATGTTTCATACATCTTTTGATAACTTTCTTCAAGCCCTTTTTCATCTGCATCAAAACTATAAGCGTCTTTCATAATAAATTCCCTTGCCCTGAGAATTCCAAAGCGTGGACGAATTTCATCTCGAAATTTTACTGCTATTTGATAAAGAATTAAAGGTAAATCTTTATAAGATTTTACGTCCCTTCTGACCATATCTGTAATTACTTCTTCGTGTGTTGGACCCAAACAGAAATCGTGATCTTTTCTATCCTTAAATCTAAGAAGTTCTTTTCCATAAAGTTCCCATCTATTGGTTTCTTTCCAGAGTTCTGCAGGCTGAACAAGAGGCATAAGCACTTCCTGAGCACCTGCTCTATTCATCTCGTTTCTTACTATATTTTCTATTTTTTTCAAAGCTCGAAAACCCAGAGGTAAAAAATTATAAATTCCTGAAGCCAGTTTTCTTATCATACCTGCTCTTAAAAGAAGCTTATGGCTAATTACTTCTGCTTCTGCAGGATCCTCTCTTAAAGTGGGAATAAAAGCCTTACTCCATCTCATCCTAACCTCCTTTAATACACCTTTCAAATAAATTTCAAATTTTTATTAAAAACCATAACCCAAAATAATCAATACAATTTTGTTATTTAAAATAAACTTGACAAAAGCCAGATAGTAATACACAATTAAATCAGAAAAGAAAGGAGGGATTGCAAATGGCTATTTCTGAGCAAATTAAGAACTACATAGAAAGAAGTTCCTGGATCAGAAGGATGTTTGAAGAAGGTATAAAATTAAAAAAACTTCACGGAGAAGATAAGGTTTTTGATTTGAGTCTTGGTAATCCTGATTTACCTCCACCTGAGGAAGTAAAACAGGCTTTAAAAAAGTTCTTAGAGGATTATAAACCAGAACTTCACAGATATATGCCAAATGCAGGATTTCCTTTTGTAAGAGAAATTATGGCAGAAAAGGTTTCAAAAGAACAGGGAGTAAAACTTAAATTAGAAGATATAATAATGACATGCGGAGCTGCAGGTGCTCTTAATGTAATTTTTAAAACTCTCTTAAATCCAGGAGAAGAAGTGCTTTTTCCTTCTCCTTTTTTTGTAGAATATTTTTTTTATACGGAAAATCATCAGGGAGTTCCCAGACCTGTTCCAACCAAAAAAGACTTTTCTCTTGACTTTGATGCAATAGAATCTGCTATAACTCCTAAAACAAAAGTATTTTTAATAAATTCTCCTAACAATCCTACAGGGCAGATTTATTCTGAAGAGGAACTAAAAAGACTTTCTGAAATTCTGGAAAAAAAGAGCAGGGAATTTAACACCACAATTTACCTTGTTTCAGATGAACCTTACAGGAATCTTGTTTTTGATGAAGAAG
>CAZWTB010000189.1:0-3238 GCA_964636875.1 uncultured Thermodesulfatator sp.
TGAAGACATCTGGCATCCAGAAGGACTTGAGAGACTTTATGCATTAAGTGGAGCAGAAATTCTCCTTAACATAAATGCTTCTCCCTATTACACAGGAAAATCCGAATTTAAATTAAACTTTTTAAAAGCAAGGGCAGAAGACAACCTTGCCTATCTTGTGTATGTCAATCTTACAGGAGCTCAGGACGAACTCGTTTTTGACGGAAGAAGCTTTGTAATAAGCCCTGACGGAAGCATCCTTGTAAGAGGAAAAGTGTTTGAAGAAGACGCATTCGTAATTACTCTGAATACGAACTATATAAAAAACTTAAGACTTCTTGACCCAAGACTCAGAGAAACTCCTTTTTATTCCTCTCAGAACGAACCTCCCTGTTTCCCCTTTGTCCAAAATTTAAAAATAGAAGATCCAAGAAACTTGCCAGAATTTAAAGGAAAAATTTCTGAAGAACCCGGCTTTGAAGAAGAAATATATAAAGCTCTGATAACTGGACTCAGGGACTACTTTTTTAAAAACGGATTTAAAAAAACTGTTCTTGGACTTTCAGGAGGAATAGATTCTTCCCTTACCGCATGTATAGCGGTTGATGCTCTTGGAGCAGAAAATGTTCTTGCGATCTTTATGCCCTCTGAATTTACTTCCAGAGAAAGCTATGAAGATGCAAGAGAGCTTGCTAAAAATTTAAATATTAAATTAATAGAACTTCCCATAACCCAGGTTTTCAACTCTTATAGAACTCTTTTTAAAAAAAAACTTGGCTACGAAAACTTCAGTATAGCAGATGAAAATATTCAAGCACGCATCAGAGCAAATTTTCTTTTTTATCTTTCCAATAAAGAGGGATATTTAGTGCTTTCAACCTCAAACAAAAGTGAGTCTGCAACAGGATACACCACTATTTATGGAGATATGGCAGGTGGATTTGCTCCTATTAAAGATGTTTATAAAACTCTGGTTTACAGACTCGCAAGATACAGAAATTCTGTAAGTCCTGTTATTCCTGAAAGAATTTTTGAAAAGCCACCTACTGCAGAACTCAAGCCAGAGCAGAAGGATCAGGATGTGCTTCCACCTTACGAGGTTCTTGACGAAATTTTAAGGCTTTATCTTGAAGAAGGAAAGGGAATGGAAGAAATAGCTGAAAAGGTGGGAGATAAAGAAGTGGTTGAAAAAGTTTTAAAGATGATAAGAAAAGCTGAATATAAAAGAAAGCAAGCTCCGATTGGAACAAAAATAACTAAAAGGGCTTTTGGAAAAGACTGGAGAATGCCTGTTACCAACGGTTTTGTAGAAAAACTTTGATGCTGGGGGAAAGAAGTGGAAAAGAAAGTGCTTGCAATAAGGCATGTTAAAGTGGAAGACCTTGGTATTTTTGAAGAAATTTTGAAAAATCAAAACTTTTCTATAAAGTATTTAGATACCCCGGAGGGGGAAACTCTTAAAGAGCCTGTTGAAAGTTATCAGCTTATTTTTGTTCTTGGAGGATACATGGGAGCTTATGAGGAAGAAAAATATCCTTTTTTAAAATACGAATTTAAACTCATGGAGAATGCTTTAAAAAAGGATATACCTCTTGTTGGAATCTGTCTCGGAGCACAAATGCTTGCAAAAGTGCTTGGAGCAAAGGTTTATTCGGGAGAAAAGGGAAAGGAAATGGGATGGATGAAAGTTTTTAAAACCGGGGAGCATTTCTATTTTGAGGAATTCCCTGAAGAACTGACGGTTCTTCAGTGGCACGGAGACACTTTTGATCTACCAGAAGGAGCGGTAAGAGTTTTTTCTTCTGAAAAATACGAAAATCAGGCATTTGTTTATAAAAATGCTATCGGACTTCAGTTTCACCTTGAGGTTGATGACGAAATTGTTAAAAAATGGATTGAATATTACGAAGATGAGCTAAAAAAAGAAAGTATAGACCTTGAAAGGTTTTTTAAAGTAGAAAAGAAAAAAATAGAACTTTTAAAAAAAATTTCTGAAAAATTGATTAAAAAATTGGTGAAAAACTGAGAAAAGAAGTAGAAAAAACAAAAAAAAATAGTATAATGTTTGAGCAAAGTCAAGGTAAGGGGGAGTTTAATGGCAAAGTCTGAGTTTGCAAAATTCTATCCAGATTTTTACATAGAAAGAGATCCTGAGAAATGTATAAAGTGCAGGAGATGTGTAAGGGAGTGCAGTTATGGTGCTCACATCTGGGACGAAAAGAAAAAGATTTTGAAGGAAGATCACAGCAAGTGCGTTGGATGTCATCGCTGTGAAGCAATGTGTCCAACTGATGCTATAAAGATAAAAAGATACCCTTCTGACTTTAGAGAACATGCTAACTGGACTCCCTGGTTCATTAAAAACATTTACAAACAGGCAGATCAAGGAGGGGTTCTTTTAAGTGCAACAGGGTGTGCGGTTCCTATTAAAAATTATTTTGATCACCTTGTAATAGATGCCTGTCAGGTTACGAATCCTCCTATAGATCCTCTGAGAGAACCAATGGAACTAAGAACATACATTGGTCCAAAACCCGGGGCAGTAGAAGTTGAAGAGGTTGACGGAAAATTTCGTTTAAAAAAGAAGCTCCCTCCTCTCATTAAGCTTGAAGTTCCTATTATGTTTGCTGCGATGTCTTTTGGTGCTTTAAGTTTGCATGTTCATCAGGGGCTTGCAAGAGCTGCAAGAGACCTTGGAACCCTTTACAACACAGGAGAAGGAGGGCTTCACGCATCCCTTTATGAATATGGCTCAAATACCATAGTGCAGTGCGCTTCCGGAAGGTTTGGACTTCATGTAGATTACTTAAACGCCGGAGTTGCCATAGAAATTAAAATTGGACAGGGAGCAAAGCCAGGAATAGGAGGACATCTTCCCGGAGAAAAAGTTACAGAGGAAATTTCCAAAACCAGAATGATACCTGTGGGTTCTGATGCACTTTCCCCTGCTCCTCATCATGATATTTATTCCATAGAAGACCTGCGCGGACTTATTTATGCACTTAAAGAGGCAACAGAATACAAAAAGCTTGTTTTTGTAAAAATTGCAGCAGTGCATAATGTTGCTGCTATTGCATCTGGTATAGTTAGAGCAGGAGCAGACGCTGTTGTTATAGACGGACTTAAAGGTGGAACAGGGGCTGCTCCCACCATGTTCAGAGATTACATTGGAATTCCTATAGAACTTGCTATTTCTGCAGTTGACAAAAGGCTTAGAGAAGAAGGAATAAGACACAGAACGAGTATTATAGCTTCTGGA
>CAZWTB010000190.1:0-6414 GCA_964636875.1 uncultured Thermodesulfatator sp.
GGACATCAGATAGCAACGGATTATCTTCCGGTTCTTGCTAAAGCAGCAAGAAAATATGGTATTCCTATTAAAGAAAAAGAACTCGTCTGCGCCCCTATTAATTCTCGTGAAGGACAGCAATACTTTAAAGCTATGATATGCGGTGTAAACTGCGCACTTGCCAACAGACAGGTGATAACCCATCTCGTCAGAGAGGTTTTTAAAAAGTTTTTTCCGAGAATTCATTTAAAAGTTCTTTACGATGTAAGTCACAATACCTGCAAGGTTGAATATCATAAAGTAAATGGAAAAAAGAAAAAACTTTATGTTCACAGAAAAGGAGCTACAAGAGCATGGGGACCTGGTAGAAAAGAATTACCTCCTGCTTATAGAGATGTGGGACAGCCTGTTATTATAGGAGGCTCAATGGGAACAGCTTCTTATATACTCGTTGGAACTGCAGAAGGAGAAGAAAAAGCTTTTGGATCTGCGTGCCACGGAGCAGGAAGGGTTATGAGTAGAAGCAAGGCAATAAAGTCTTTTAGAGCAGTAAACATCGTTGAAGAATTAAGAAAAAAAGGAATCATAGTTATAGGAAAGTCAAAAAGAGGACTTGCAGAAGAAGCTCCTCAGGCTTATAAAGATGTTACCTTGGTAATAGAATCTTCCTGTAAAGCAGGACTTACTAAAAAGGTGGCAAAATTAATTCCTATGGGATGTATAAAAGGATAATTTTTAGACTACCTCTCCTTTCATCGCTTCTCCAGTTTTTTCTAAAAACCTGACTTTAACTATTTCTCCCTTTTTAAACCTGTCTGGCGAACCTTTAAAATATACAGGAATGTAATTTTCAGAAAGCCCTTTAAATACTTTTTCTTCAGACAAAAACTTTTCTACCACGACTTTTCTTACCTGTCCGACCTCGGTTTTTAAAAATTCATCTCTTTTTTGAGAAATAACTTCTCTTAAAATTTTTTCTCTTTTTTTTATTTCAGAAGGAAGCACCCTGTCTGGCATTTTTTCAGCAGGGGTAAAAGGTCTTGGAGAAAAGGGGAATATATGAAGCCAGTTTAAAGGGCTTTTTTTCACGATTTCAAGGGTCTCTCTAAAGTCCTTTTCTTCTTCGCCAGGAAATCCAACTATTACATCTGCTCCAAAAGTTGCATGTGGAAAAACTTCCCATAGTGCTTGAAGAACCTCTAAGTATTTTTCTCCTGTATATTTTCTTCTCATTAATTTAAGTATCTTATTAGAACCACTTTGAAGGGGAATGTGAAAGTGTGGGGCAATAAACCTGCTGGTTTTTACGAAGTTTAAAAAGTCTTCGTTTATTTCATTTGGTTCTATGGAAGAAAGTCTCAGACTTAAAAGTTTACCGGTAGCCTGAGAGTATCTTTCAAATAATTCCTCTATTTTATAAAGAAGATCAGAAAACTTTAAGGGAGAATAAAAGTCTTCTCCCCACTTTCCAATATGAATGCCTGTAAGAACAATTTCCTGATAACCCTGATTTAAAAAGTTTTCTATTTGATTTAAGACTTCCTGAAGAGGAAGGCTTCTTGGTTTTCCTCTGACATGGGGAACTATGCAATAGGAACAGAAGTTATCACATCCGTCCTGAATTTTAATAAAAGCCCTTGAGTGTTTAAAAAATTTTTTAAAGTTAAGAGGTATCATGCAGACTTTCCTGGATACATCTTTTATCTTAAAAAGAGGAAGCTCTTCTGGATTTAAGTTTTCTATAATTTCTGAGATTTTTAATTTTTCTATCTGTCCAAGCACAAGAAGGTTTTTGATCTGATGTTTTTTAGCAAGAGAGAGTATTTCTTCGTGAAATTTTTGAGGATAACATCCTGCAACCACGATTAATTTGTGAGGTAATTTTTTCCATTTTTTTATAATTTTTCTGCATTCTGATTGAGCTTTTGCAGTAACAACGCAGGTGTTAAGAATTTTGATTTCTGCGGTTTTTTCTGAAGCTAAGGTGTAGCCTTTTTCAAGCAGTTTCTCAGCAATGTAAGAACTTTCAACCTGATTTACCTTACACCCAAGTGTTTTAACGAAAAAAGTTTTCATACAGGTATTATACCATAAAGGTATTGATTATAAATTTTTAAGATTCAGGAGGTAATTTTTAAAATCTTCTGGAAGGGGAGCTGAAAAAGTTAATTTTTTTTCTGTTCTCGGGTGAAAAAAAGTAATTTTACATGCGTGAAGCATAATTCTTTGAGGAAGAATAACAGAATGTTTCAAACCTCCATAAATCGGATCTCCAAGGATAGGATGACCTATGTAAGAAAAATGAACCCTTATTTGGTGAGTTCTTCCTGTAACAGGACTTGCGCATACAAGACTTGCTTTATTAAACTTTTTTAAAATTTTGTAAAGGGTAATCGCAGGTTTACCTGTTTTTAAAACCGCCATTTTTTTCCTATTTATAGGATGTCTTCCGATGGGTGCTTCTATCTTTCCATGACTTTTTTTTGGCACTCCGTAAACTACAGCAAGATAAATTTTGTGAATTTTTCGGTTTTTAAAAGCATTTATTAATTTTGTATGGGAAAAGTCATTTTTAGCAACCACCATTATTCCGGAAGTATCTTTATCAAGACGGTGAACTATCCCGGGTCTTAACTTTCCTCCTATACCAGAAAGATTTTTTAATTTTAAAAGCAGTCCATGAACAAGAGTATCGTCAGAATGCCCGGGAGCAGGATGAACCACCAGTCCTGGAGGTTTATTAATTACTGCTATGTCTTCGTCTTCATAAATTATTTCAAAAGGAATATCCTTTGGCTCAAGCCCGGGTTCTTTTTCAGGAGGAATAATTACCTCAATTTTTTCACCAGTTTTAATTTTATAACTCGGTTTGGAATTCCTTCCGCAAACCTTTACATAACCCTCCTCTATGAGTTTTTGAATTCTGCTTCTGCTTATTTCAGGAAGCCTGTTTTTTAAAAACTGATCAAGTCGTGTTTTGCTTTCTTCAGAAGAAGGAATAAAAAGAAAACTTCTCTGAACTTCTTCCATTGTTTTAAATCATAAACATTTTTAAAGAAATTTCAATTTGGGAAAAGAAAATCCTCTTTTTGATGTTGTTTGTAAAATTGACAAAACCAGAAAAAAGTAGTAAAACTAAAAACAAAAAGGTGGTAAGGAGATGGAGGCAAAAAGGTGGATGGAATTTATGGAAAAGTTAAAAGATAAAGGAGTGATTAAAAAGTTTAAAAAAGGAGAAATTATCTTAAGGGAGGGTAGTAGAGGTTTTAATTTTTATTTTATTTTAAAAGGACTTGTGGATGTAGTTCTTTATACTCCAGGAGGAAGAAGGGTTATTTTAAATGTGCTTGAGGAAGGTAATTTTTTTGGAGAAATGTCTGTTCTGGAAGGACTTCCCCGTTCTGCAAATATTGAAGCTAAAACCGATTGTGAAATACTGGAAATTTCTAAGGAAAATTTCCTTTCTACTGTAAAAAAGCATCCTGAATGTGCACTTTCTGTTCTTGTGGAATGTTGCAATCGTTTAAGAACTGCCAATGAAAAAATACGACTGCTTTCTATACCTTCTGCAGAAGAAAGAATAAAAAGTTATCTGGAATTTCTTATGGCAAAAGGGTATATAACAAAGGAAAAATTCAAAATGCCTTCAAAAAAACAAATAGCAGAAGAAATAGGACTTACCAGAGAAACTGTTACCAGAACTTTGAAAAAACTTGAAAAAGAAGGCTGGTTAAAAGAACTAAAAAGTCTTGCTTCAATTTAATTTCAAAGTAAAATGTGATAAAAAATTTTTAAGGAGATCAGGGGTATGATAAACTACTTTCTGGAAAAAAAGCATATAACCATGCTTGAGCTAATAGAAGAAATAGGGGAAAGGTATATTAAACCCTTTGCTCTTAAATGGGACGAAGAAGAAATTTATGATCCCACTCCTATAAAAGCCCTTTCTCAGGCTGATCTTTTTGGAATTATAATTCCCGAGGAATACGGTGGTCTTGGATGGGGTTCTTTTGAAATGTGTCTTGCAGTAGAAAAACTTTCCTATTACTGTGCAGGGGTTTCCACAACTTATGCAGCTTCATTTCTCGGTTCATATCCTATTCTTCTTTTTGGTAATAAAAAACAAAAAGAAAGGTATCTTCCTGATATAGCAAGTGGAAAAAAGTTATGTGCCTTTGCTCTTACAGAACCTCAGGCAGGCAGTGATGCTTTTGCTATAAAAACTACTGCCAGAAAAGATGGAGATTTTTATATTCTTAATGGAATGAAACAATGGATAACAAATGGAGGGATAGCGGATATTTATATTGTTATAGCCCTTACTGATCCTGCAAAAGGGGCAAGGGGAGCCAGTGCATTTATAGTTGAAAAGGGAGATCCTGGTTTTTCAGTGGGGAAAAAAGAAAAAAAACTTGGACTCAGGGCATCGGTAACAACAGAGCTATTTTTTAACGATTGTAAAATTTCTGCGGATAGACTTATTTCCAGAGAAGGTATGGGTTTTATAGTTGCTTTAAAAACTCTGGATTATGCGAGATGTGGAGCAGGGGCTCAGGCTCTGGGAATAGCTCAATCCGCACTCGAAATCTCTCTCAAACACGCCACCACAAGAATACAATTCGGACAACCTGTTTACAACTTTCAGGCAGTTGGACATACTTTTGCAGAAATGGCTGTTAAACTTGAAGCAAGCAGAGCTCTGGTTTACAGCACAGCCAGATACATAGATTCCGGAGCAAAAGATATTTCATCTGCTTCTTCCATGGCAAAATACTTTGCTACAGAAACAGCTATGTGGATATGCGAAAGAGCTATTCAAATGATGGGAGGATTCGGTTATATGAGAGATTATCCTGTCCAAAAGTTTTTCAGAGATGCAAAATGTCTTCAGATCTATGAAGGAACAAATGAAATTCAAAAAAATGTCATTGCCAGAGAACTTTTAAAATATTACAAATAAGAGGTAAAAAATGGAAAAGATAATAGTGTGTATTAAAGCTGTGCCAGATCCTGAAAAGGTTAAAGTTGATCCAGAAACCCATACTTTAAAAAGAGAAGGGACAGAATTACTTTTAAATCCTCCAGATGAATCTGCAGTGGAAATGGCTTTAAGATTAAAAGACGCTTTTTCAGCCGAAGTAGTGGCAATTTCCATGGGTCCTCCCAATGCAGAAAATGTGCTTAAAAAAGTTTATGCTATGGGAGTGGATAAAACGGTTCTTATTTGTGATAGAGCTTTTGCAGGCTCGGATACTCTGGCAACAAGTTATGTGCTTGCAGGAGCAATAAAAAAACTTTCTCCTTTTTCTCTTGTTATTATGGGAATGCAATCTCTTGATGGTGCAACATCTCAGGTTCCACCTGAAACAGCAAGTCTTATAGGAATTCCGTCTGTTACCAATGTAAAAGAAATTAAGAAAGAAGGAGAAAATCTGGTGGTTATTAGAGAAAGTGATTATGGAGAAGAAGAACTGGAAATTTCCCTGCCAGCGGTAATTGCAGTAACTACTCAAATAGATTACATAAGACCGTGTTCTTTGAAAAGACTTCTTAAACTTGAAGATATAAAATCAGAACAGTTGGACGCAGAAAAGCTCTCTCTTGACAGAAATAAACTTGGACTCTCAGGTTCACCAACAAGGGTAGCAGATGTTTATGAAAAGAAACTTGAATTAAAAGGAAAAATTTATCAGGGAGAACCAGAAGATCTGGTGGATAGGTTTATAGAGATTTTAAAAGAAAAGGGCATTATCAAGGAGTAAGGAGGAAGCAGAATGATACCGAGATACACCAGACCTGTTATGGCACAGTTATGGAGTCAGGAAGAAAAACTTCGTGCCTGGGCGCTTGTTGAATTTTATGCATGTGAAGCCTGGTATAAACTCGGCAAGGTTCCAGAAAAAGATTACGAAATTATAAAAGAAAAATTACAGCCCTATCTTGAAAACGGTTTTACACAGGAAAATGTTAAAAGAATTGAGGAAATAGAAAAAGAGACCCGCCATGATGTGATAGCATTTTTGACTCATCTTTCAGAAATTATAGGTCCTTCTGCAAGATATCTTCACATGGGTATGACTTCGTCTGACATGCTTGATACAGCAATGGCATGGCTTATGAAAAGAGCAATGAAAATAATTCTTGAGGATGTAGAAAAATTGCTTGAGGTTTTAAAGGAAAATGCTTTTCGTTATAAAGATACCGTTATGATAGGAAGAACCCACGGAATTCATGCAGAACCCATTACATTCGGGTTGAAATTTGCTTTATGGTATGAGGAAATGAAAAGAAATAGAAAAAGATTGAAATCTGCTCTTGAGACAATTTCTTATGGAAAAATTTCAGGAGCAGTGGGAACTTTTGCGCATGTGCCCATGGAAGTAGAGGCTTATGTATGTGAGAAACTCGGATTGAAGCCAGCTCCTATATCAAATC
>CAZWTB010000191.1:0-3152 GCA_964636875.1 uncultured Thermodesulfatator sp.
TATTCTTCTAACATTTCTTCTTGAAAAGTTTTCAAGAGACTGATTTGCAAGAAACTGATTGGGAATAACTATAAGGCTTTTTTCAAAAGTCCTGATCTTACTCGTTCTTAAACCTATATCTTCAACTATTCCTTCCACATCTCCGATCTTTATCCAATCCCCCACCTTCATGCTTTTATCTATAAGAACAGTCAATCCTCCAAAAAGGTTTGCTACGGTGTCCTTAGCTGCGAGTGCAAATGCAAGTCCTCCTATTCCAAGAGAAGCAACAAGAGCACTGACATTTATCCCCCATTCCTGCAAAACAGCAAGAACTCCCAATCCTATAGTAGATATTTTTAAAACTTTTATTAAAAAATTGCCTATTTCTTTTGAAATGTCCTTTCCAAATTTTTCAGAAATTCTGTAAATAGAATCTGAAAACTCGATAATCAGATTATAAATTGTCCAGGCACACACCACTATAAACAGAGTCCTCAAAAATTTCCACATGTAGCCATGTGGAATACCGAGAATAAGACAGGATAAAAAAAGACCTGCTATTACAATGAGAAGACTGAAGGGTTTTGAACCAGCTCTTATTATTCTATCATCTATTTCTGTAGCTGTCCTTCTTGCAAGTCTTTTTATAAGCCTTACAACTACCAGAAGAAAAAGTTTTCTTAAAAACAGGAAAAAGATAAAAACAAGAAGAGCAAGAACTACTTTGTAAAGAGGATAACCGAATATTGCGTAATTTAATCCTGTTTCAACTTTTTTAAAAAGAGTGAAAATTTTTTCCATTTTTAATCCACTTTTTTCCTCAATCTTGCCACAAAAAATCCGTCCATACTATCTTTGTGAGGATATGTTCTTAAGTAATTTCCATCACAAAGGACTTTTACTTTTTCTGGACAGATTTTAAGAAGAATCTTTTCTGGATTTTCCAATTCAAAATCAGGATGTTTTTCAAGAAATTTTTTTATTACTTCTTCGTTTTCTTCTGGTTCAAGACTGCAGGTTGCATAAACCATAACCCCGCCTTTTTTCAGATAAGGAGCAAGTCCTTCAAGAAGTCTAAGCTGTTTTTCTGGTATTTTTATAAAATCTTCTTCTGTTCTTGCCCATTTTATATCCGGATGTTTCCTTATTACTCCTGTTCCTGTGCAGGGGGCATCTATCAGGATTCTGTCAAACCTCGGTGCTCCAAGTTTAGCAAGTTCTTCTACCACATCTCCCTGAAAAACTCTGGGTTCTTTTAATCCAAGTCTTTTAAAGTTTTCTTTAAGTTTTTCAAGTCTCCAGGGATATAAGTCAAAAGCCCATATAACTCCTTTATCTTCCATAAGTTCTGCAATATGGGTGGTTTTTCCTCCAACCCCTGCACAGGCATCAAGAACTTTTTCTCCTGGCTTTGGATTTAAAAGCAAAGTTACAAGCTGACTTGCAGAATCCTGAACACTTATCCAGCCAAAGTGATATGCTTTAAGTTCTGTTACCTTTCCTCTAAAACCATCCAGGATTATTCCACAGGGAGTATATGGACAGGGTTTTGCAGAAGGAACTTCTTCCTTGTGCAAAAAAATCAAAAAGTTTTCTCTGGTAACTTTTAAAGGATTAACCCTTATTACAAGAGGTGGCCTTTCATTACTTGCTTTTAAAAGTGCCTGAGTTTCCTCAAATCCGTATCTATCAAGCCATCTCTTTACAAGCCACTCAGGAAACGAATACTTTACAGAAAGATAATAAACAGGATTAAAGTCCGGTGGTTCAGGCAGATTATTTTTATTTTCACAAACCCGATGTAAAATCGCATTAACGAGCCCTCTTATCCAGTCTCCTCTTTTTCTATGAGAAAGGATCTTTAAACATTCTGCAAGACAGGCTCTCTCAGGTATTCTGGTGTATAAAAGTTGATAAACTCCAAGCCTCAAAATGTTTCTCACTTCTGCATCCATTTTTTCAAGAGGATGTTCTGAAAAACGAGAAATAACGAAATCTATGTAATAAAGATGTCTAACCACTCCATTTACGAGTTCTCCAACCATTGCTCTATCTCTTTCATCTGGAAGCACGCTTTTTGTTAAAACCTGAGAAAGTATTTCGTCAAGAAGGGGCTTACCTTTCTCCCAGCGAATAAGAATCTTTAAAGCCACTGCTCTGGGATTTGTCTTTGGTAACCTCGGCATAAAAGGTCCTTTTTAAGTTTTTATTCCCATTCTAAAGCAAGTTGTTTTAAAGTAAAGAGCCTATCTCTTAAAATTGCTGCTTTTTCAAATTCATAATTTTTTGCAGCTTTTTTCATCTCTTTTTCCACTTTTTCTATCTCTTTTTTAAGCTCTTCAAGACTTTCAAAGTGTTCTTCAACTTCTATAATACTTTCAAGATTCACAAAATCTGCTTCAACCATTTTCATAAGAGGATCATCAAGGGACTTAATCACTGTCTGAGGAGTTATCCCATGTTTTTTATTATATTCTTCCTGAATTCTCCTTCTCCTCTCTGTTTCTTCCACTGCTTTTTTAATTGCAGGAGTAATTTCCTGGGCATAAAGAATAGCTGTTCCATTTACATTCCTTGCAGCTCTTCCCATCATCTGAATAAGACTCCTTTCAGATCTTAAAAACCCTTCTTTATCAGCATCAAGAATTGCAATAAGAGAAACCTCAGGGAGATCAAGTCCTTCTCTAAGAAGGTTTATTCCTATTAGAACATCGTAAATACCTTTTCTAAGATCTCTTATTATCCTTGCTCTTTCAAGGGTTTTTAAATCTGAGTGCATGTAGCAGGCTTTTAATCCAAGTTCTTTATAATAATCAGTAAGTTCTTCTGCCATTCTTTTTGTGAGGGTGCAAACAAGGGTTCTTTCGTTTTTTTCTGCTCTTTTCTTTATCTCAAAAAATAAGTCTTCAACCTGATTCTCAGAAGGTCTGATTTCTACTTTTGGATCGAGAAGTCCTGTTGGACGGATTATCTGTTCAACTATTCTTCCTTCTGATTTTTCAATCTCATGGTCCCCGGGAGTTGCAGAAACATAAATAACCTGATTCAGACGCTCTTCAAATTCTTCAAAAGTAAGGGGTCTGTTGTCAAGGGCAGAAGGCAATCTGAATCCGTATTCAACAAGGGTTTCTTTTCTGCTTCTATCTCCTCTATACATGGCTCTTAGTTGA
>CAZWTB010000192.1:0-6405 GCA_964636875.1 uncultured Thermodesulfatator sp.
AATTTGTCCTCCAGTTGGTCCCCAAGGAGAAGCCAATCTTTCCATCTGCATATTTGTAATTACATTTGCATATTTACCAAATCCTAAATTATCAAGTTTCGTAGCATCATAAGGCTTCCATCCAGTTGCCCATATAATAGCCCCAACCTCAAATTCCTTCTCTTCCTCTTTCATGTCTGGATCTATTGCATTATACTTACACGCGGACATTATTCTCTCAAGATCCCCAGGAGCTAAAGCATCTTTATCAAGCACATATCTTAAAGGAAATGCCATAGGAGACGGTAAATAAATTGCCTTTGTCTTCCTTAAACCAAAATCGAATTCACTAACCCTCTCTCCCTGACAGACCTTTTCACACTCTCCACAAGCAGTGCAATTTTCATTAACATATCTTGGTCTTATCTTAACTTTAACTTTGTAATTCCCCGGTCCTCCAGAGATTTCAGTTACTTCTGCCATGGTATAAACACTAATTTTGGGATTGCTTTTAATTCTCCTATAATTAATCTCAAGTCCACAGGTTGGAGGACAGAGTTTTGGGAAATAATGTTTTAACTGAGCCACCCTTCCTCCAAGGGTCGGCTCTTTCTCCACTATAATAACTTCATACCCAACTTCCGCAGCTTCTACAGCTGCAGTAATTCCACTTATCCCTCCCCCCACTACCAATATCGTAGAATTCGCCATAATCCCCTCCTACTTCTCTTTTTCAGAATAAAACCCCCTCTCATAAGGGGGCTTTATTCTGAAAAAATATAAAATTTTCAAAAAATAAAAAAAGAGGGGGCTTTAAAGCCCCCTCCTCTTATAACTAATTAATATTACGGTCCAAGAGGATCAGGAATGATCTGAACATATGGATAGGTCTCAAGTGTCCACTGTTTTGTCTCAGGATCCCATCTGGACAGAGTGAAACATCTCCAGTTAGCATCATCAAGATCAGGATAATCTGCTCTGTAGAAGTATCCAGGATAACGAGTTTCTTCACGGAAGAGAATGTGGAGTAAGTGTGCTTCTGCTGTCCATACACGATGTCTGTTTTCCCAAGCTCTCATAAGCTCATGAAGGTCTCTTGCAGCAGCAACTTCCATATCTTCCTTGAGCATTCTGAGAAGCTCGAGTCCTCTTTCAAGCATGATCTTGTTGGTCTTATAGAAGGTGGAACATCCTGCAACATATTCGTCCATGAGTTTCATAAGTCTTGCCTGAATGTGACGAGGAATGAGATAATTAGGATTAATCTCATAGTGGGTAGATGCATTCTTATACTGCTCAAATCTATACCAAGGTCCATAAATTTCCTGTTTGAGTTCATCAGGTGTTTCTTTAATAGTAGGAGTATAATCCTTATTATCAAGACAGAACTTAACCATTGCCTTTGCTGCAATTCTTCCTTCTACATGAGATCCAGAGGAGAACTTATGTCCAGATGCTCCAACAGTGTCTCCTGCACAGAAGAGTCCTTTTACTGTGGTCATTCTATTGTAAAGTCCAACTTCTTTCCAAGGCTCTTTGTATTCTTCAGGAACCCAATCTTCATCGGGTCCGCATACCCATGCTCCTGCACATCCAGCATGGCTTCCAAGGAGATAAGGCTCAGTAGGCATAATCTCAGAAGGAACCTTTTCAGGCTCAATATTCAAGCATGCCCAAAGTCCTGCCTGGGTTACACACATGTCAAGGAAGTCTTCCCATGCCTCAGCAATATACTGCTTAAACTCTTTCTTGTCCATCTTCTGAGCTGCTGCCTGAAGAGCTTCTTCAGTGTGCATATAGATTGGTCCACGTCCAGCTTCCATTTCAATAAGCATTGCATGGTTTCTCAAACAGGTTCCAATAACAGATGCCTCACTATAAGGAGCAAATCTCTTTAATTCGTCAGCATGTTTCTTAATGTAATCCTCTCCAAATGCATTGGTTGCTCTTGCTTTAAAGAGCAAGAACCATGCTCCAACTGGTCCATATCCATCTTTGAAACGAGCAGGAATAAATCTGTTTTCCATAAGAACAAGCTTTGCTCCAGTCATTGCACACATTGCATATCCAGTTCCAGGATTCCATACAGGATACCAAGCACGTCCCTTACCTTCGTCAATAGATCTTGGACGGAAAATATTAACTGCTCCACCAGTGGAGAGAAGTGTGGCATTTGCTTTTATAATGAAGATCTTGTTTTCTCTAACAGAAAATCCAACTGCTCCAGCACAACGATTCTTTTCATTAGCATCAAGAAGAGGTCTTACGATAAAGCATCTTTCAATAAGTTCAGCATTTTCATAGCTTTCAATAGCATTTTTTGCTGCTTCAGCAACAATAACCTTATAAGATTCTCCATTAATCATGATCTGCCAGCGTCCAGAACGAACAGGCTGAGCACCATTCTTTAAAGTCAATCCCTTAGCCTTTGCCTCTGCTCCATCAATAGTTTTCCCAGTGTTAGGATCCTTCTTCCAGATAGGAAGACCCCATTCTTCAAAACAATGAACTGTATCGTCAACATGACGACCAACGTCAAAAATCAAATCTTCACGAACAATTCCCATCAAGTCACAACGAACCATTCTTACATAGTCATCAGGAGTATTTTCACCAATATATGTATTAATAGCAGAAAGTCCCATTGCTACTGCACCAGATCTTTCCATTGCAGCCTTGTCACATACAAGAATCTTTAAACCGTGAGGCTTTGCCCAACGAACAGCCTCAACAACTGCTCCACAAGCTGCCATTCCACCACCAACAATTAAAATGTCTGTTTCCTTTTCTACAATCTCTGGCTCTGCACACTCAAGTCCTGCATTGTAACTCCAAATCTTAGGCATAACTGCCACCTCCTTTTAAATTTTTTTCTTTTTCAAATTAATAAGTTGCAGTTTTTCCAAGAGCACCTACCTCAAACTTCTTATTCAATACTTCCTTAGGAGTTGCAACTTCCTTACCATCTGCAGCCTCTGTAAAGAGTTGATTATTACCAAGTAAGGAAGGATCAGGATCAGGCTTTCCTACTGTAGGATCTGCACTACCTTCGGGCGTAGTTCTAATTGGGAACTTAAATCTTACAACTGCACCATTCCTGAATTTAATAGTCCACATAATATCAGTAGTTCCACGCATAGGCTGACAAGTTCCCCTCAAAGGAGCAAAATCTGCATAATGCCTTACAGAAATCGCTCCCTGAGGACAGCTTTTAACACAAGAATAGCATTCCCAGCACTGATCAGGCTCCTGGTTGTAAGCCTTCATTGCTTCAGGATCAAGTATCATAAGGTCATTAGGACAAATGTACATACAAACTGTTCTGTCACCACCCTTACATCCGTCACACTTCTCTGGATTTACATAGCTGGGCATAACCTACCTCCTTTTTGGGTTTTTTAGTTTTTTCTATTTTTTCTCTGTTATTATATTTATCTCTTTCTCCTTGTCAACTTCTCTTTTTTTAATTTATTCTTAAATATCCCTAAAAATCCTTTAAACCTAACACTTTTTCTTATTTTTTCTTGCTTTTTTACTCTATATCAGAAGTATCAACCTCAGGAGGAGGCAAATATTCTGCCTCCTTAGCTGCCATCTCCTTAACCTCGTCAATCTTGTCAAGAACCGCTTTTACAACCTCTTCCCCTAAACTCTTCTGATTTGCTATTTCTTCAAATAATGCCCTCTTAAATGCTACAGGTGTATCTGTAATACAATCACGAGAATCTGTTCTTGCAGTTTCAAATGCCTTTAAAATCTGATCTTTTATTTCTTCACTTACTTTAACCCTTAAAACTTTAAGCTCTCCTCCAAATACAGCCTCAATCTGAGACTCCACAGGGGATCCTTTTATTTTTGCCAATCTGTTTTCATCTAAGAATACTTCCAATATATACTGTCCCATCTTACACCTCCTATATTTTTAAAAATTTATTAATCTAAATTAATCTAAATCAGGCATATCTACTTCAAGCTCTTTCTCTTTATACTCAACATACTTCTCATTAACAAACGGATATCCAAATTTTTTCCACCATTTTACTATAACCTTGAATACCTCAGGTCTCATAATAATTGCTGGTGGCTGAACTCCTTCTGCTACAAGCCCTCTAATCAAACTTCCACTGAGTTTCTGCTTTTCTTTATCATGTCCACAATTCTCACTGTAAGCCATTTCTCTACAATGTGGACAATACCAAAATTCTCTCATATTCTGAGGTCTAATTTCAAGTCCTCCCTCTATTTCTGTAGGAGGCTTATCAAATCCATAACTGGGAATTCCCTTAAGCCAGAGGATCTGAGTCGCAAACTTATCATAATAATCTCCTACTGCTGCATGGTCACGACCAAACATGTGATGGGTGCATCCCATATTCTGTCTAATAATTCCGTGAAGCAAACTCTCAAGAGGATTTCCATACCTCATGTCCCAAAGAGTAAAAGATACTAAATGACGGGTAGGTTTAATATATCCTGCTTTATTAACCATTTCATGAGCTTCAAGAATTGCTTCGTCAGGATAATCTCCCCTTCTCTTAACTCCTATAATAGCATTAACAAGAATTCCATGACAAGGTTCAACATCTCCTGTATAAGCTGCATTCTTCATAAGCATCTCATGTCCAACATGTGGAACATTTCTTGTCTGGTGAGCTATTGCAGTTCTCCAACCCTTCTCTTCAAAAATTTCTCTACACTTACGAGGAGGAATCCAGAATCTGTCAAAAGGTGGCTTGAACTTGGGTTCATTAATAATAGTATATTTTCCAGCTATAACATAAGGCTGATGACTTCTGTAAATAACCCATCCCGGATGCTTATCATCAAAAGGCTCTTTTACAACCTCTGGATTCTTGTCAGGTGTTCCAAAAGTTCTATCAGCAAGTTCAGCAGGATCAATTTCATAAATTTCTTCAATATCTATAATTGCAAAGGGCTTACCCTTAAGTTTAAGAAGTAATCTATCCCCTGCTCCAATTCCCTTGCTCTTTAAAGCTTCATAATCTTCCTTAGAAATATCGAAAAGAATTGGATAAGGGAAAATCCATCCACTTAAAAGTTTTCTTTTACTTAAAACAGATTCAAGCTCTGCAGAAGTCATTGATCCTTCAACAGGACTGAAAAATCCATAACAAACACTCATTATCTCACGATAAACATTTCTAACAGGAACACCTCTTTTGTAATGAAGTGTTGGCTTAATTTCATAAACCGCTCCAACCTTCTCACAAAAATCAGCAATTTTCTTTGCTGCTTTCTTATCCTTCAATACTCTCTCAACTAAACGCCCACCATGAGGCATCGGTCTCCTAAAATACAACTCTGCCATGGGAACCTCCTTTTAACATTTTTATTTTAATTATCAAATTCTTTTTGCAATATTAAAGAATTCTTCCTTAAAGTCAAAAGGAAAAAATGGTGTTCTTGCTAAATTATAGGTAGTTATTTCGAATTTTTTAAATTTTTATGCTTTGTTTTTAATTTTTTTATTAATTTTTAGATTTTTTAATTTGTTTTAAAACGGCTGTGTTATAGACCATTTTTATTCAATTCAGCAAAACAACAATTAATTTTTTACACCCTCTCCCACTTTACCTCTTTTACCTTCCTCTCCTCTGGATCAAAACTCACTCCAAAAAGATAAATCGGTTTCCCTTCTCTGAGAAACCTCTCGTGATACCCCCTCTCCTTTATCTGCTCTATCGCCTTCTCAGCTGAAATCCCCGCCTTAAACTCAAATATAAATATCTTATCAGGATATCGAACTACCATGTCAAGCCTGCCTCTGTGCGTTAAAAGCTCCGACTCAACATGATAACCCAGAATGTTCAACGCAAGGTAAAATATCACATGAAATAGCCTCTCATCTGCCTTTGCAAAAAGCGTATATGGAATCTCTGCAAGCATTTCATTTAAAAGTTCTTTTACCTCATCAAATCGGCTTTCTTTTAATGCCTGCCCAAGATCATCAACAAGTGCCCTCGGTCTAAAGTTTAAATCAACCGCCTCCATAAAAAGAACATCGCAAAAACTTTCTCTTACCTCTTTGTTTGGATAGGTCAAAACCCAGGTGCTAGGATTTAAAGCCTCCTTTATAGTAAGATAACCTGCCTGATAAAGAATTGCCTCAACAGGAAGTCTATCCAGATCAAATGCCTTAAAAACATTTGCATTTACTTTAAACTCCTCAAATTCAGGTAAAGTGTGTAGCCTATCTTTAAGAAGTCTCACAAGAAAACTGGGAGTGCCTGTCTCAAACCAATAATTTCTGAAAACTTTTTCTGTAAGGGCATTCATAACAGATATAGGATTGTAAATGCGAATATCTCTGTAAGGACTAAAACGATAACCATTATACCAATACCTAAACTCTTCCATTATATCCTCCAGACTAACACCCTTCTCCTCGGCAAAAGCCTCAAGATG
>CAZWTB010000193.1:0-2192 GCA_964636875.1 uncultured Thermodesulfatator sp.
TGTAAAGTTCTGGTATTTCAGGATATAATTCAACAGCTTTTTTACAGAACTTTAAAGCAGTTGAAAATGCTCCAGATTGAGATGCATATCTACATGCAGTGTAATAATAATAAATATTGTCTTTTTCCTCTTTTCCATTTACCGATGCACATGAATATAAAGTTAATCCTATTAAAAATAAAGAAATTTTTTTTAACATTTTTTTACCTTTTTCTTACGATTAATACAGGTATAGGGGAATTTTTTACAACTTTCATTGCAATTGTTCCCAGGAAAAATCTTTTAATATCCTTTCTTTGTCTTTTTCCTACAACTACAATATCGGGGCTAAAGTCTTTAATAGCTTCTAATATTGCTTTTGAAGGTTCTGCCTTAATAATTTCAAAATTTGCTCTGATTCCTTCGCTTTTTAATTTTCTTATCAGTTCTTTTAAAATGTCAATTTTCTTTTGGAATACTGATTCATAAATGTGGCTGAAATGAGCATATCCTTCTTCCGTATCCGCGTGTATTATATCTAATTCCCCATTTACTTTTTTCGCAATTTCTTTTGCTGTCTCAAGAGCTTCTATTGAATTTGGTAAAAAGTCATATCCACAAAGTAGCTTTTTTATGTTATTAACAGGTTTTCCTTTTATAACTAGAACAGATGACCTTGCTTTGTTTACAATTTTCTCTGCCTCATTTCCCATTAAAAAACTATCTATTAATGAATTTTTATGAGCACCAATTATCAGTAAGTCAAAATTTCCCTGTTCACAAACTTCAAGGAGTTCTTCTGCTATATCTCCTGTATAAACACCAAAAGATGCTTTAATATTTTCTTTATTTTTTATATCGTTTGCTAAATCTTCTAATTTTTTTGCTGCTTCTTCGGTTATTTTTTCAACTGCCTCAACAATTTTTTTAAATTCTTTTGGGTCAACTAATGGTTCTAAGTCATCAAGTGCAACCGGAAAAATTGTACTTTCTATAACGTGAACCAGTTTTATCTCACTATTGAAAATTTTTGCTAGATATACGGCGGATTCAATAATTTGTCTGGAATTTTCTGAAAAATCAACTCCTACTAAAATTTTTTTAAAATGCATTTTTACTTACCTGCCAATCTGTCTTTTGCATACTCCATTAAACCACCTGCTTCGAAAACTTTTTTTAAGCTTTCAGGGAGTGGTTTGAAGTTATATTCTTTTCCCTTTGTTTTGTTAATAATTTTTCCTTCTTCCATATTAATATGAATTATATCTCCCTCATCTGCTTCTTGGGCTGCTTCAGGAGATTCTATAATGGGTAATCCAAGGTTTATTGCGTTTCTATAGAATATTCGGGCAAATGATTCTGCTATTATTGCACCAATTTCTGCACCTTTAAGAGCTAATGGTGCATGTTCTCTCGAAGAGCCACACCCAAAATTTTTACCTGCCACAATAATGTCTCCTGATTTTACTTTACTCGGGAATTCTTGGTCTGCATCTTCCATTACATGTTTAGCTAGCTCTTTTGGGTCTGTTGTTACAAGATATCTAGCTGGAATTATTTCATCTGTATTGATATCATCTCCAAATTTCCAAACTTTCCCTTCAATTTTCAATGATTTTCCTCCTGGATATTTGTCTAAATTACTCAAATGATACCATAAAAGAAGTTTTCAATGTAAGATAATGGTATTAAAACTTAATTAATGGGGTGGTGATGTATGAAAATTTGCTTTTTTGGTATAGAAGACTGGGAAAAACTTCACATAGAAAGAAAGTTAAAAGAGAATTCCATTAATGAAGAGGTTTCATTTTATAAAGAGGCACTTGATGAAACTACAGTTAATCTGGCCGCTGGTGCAGAAATTGTTAGCGTTTTTATTTACTCAAAACTTACAAAAGATGTAATTGATAAAATGCCCAGGCTAAAACTAATAATAACCCGTTCTTCTGGGTATGACCATATAGATGTTAATTATGCAAAGAAAAAAGGGATAGAAGTGGCTTACATTCCTGGTTATGGTAATAATACAGTTGCTGAGTATACTTTTGCTCTAATACTTTCATTAGCCAGAAAATTCAAACCAATGATTGAAAACCTTACCAGAGGGATTTTTACTCGGGAAGGTTTAATGGGAATAGATATTATGAACAAAACAATAGGAATTGTTGGAACTGGAAGGATTGGTTCACATGTTGCAAGAATTGCTTATGGCT
>CAZWTB010000194.1:0-6883 GCA_964636875.1 uncultured Thermodesulfatator sp.
GAACCTACGACTCCCAGCTTAAAAGGCTGGTACTCTGCCGACTGAGTTACCGGCCCAGCCACCACTCTTAAATATATATCAATCTTCTTTTTTGTCAAGATTGGCTTTTAAAAATTTTTAATTGTGCTAAATTTTTAATAAAATCACTCCAAATATACCTCTAAAAAGGAGGAAAACAATGGCAATGAAGGGAACCACTGAAGTAAAAGTAGGTATTTTCGTCTTTCTGGGAATTATAGCTCTTCTTTATCTAACATTTAAAATCACCAGTGAAGCAATTTCTCCCAAAGATACTTATAAAATTTATGCAATTTTTGAGAATGTTTCCGGGCTTACCAAAGGGGCAAAAGTTGAAATGGCTGGTATTGTAATAGGTAAGGTAGGAGATATAGAACTTACACAAACAGGGAAAGCCCGTGTTGAAATGTGGATATATAAAAGATATAAAATTTTGAAAGGTGCAAAAGCTATAATCCGCACTTTCGGGGTTCTTGGAGATAAATATGTAGAAATAAAACAGGGAAATATGAGAATTGCAATAAAATCAGGAGAAACCATAAAAAATACAGAAAGTTCAATAGAAATAGATCAGGTTCTTGCAGATCTTGCCCCGACTTTAAAAACCGTAAAGGAATTAATAGGTAATCCCCAGACTCAGGAAGATTTTAGAAGAATTATAAAAAATATAAAAGATACTTCAGAACACTTAAAAAATATTACATATAGTCTGGAAAAAGGTAACGGGACACTGGGCAAACTTCTGGTTAGTGACAATCTTTATAATGAACTTCTGGCAACTGTAAAAAATATAAAAAAAATAACCAAAGACATGGAAGAAGGCAATGGGACCTTTGCAATGCTTTTAAAAGATAAAAAGCTATACGACGAGATGAAAGAAATGGTAAAAGAACTGACTACAGTTTCTAAAAAAATTAATTATCTTGCAGAAAGAGTGGAAAAAGGAGAAGGAACCCTGGGCAAGTTGTTTAAAGAAGATGATATATATGTAGAATTTAAAGAACTTTCTAAGGATTTAAGGCAGATTGTGGCAGATTTGAAAAAAGGAAAAGGAACTTTGGGGAAACTTTTAAAAGACGAAAGTCTTTATATAGAAACTCAAAAAACTTTGAGAAGTGTTAACAGAGCTGCACAGTCAATAGAAGAACAGGTGCCTATAACAGTTCTTAGCACCATTGCGGGTTCGGTTATGAGGTAATAACTCTGTATTATTTTAAATTTAATGGTATAATATAAACATGTCTCAAAAACAACCTGTTGCAAGAAAACCGGTCCTGTTTCAGACTGTAACAGGATTATACTTGGGTATGGTATGTTTTAATCCTCTTTATGAAACCCTTAAATTTGTTCTGGAAAAGAGAGAATTTTTTGAGGTGGAATGGCCTGCTCTGGTTAATTTTTCTCAAAACGGGCTTTTTCCCATCCTTATAGGACTTCCCTATTTTACCATTCAGAGACCTCAAATAGTCTGGTATAGCACCGAGATACCCGAAGCCCTTCTTAAACATTATCAAACATTACTTCCCCATCTGTTTACAGATGGAGTTCTTCAAAAAGAACAACCCTCTTTTTCTGCTTCTGAATTTTTTAAAAACAGCTCCTCTCCTAAATCCCGGGAAAAAAAGAAAGACAACAAAATAATTCCTTTTCCGGTAAAAAAGGATGAACCAGAAGTTAAATAAAAAAATTTTAATTGCTCCATCTCTTCTTTCTGCAAATTTTGCCAGACTTGAGGAAGAGGTTAAAAAAGTTGAATCTGCAGGAGCTGATCTTCTTCATCTTGATGTTATGGACGGAATGTTTGTTCCTAATATAACTTTTGGTCCACCTGTAATTTCTGCTTTGAAAAAAGTATCTTCTCTGAGTTTTGATGTGCACCTTATGATTGTCAATCCGGAGAGATACCTTGAGGAATTTGCAAAAGCAGGAGCAGACTGGATAAGTGTTCATGCAGAAGCAACTCCCCATCTTCACAGAGCAATTTTAAAAATAAAAGAACTTGGAAAAAAAGCAGGCATTGCTCTGAATCCTCACACCCCTCTTTGCACTATAAAATATCTTCTGGAAGATATTGATTTTATTCTAATAATGAGTGTAAATCCAGGTTTTGGTGGCCAGAAGTTTATTCCTTCTTCCCTTCAAAAAATAAGAGAAGCAAAAGAAATGATTAAGACTGTTAAAAAGGAAATACTTATAGAAGTTGATGGTGGAATAAATGAAAACACTGTTTCTTCTGTAATTTCTGCTGGAGCAGATGTTCTTGTCGCTGGTTCCGCGGTTTTTGGAAAGGAGAATTATAAAAAAGCTATTGCAAAATTAAAACCTTCCACATAAATTTTAGACTTTTTATACCATCCCTTAAAAGACTGAAAATCAAAATTATCCACATTGAAAAAAGAAGCCTCTGAAAGTATATAAGTTCAAAAAGTGTAACAAACATTATAAAAAAAACAAAAAGTGTTTCCTTTTGAGCAAGTTCAGGACAGCTTTTGGCAAGTCCCTTTCTAAAAATGTAAAAGTTAAGAGCAAGTATGTTAATCCAGAATAATTTTCCTGTAAAAGGAAAAGTAAATATCAGAAACAGGGGATAGCCAAGAAAACTAAAGGAATAAAAAAAGTGTTTTAAGTTTTTTTTAAATTTTTTGACTGCTTTAAAAACTCTGTAAAAATATGGAATTGCACTGAAATAGGAAAAAAATACCAGAAACCAGAGAAAGTATAAAGTTAAGTGAAAATAAGGAAGGAGATAAATTTTTATAAGAATTGCCAGACCTGCAAAACTCATCTGAAAAAGGGTTTTTAATCGAGTAATTCTTATAACTTTGGTTTCTTCCGGAAACCAGCTCCTTAAAAAAGAAACAATTATTTCCCGGATAATTAAAAGTGCGACAGGTAAAAAAGGAAAGTATTTCAGATATACCAGGGTAAGATAAACGGATGTAACGAAAATTTTATCTGCAACAGGATCCAGAAGAGTTCCAAGAGGGGTAATTTTTTTGTATTTTCTTGCGAGAACTCCATCGAAATAATCAGTAACTCCGAGAAGAGAGCCTATGCTTACTGCAGCTACTTTTGCTCCTGAAGAAGAAAGCATTAAAAGTGCACACGGTAAAGGCAAAAGGAATATTCTTAAAATTGTAAGCTTATTGGGGGTTATTTTTTTTGCAGAAGATTTTTTAAAAATTTTAAAAAACATTTTGCTCGGGGTCGATTTACTTTTTACACAAGCTATATTATACTTTAAAATTAAATAAAAAACAGCGGTAAAATCGTAAAAGATGAAAAAACTTGTTTTTGGTCCTGTAAAATCAAGGAGACTTGGAAGATCCTTGGGAATTGAACTCGTTCCTAAGAAAGTTTGTAGTATGAATTGTATCTACTGTGAGGTGGGGGAAACCACCCTATTAACTCTGGAAAGAAAATCTTATTATTCTTGGGAACAACTTAAGCAGGCTATTTATGAAGCAGAAAAAAAGGAAGAAATTTCTGATGTTATCACCCTTACAGGAAGTGGAGAACCTACTTTAAATTTACACTTTGAAAAGGTTGTTGAAGAAGTTAAAAAGAAAATAAAGAAACCTCTGGCTGTTTTAACTAACAGTTCGCTTTTAAAAATTTCATCAATACTGGAAGCTTTAACAGAAGCTGATTTCGTTCTTGCTTCCCTTGACTCTGTGAGAGAAGAAAGTTTTAAAAAGGTAAATCGTCCTCATCCTGATTTAAAATTGTCCGATATTATAGAAGGATTAAAAGAACTGAGAAACAGGATGAAAGGAGAACTCTGGCTCGAGGTTCTTCTTGTAAAAGGGATTAATGATTCTTCAGAAGACATTCTGGCTTTAAAAGAAGTATTAAAAGAAATTAATCCACACAAAACACAGCTTAACACTGTGGTAAGACCTCCTGCCTTAAAATCAGCCAGACCTTTAAACTTTAAAGAACTTCAGCAAATAGCTAATTTTCTGGGAGAAAAAGCAGAAATAATAGTTTCGAAAGAAAAGCTTGACAGAGCTATATATAAAATTAAAGCACTTGATCTTAAATCTGAAATTTTGAATTATCTAATAAGGCGTCCTGCTCCATTTGAAGAACTTCTCCGTATTTTTAAAAATGAAAGTCTTTTAAAATCTGTTTTGAACGATTTAATTGAAAAAGAGAGAGTTATTGTAAAAAAGCATTTAAATACAGAGTATTTTTTTGCTAAGGAAAATGAACAGGAATAGGAGTTTTTATAAAAAAGTAATAGAAGCTCTTCTTTTTTGTGCCGGGAAGACTTTAAAACCTGCGGAAATAGCAAGGATATGTGATGGTATCCCCATTTCTGAAGTGGAGGAAATTTTATGGGAACTTCAGATCGAGTATAGAAAGCGAGGAATTAATTTAAAGGAAGTTGCAGGTGGATACAGGGTCGAGACAGCTCCAGAGGTAGCGGAATATGTAAAAAAGTTATTTCAGCGAAAAGGAATGAAGTGGACGAATTCACTTCTGGAAACCCTTGCAATAATTGCTTATTTTCAGCCTATTACCAGAGCTGAAATTTCAGCCAAAAGAGGTGGAGTTGATGTGAGTTCAGCTATAAAAATTTTGTTGGAAAGAAAGATGATAAAAGTAGTAGGTAAAAAAGATGTTCCTGGAAGACCTATTCTTTATGGAACAACTGATTTTTTTCTGGAATACTTCGGGCTTAAATCTTTAAAAGATTTGCCTCCTCTTGAAGAAGTAAAAAAACTTGCAGGAAAAGATAAATGAAAAAGAAAAATCGCAAATTAAGAAAAGAAGTTATTGCAGAAGCTGAGATAATAAAATTTGAAGGAGGAGAAGTTCCTGAGGTAGTTTTCTGGAATTGCTATTTCTGGCTTACTGAAAAGTATCCCAATGGCCTTGGATTTGAGCTTACAGAAGAGGAGCTGAAGTTTTTAAAAGAAGCAGTAATAGAAAGATATCTGATGATTATCAAAAGAGATCTTACTTTTGAGTTTGTTAACAAACCTTTTTATCGGGGTATTGAAAGAGCAGGGATAAATGTAAGAAGGTTAAAAAATTTTTTAAAGAAGGAAAATATGGAAGAAAAATTTCCTTTTTTGCGAAGAAGAATAAAGAGGTGGCTACGTGAATTCTTAAAAGACTGGGAAGATAATATAGGTAAATTTCCTCATAAAGAAGAATTGAAAGTTTTAAAAAAGGAACTTAAAACTCTGGAATAAGTTTAATTTTTTAAATTTTCAGAAATATCAAAATTGAGTGATTTTTAAGTTTTTGGGTCTTGACAACAATAAATTTTTGATTATTTTAAAAGAGTTGAGAGGGGGAAGGAAAAGATAGGCGCGTAGCTCAGTGGGAGAGCGCTTGCTTGACGCGCAAGAGGTCGGCGGTTCGATCCCGCCCGCGCCTACCATTATACATAACAAAAGAGGAAGCTTAAGTAGATTGAAAATCATAATAGAAAATCTGGGAGAATTTGAACTACCTCCTGAAACTCCTTTAAAAACTCTTCTTCCAGAATTAAAAAAATCTTTAAAAAATAAAAAAATTCCTGTTGGTTTTAAAAAAGAAAATGAATTAATAGACTGGCATCACTCTTTTGGAAATTCAGAAGAAGAAATCTTTTTAACTCCGGTTTATCCAGAAGATAAAGAAGCTCTTTATTTTTTAAGACACACTTCTGCCCACATACTTGCCCAGGCTGTAAAAGAACTTTTTCCAGAAGCAAAACTTGGAATCGGTCCCCCAACCGAAGAAGGTTTTTACTATGACATTTATCGCGAAAAGCCCTTTAACGAAGAAGAACTTGCTAAAATCGAAAAAAAAGTAAAACAAATTATTAAAAAGAACCTTCCTCTTGAAAGAGAGGTTTTAACCAAAGAAGAAGCAAAAAAACTTTTTAAAGAACTGGGAGAAGACTTTAAACTTGAGCTTCTTGAAGAAATACCTGAAGAAACAGTTACTATTTACAAACAGGGAGATTTTATAGATCTCTGCAGAGGACCTCATGTTCTTTCAACAGGGCAGGTAAAGGCGATAAAGCTTCTTTCTGTTTCAGGTGCTTACTGGAAGGGAGACGAAAACAACCCGATGCTCTGGAGAATTTACGGAACAGCCTTCTTTTCCAAGGAAGAACTCGAAGCTTATCTCAAAAGACTTGAAGAAATTAAAAAAAGAGATCACAGAAAACTCGGAAAAGAACTTGAACTTTTTCTCATAGAGGAAGACATTGGTGCAGGACTTGTTATCTGGCTTCCAAAAGGAGCAATTTTAAGAGATATTATAGAAACCTTCTGGAAAAAAATTCACCTTGAAAAGGGATATCAACTGGTTTACACTCCTCACATTGCTCTGAGAAAACTCTGGCAGACTTCTGGTCATCTTGATTTTTATGCTGAAAACATGTTTCCTCCTATGGAACTCGAAAACAGAGTCTATCAGTTAAAACCCATGAACTGTCCTTTTCACATATATGTTTATAATCAAAAAAGAAGAAGCTACAGGGACTTTCCTATAAAACTCTGCGAACTCGGGACTGTTTACAGGTTTGAAAGAAGTGGTGTTTTACACGGTCTTTTAAGAGTTAGAGGATTTACTCAGGACGATGCTCACATATTTTGTAGAGAAGATCAGCTTGAAAAAGAACTTACAGAGCTTCTCGACCTGGTTACATACTTTCTTTCTGTATTTGGTTTTAAAGAATATCAGATTTTTGTTTCAACGAGACCTGAGAAGTTCGTAGGTTCTCCTGAAATATGGGACAGGGCAGAGGATGCTCTAAAAAAAGCCCTTGAAAACAAAGGACTTCACTACGAAATAGACCCTGGTGAAGGAGTGTTTTATGGACCAAAAATAGACTTAAAAATAAAGGATGTTCTTGGAA
>CAZWTB010000195.1:0-2126 GCA_964636875.1 uncultured Thermodesulfatator sp.
CGAAATTTCAAAAGCACTTTCTTTTATCTCAACCTCTTTTACAAGAACTTCTATTTTTTCACATTCTTTCTTCAATTTTTCAAGTTCCTTTTCTTTTTTAACGATTAAACTCTTTAAATCCCTAAGTTTTACAAAGTTATCAACTATTTTTTCCAATTTTTCTTTTTCAGCTTTTAGGATGGTGAGCTCTTTTAATTTGTTTCTTTTTTCCTCAAAAAGTTCTTTCTTTTCTTCAAAACTTTTTAATTCTTGCATTATTTTTAAAAATTCATCGTTTAAAAGTTTTTCTTCATTTTTTAGAGATATTATTTCTTTTTCCAGGTTTTCTTTTTTTAAAAGTTCCTCTTTAGTTTTTTTTAAGCTTAAAAGTTTTTCTTTTTTTGCTCCTAATTCTGGTTCCTTTTCTTCAAACTTTTTCAGTTCATTTTCTATACTTAAAAGCAAGTTTTCTTTTTCCTGAAGAATCAAACAACACTTTTTTCTTTTTAAAAAAGTTTCTTTAAGAATTTTCCAGAAGTTTATCCAATCTTTGTAATACTTTTCGTGGATTTCTATTACTTTTAAAACTTCAAGCAAAGCCTGGAGCTTTTTATACTTTTCTTCTTCATAAGATAGTTTTTTAAACTTTTCAGAAAGTTCTTTAAATTTTGTAGCGCTCTCAAGTTCTTTTTTAAGTTTTTCAAGTTTACCTTCTATTTTTCTTCTTTTATTACACACGAGAGAAAGTTCCTTTTTTAACAAAAAAAACTCATTTTGTTTTTTTTCTATTCTGTCTTTTAGTTCTTTTAAAGAGTTAACCTGAGCAATGTTTTTAAGGCTTCTTTCTTTTTCCTGAAGACTTGAGAAACGGTTTTTAAGCTCTTTAACCTTCTGTTTAAAGAAGTCTTCTATTAAAGAAAAGATCTCTGTGCCAAAGATAGTTTCAAAAAGTTTTTTTCTTTCTTTAGGTTTAGAAAGCAAGATGTTTCTGTATTCTCCTTGAGGAATGAGAAAAACTTTTTTAAATTGCGATGCTTCAAGCCCAAAAAGTTCTTTTATTTTTCTGTTAACTTCGTATTTATTCGTAGAAAAAAGCTTATTTTCTACCCATAAAGCTACTTTTTCAGAACCTGCTTTTTTAAAAGAGAGTTTTCTAAGAAGGGTGTAGGTTTTTCCGTCAAGAAGAAACTTAAATTTTACTTCTGGATAAAAGTCAGTGCGTCCTTTTATAAAGTGAGAAATAAGATCGCAAGGTTTTCTTTCTGCCTGGGTGCTGTCTCCAAAAAGAGCATATATTATTGCATCAAACAGGGTTGTTTTTCCTGCACCGATCTCACCTGATATTAAAAAAAGTCTGCTTTGATTTAAAGTTTCAAAATCTTCTTCGGAAATTTGAGCGTGCAAATAGGGTCCCAGCCCTTTTATAGAAAGAAAAAGAGGAATCATTTAATTCTTTTGTATTTTCTGCTAAGTTCTCTTTCAAGATCTCTTCTTTTTATGGTCTCTCTTCTGTCATAAATTTTCTTTCCTTTAGCAAGAGCAAGTTCTACCTTAGCAAGTCCTCTTTCATTAAAGTAAACTTTAAGGGGAATAAGGGTATAGCCTTTTTCTTGAACTTTTCCAGCGAGTCTTTTTATTTCTCTTTTTTTTAGAAGAAGTTTTCTTGTTCTTGTAGGGTCGAGTTTTTGAGCTTCTCTACTATGAGGATAGGGGCTTATGTGAAAGTTGTAAAGAAAAACTTCTCCATCAACAACTCTTGCAAAACTATCGTTAAGATTCGCCCTACCCATACGCAGGGACTTCACCTCGCATCCAAGCAGTTGGATCCCGGCTTCGTAAGTTTCTTCTATATTATAAAGATAACGAGCTTTTTTATTAGTGCATACCACTTTAACAGGCATGTTTCAAAAATAACACACTTATTTGGAAAGTCAATTTTCGTATAAATTTTTTATTACACCCTTTCCCACTTTACCTCTTTTACCTTCCTTTCTGTAGGATCAAAACTCACTCCAAAAAGATAAATTGGTTTTCCCTCCCTGAGAAACCTCTCATGATACCCTTTCTCCTTTATCTGGGCTATGGCTTTTTCAGCAGGGATGCCTGCCTTAAATTCAAATATAAATATTTTATCTGGATAACGAACC
>CAZWTB010000196.1:0-1885 GCA_964636875.1 uncultured Thermodesulfatator sp.
CTCTGTAAAATTTACGAAAAAAGACCTCTTATGTGCAGAATTATGGCATCTATCAAAAAATGTGGAGAAACCTCTGCAGAACTCCCTCCCTTTCTCTTTCAAATAGGAACCATCGCTATGCAGCTTGTTGAAAACATAGATGTAGGAGGAATTTACGGAAGTTTCTTTGACCTTCTCGTATTTTTAAATGACTTTAAAAAAGGAAAAGTAGAAGAAATTCCTGATCACCTTCTTAATAATACTGATGTTGACGACCTTCCCATTTTACCAGAAGAAAAAGAATTAAGAAGTTGGGTTGGAAACCTTTACAGAACCCCTGTTCCGGGGACAAATTTTACTTTTAGAGAACTTCTTAATAAATTAAGAGATGAATTTGAAAACCAGGAAGCCCTCAGCTTTATAAAAGGCATTCTTTAATGCGTGCGAAGATTCAAAAAATCTTTGCAGAGGTCCTTTTAAATCAAAAAGAAACTGAAAATGTTTATCTTATGGAATTAAAAGCTACAAAAGACTTTGTTTCTCTTTTTAAACCAGGGCAATTTTTAAAAGTAAAAGTTAATAACTTTTTAGATCCCCTTTTCCCAAGACCTTTTACTGTCCATCTTGCAGAAGAAGACAGAATTTTTATTCTCTATCAGGTAGTAGGAAAGGGAACTAAAGAATTAAGCAATATTCAAAATGGGGAAAAACTTCTTGTGTGGGGTCCTCTGGGAAATCCTTTTCCTAAACTTGAAAATTATCTGATTTGTGCAGGCGGGGTTGGAATTGCAGGGTTTGGTTTTTTACTTAAAGAGGCTTCCTGTAAAAATAATTACATTCTGCCTAAGAAAATACTTTACGGAGCAAGAACAAAAAACCAACTTGCAAGACTTTCCTTTTTTAAAAATTTTAAAGTCCCTATTGAAATTGCTACAGAAGATGGCTCAATAGGATATAAAGGGGTTATTACTGATCTTCTTGAAAAAGAATTGAAAGAAAAAAAATTTAATGTAATTGCCTGTGGGCCGCCTCTTATGTTAAAAAAAATTGCAGAACTCGGAGAAAAATATCAGGTAAAAACCTATCTCGTTATGGAAACTTTTTTAGCCTGCGGGCTTGGATTTTGCAGAGGTTGTGTAATTCCTTTAAAAACAGGAGGATATAAACATCTTTGTATAGACGGACCAACTTTCAAAGCTGAGGAGGTTCTTTTTGAAACTTAAAGACATCTGTATAGGTAATTTAAAACTAAGGACTCCTTTAATGCTTGCTTCTGGAACCTGGGGGCTTGGAGAAAGTTTGCTTGAGATTTTTACTTCTGAAGAAGTAAAAACTTACATAGGAGCTTTAGTAACTAAAGGTCTTTCTTTAAAACCTCAGGCTGGCAATCCTCCTCCAAGGCTTTGTGAAACCCCTTGTGGACTTATTAATTCCATAGGGCTTGAAAATCCGGGTATCTCAGAATTTAAAAGAAAATATTTGCGAACCTTAAAAGAAACAGGGATTCCGATTATAGTAAATGTGCACGGTGAGAAAATAGAAGACTTTGTAAAACTTGCAGAAGAACTTGAAGGTGAAGTGGAAGGAATAGAGATTAATATATCCTGTCCAAATGTTAAAAAGGGAGGCATTCTTTTTTCTTCAGATCCAGAGATGGTAGAAGTTTTAATTAAAGCAGTAAGAGAAAAGTGGCAGGGATTTCTTTCAGTGAAAATCTCTCCCGTAGGTGCAGTTTTTGAAATAGCAAAAATCTGTGATAAACACGAGGTTGATGCCATAGTAGTTGCAAATACCTATCCCGCTTTAAGTGTAATCAGTTACAGTCCTTTTAAAATTTTGAAAGGAGGACTTTCTGGTCCTGCCATTAAACCACTTACTTTACGATTGGTTTACGAAGCTTCCAAAA
>CAZWTB010000197.1:0-2025 GCA_964636875.1 uncultured Thermodesulfatator sp.
GCTCAACTTAAAACCCTTCTTTCTTTCTTCTTCCACTATTTCTGCTGCTATCCTTGCCCCCTTGCCAGCATCTATTGCTCCAGCCTCATATACATATTCCCTGTATTTTCTTATTATCTCTTTCTCAGAGAACTCATTCCACTCCTTCATACCAAAATCCACACTCAATAATCCATCTTTATTACCTGACTGTATGTGATAACCCAAGGAACACCACCTGTATTCTTCTGGTCTTCTAACAATCCCAGCACGCACTGCATTCAAATCCACATACGCAAGTAAATTTATAAGCGTAAGACCTTCTTCTACTATTAAGCTTTTAAAGCGCTCACCCCACAATGTACCTCGCCTGCCATACTTTTTATTAAAATACCTGCTAAACCCCTGCTTTATCTCCTTCACATACCATGACAAACTGCATAACTTCTTCTTAAACCTCTTAAGCTCAACTACCCCCACTTCCTTTAAATTATACAACTCCTCATAGCGTTTTCTTACTTCTTCATCTCTAACCTCTCTCTCAGGATACATCCTTATAACTAAATGAAAATGATTCCCCATTATCGCAAATCCCAAAACATCTACAAAAAATATCTTACTCCATTTCTTTATGAGCTCTAATAAATACTCCTTGTCCGTATCCTTAAACGGAAGTCCATCTAACGCTGTCCTCGATATTACATGATATACTGTAGCCTCGTCTTCTTTTAAAAACCTCGCTATCCTTGGCATAACCTCACTCCTCTTTTTTTATCAAAAACTTAAAAAACAAACTAAACTCACAAACTCCAACTGTCAAGCATTATTCGCCTGTCCCCTTTTTCGTTTTCTGATGGTATATTATGCCTGTGATATTGCGGCATGAACAAAAATCGGGTATTTTGTGGTCCAAATTTTGAGGTACACTACACTTCTTTGATTATCTCCACATACTTCTTAATCACAATTCCTTCATCAAATTTCTCTAACACCATTTTTCTTCCTTCCCGCCCCATTCTCTCCTGTTCCTCCTTAGAAAGCTTAAGCATTTTCTCTATTGCCTTTGCAAGACTTTCCACATCTTTTGGTTTTACAATAAATCCATTTACTCCATCCACCACTGTTTCTCTACATCCCGGAACATCTGTGGTAATAATTGGCTTTGCCATAGCCATAGCTTCAAGCAAAGCTCTCGGCATTCCTTCTCTGTAAGAAGGAAGAACAACTACATCACACTGGCAAATAAAAAAACGAACATTATCGGTTACTCCTAAATATTTAATAATCCTTTCCTTTTCCCACTCATCCAAAACATGCCGGGGCACAGCAGCAGGATTCCCTTCATCCACTGGTCCTAAGAGCTTGAATTCTACATCTTGATGCTTTTTTCGAACTATCTTTCCCGCTTCTACAAACTCTTTCACTCCTTTGTCCCATAGCATGCGAGAAATCATAAGAAAAATGAATTTATCTTCTGACCTATTATGCTCTTTAAACTCATCACAAACCTTTGGAGAAAACTTTTTAGTATCTACTCCAGAGCCAGGAATAATAATTCCCTTTTCAGAGGGAATTATTCTTTCATTAATAAAAAGTTTACAATCAGTAAAATTCTGAAAAACTACCTTATCGGCAAATTTTAAAGAAACTTTGTAAAGTTTTTTAACGAAAGAAGACAAAATTCCCTTTTTAATAAAAATAAACCCAAGCCCTGTAACATTAGCAATACAGGGAATTTTAAGCAAACCACAGGCAATAGAACCATAAATATTCGGCTTAATTGTAAAATGCAGAACCAAATCAGGTTTATGTTCTTTGTAAATACGATAGAGTTCCATAAAAAACTTAAAGTCTTTAAAAAAAGACTTTCCCTTTCTATCAAGATGCTTTAAAGCCACAAACGGAAACTCCTCTTTCAGCCGCTCAGCAAATTCATCATAAGGAGCAATAGCATATACTTCCACTCCTGACGACTTTAAATACTGCATAAGCGAAATCCTAAAATTAAAAAGAGACCAAGCAGTATTAGATACAAAAAAAATTTTC
>CAZWTB010000198.1:0-11353 GCA_964636875.1 uncultured Thermodesulfatator sp.
GTGTGCAAGATATAAAGTTGCAACCACCCTTGGAAGAGAGTATGTGCCAAAGGATCTGTTCCCTGATCAACTTGAAAGGGCTTTAGAAATTATTAAAAAAGGAAAAAGTGCTTAATCAGCATGGCTTCTACCCGGGATAAATTACTTTAAAGAATATCTTGACAAAATAAAATTTTGGCATAAAGTATGTGGCTGTAATTTGAAATTTTTGAGAAGGGGGAGTTTTTATGCCAACCATATTCACTGCTCAAACACCCTGGGTGAAAAAGGAAGAAGTGAAAAGAAATTGGTATCTTGTGGATGCTAAAGATAAAGTGCTTGGAAGGCTTGCCTCAAAAATTGCCTATATGCTTCAGGGAAAACATCGTCCTGATTATACCCCTCATGTAGATCAGGGAGATTTTATAGTTATAGTAAATGCAGAAAAGGTGAAACTTACAGGAAAAAAACTTGATCAGAAAATCTACTGGAGACACAGTGGTTACATAGGGGGATTGAAGCTTCAAACAGCAAGACAGCTTCTTGAAAAACATCCAGAAAGACTTATTTATCTTGCAGTAAAAAGAATGTTACCCAGAAACAGAATGAGAAAAAAATTATTAAAAAAATTAAAGATATACGCTGGTCCTGAACATCCACACAAAGCACAGAATCCCAAACCTCTTGATATAACTTATTAAATAAGGAGGTGCTGAGAAAAATGGAAAGAATTTATGCTACTGGTAAGAGAAAAACTGCTGTAGCAAGAGTCTGGATATATCCTGGAAATGGACAGGTTACTGTTAATGACAGACCTTTTAAAGAATACTTCTATGATCATGTAGTTGCTGAAGATGTTATTTTTGCACCTTTTAGAGTAGCAAATCTTATGGGAAAATTTGATGTAAAATGCACTGTAAAGGGTGGAGGAAAGTCGGCTCAGGCAGAAGCAATAAGACATGGAATTGCAAAAGCCCTGGTAACATATCTCCCAGATTTAAAGCCGATTTTAAAGAAAGCAGGTTATCTTACCCGTGATCCCAGAGAAAAAGAAAGAAAGAAATACGGACTTCGTGGAGCAAGAAGAGGACAGCAATATTCAAAGCGTTAAAATTAAAAAGCCGGCTTTGCCGGCTACTTTTGTTTTCTAATGATAAAAGCAGGAATAATAGGAGCTACTGGTTATACAGGGCTTGAATTAATCAGACTTGCAGAAAACCATCCTCAACTTCAGATTGCCTGTATTACCTCCCGCACAGAAAAAGGAAAGTCTCTTAAAGAATTTACAGGCTGGAGTGGAAAATATTCTGATCTCGTTTTCGAAGAACCAGAACCTGACAAAATTTCAGAAAAAATAGATGTGGTGTTTCTGTGTGTGCCCTCAGGTAAAGCTCAGGAACTGACACACGAATTTTTGAAAAGACAAAAAAAGGTTATAGATCTTTCTGCAGATTTCAGATTTAAAATAGTGTCTCTTTATGAAAATACCTATAAAATAAAACATTTATACCCAGAATTGTGCCAGGAAGCAGTTTACGGTTTATGCGAAATTTTTTATCAGGAAATTAAAAATGCAGATCTGATAGCAAATCCAGGATGCTATCCCACATCCATTTTACTTCCTTTAATTCCTCTTGTTAAAGAAAAACTTGTTGATACCTCTTTACTTATAGTGGATTCCAAAAGCGGAACCTCTGGAGCAGGAAGAAAATCAGAAAATTATTACAGCTTCTGTGAAGTTAATGAAGACTTTAAAGCTTATAAAATAGCCTCTCATAGACACACTCCAGAAATAGAAGAAAAACTTTCACTGTTTGCAGAAAAAGAAGTTTCTTTAATTTTTACTCCCCACCTGCTTCCACTAAACAGAGGAATATTTACCACTATCTATACAAAATTTCGAACCAGTGCAAATGTTATTCATGAATTTTTAAAAGATTTTTATAAAAAAGCTATTTTCGTAGAAGTGGTGGAAAGGGGAAAAATCCCTGGATTATCCGAAGTCAAAGGAACTAATATGTGTAAAATAGGAGTTTTTGAAGACAAAAAGCGGGGATGGGGTATTCTGGTTTCAGTAATTGATAATCTGATCAAAGGTGCAAGTGGACAGGCTATTCAAAATCTTAATATAATGTTTGGACTTCCAGAGGAAACAGGTCTTCCCAGAGCTCCTCTGTTTGTTTAAAAAGTGCTTTTAAAAAAGAAATTCGGTCAGCATCTTCTGATCTCTTCAGGAGTTTTAAAACGCCTGGTTGAACTGTGTGAAATAAAAAAAGATGAAGTAGTGCTTGAAATAGGACCGGGGACAGGAAATCTTACTGCAGAACTTTTAAAAACTCCTTTAAAAAAACTTTACCTCCTTGAAATAGATCCTGAAATGATAAAAATTCTTACAAAAAAATTTTCTGATGAAAGGATCGTGATTATTCAGGGGGATGCTACCACTTTTAATTTTTTTTCTTTAAAAGAATCAGCTTTAAAAGTAATAGGAAATCTTCCATACAATGTAGCAAGTCTTATTCTGGAAAACACGATTTATCATAAAGACTTAATTTTAAATGCTTTTTACATGTTGCAGAAAGAAGTTGCAGAAAAACTTTTAAAGATTAATACATCCTGGTTATCGGTTTTTCTTCATACTTTTTATGATGTAAAATATCTTATGGGATTACCTTCAAAATTTTTTTATCCCAGGCCAAGGGTTAGTTCCGCGTTTATAAAACTGGAAAGAAACGAAAAGGAATTTATAAAAGATTTGAGATCTTATAAAAATTTTTTAACGCGAATATTTTCGTATAAGAGAAAGATGATAAAACAGAAACTTCCTCAGGGAGTTATAGAAAATGCAGGAATTTCACCTGAAAAAAGAGTGGATGAGCTTGAACTTAAAGAGTTTCTCCTTTTGTATGCCTCTTTTTTGCAGACTTCTTATAGCTAACCTTAACCTGAATATGTTTGTGCCTGTGTCTTCTTAGTCTTCTGAGTCTTCTCAATCTTCTAATTCTTCTTAACCATCTGCGATATCTTCTTGCTTTTCTAATGGCTCTTAGATGCTGTCTGTAAGTTCTTGAGAAATAGTGAGTTCCATCGCCTTTTGCCACAAAGTAAAGATATCTTACTTTTGCAGGAAACAGAACTGCTTTAATACTGGCTTCTCCAGGACTGCATATAGGAGTTGGAGGAAGCCCGGGATTAAGATAGGTATTATAAGGGCTGTTTACAGTGTAGTAATCTTTATAGGTAAGTCTTCTAAACTTTTTTAGAGCATAATTTACAGTGGGATCTGCCTGCAAGGGCATTCCTCTTTTTAACCTGTTAAGATAAACAGCAGCAATAATGGGTTTTTCTCTATCAAAAAGTGCTTCTTTTTCAACAATAGAAGCAAGGGTTATTACTTCTTTTAAAGATTTTCCTTCTTTTTTGGCTATTTTTTCATATTTTTTCCAGTGTTTCCAGAAGTTGTCCACCATGGTTTTTATAACTATACCTGGGTGGGTATTTTTGGGAAAATAATAGGTATCAGGATAAAGGTATCCCTCGAGGGTTGGACCAGGGAGACCAAATTTTTTGGCTATTTCAGGGCTTTTAGCAAGCTTCAGAAAATCTTCTTTCTTGCATATATGATTTTCTTCCAGCACTTCTGCAATTTGCCATAAAGTTAATCCTTCGGGTATAACTACTTTGTGATAAACAACCCTGCCTTCTGTTAAAATTTTAAATATTTGATGAAGGTCTTGATTCAGGTTAAAAGCATATTCTCCTGCCTGAAATTTTTTATAGACACCTGTTCTCAGGGCTTCCAGAATAAAAACGAGTCTGCTTTTTATAACTCCTGCGTCAGCAAGTTTATTCGCAATGGTAAAAACACCGTCACCTTTTTTAATTTCTACTATTTTAAAATTTCTGGAATCCTTGGGATTTACCGGCTGGAGCCCGTAGTGATAATACCATCCCCCTGTTAATAAAAACAAAATAAAAAAAATTACAAAAATCTTTTTTCTGTCTCTTGAGAACTTCATTTTTAATGGTATTTTAAAGAGTCAAAAGAAGGAGGTGAATATGATTTCGGAAGAAATTTTAAAAACTTTAGAAAAAGAAGCCATGGAAAACCCTCAATCAGCTTTTGCACAACATCGCTTAGCTATAGCATACTTCAATTTGGGAAAATTTCAAGAGGCAAAAGAGACTTTTAAAAAAGTTCTTAAAATAGATCCCTATCACTTTGAAGCCATGATTAATCTTGGAATAATTCTTGCTCAGGAGGGAGAACTTGAAGAAGCAAAAAAGGCTTTTACTTTTACCCTAAAATTTTATCCCAGATCAGCTGAAGCATGGAATAATCTCGGTCTTGTGGAGTTTCAACTGGGAAATTTTGACGAAGCTGAAAAGTGTTACAGAAAAGCTATAGAACTGGATCCCGGGCTTGTTTCTGCTATGGTTAATCTTTCAACCGTGCTTATTGAAAAGGAGAAATACGAAGAAGCTATTAAACTTCTTGAAGATGCCAGATTAAAAGCTCCTGCAATGGCAACCATTTATAACAACCTGGCTGTTGCTTATTTTTATAGTGGAAATAAAGAAAAAGCAAAAGAAAATTTAAAAAAAGCCAGAGAACTCGGGTATCCTGTAAGTTCTGAATTCGAGAGGTTGCTTAATGAGACCTCCTAAACCTGCTGTTTGCCCTTTTTGTGGAAGAATTATAAAAAAACCAGAGATTTTACCAGTAGGTTTTTCTGACTTTGAAGCAGGTATATGTGAATGTGGAGCAGTTTATGTATGCGATGTAACAGGACATAATAGAGGTTCTGCCTTTGTAGAAGCTCTGTTAATTGCCTGTGCAGGAGACTGGGATCTTGCCTGGGACCTTGATCCTGATACAGATTACAAAGAAATATGGATAGAAAATTACGATCTGGAAACAAATACCATATTGGAACCCTCTCCTGATCAAAAAAACTTTGCCAGAGGAGTGCTCTGTTTTCTTAAACTCGCTGGAGACATTAGAGAACTTAAAGACCCTGCCTTAAGAGAACTCCTTAAAAAAGAAGATCCCTTCTCAGGACTTCCGTCTGTTGATAAAAAAAAGCTATCCAGAAAAGAGATGGAAAAACTTATTGAAAAACAAGAACTTGAGCTTTTAACAGCGTATCATCTTAAAGAACCTCTCAATCTTAATGTAATTCAAAAGCTTTTATATCATCCAGATCCGGTGTTTAGAAAAAAAGTTGCCTGCATCATAGGTAAGATCTGTGAGAAAATGGAAAAGATTTATCCTGAAAAAATTATAGATTTTATAAAAAGACTTCTTTATGCATCAGCTGATTCAGCTGCTTCTGCATGGGGAGCTCTTGAAGCAGTGGGAGAAATTATCAGAAATACAGGAGAAAGATACTCGATTTTTCTTAAAAACCTTTTTGCCTTCCTTGATTTTCCCGAATTCAGACCATCAGTGCTTTATGCTTTTTATAGAATATCTGAAAAACATCCTGAACTCCTAAAAAAAGAAAGCTATCTCAAACTGGTTGATCTTTTAGAAAATGTTACTCCTGAAGAACAGGGACTTATAATTTTAATTTTTTCAAATCTCGGTTCACGAGAAGTAAAATCTGCTTTTTCAGGTCTAAATCCTGAAAAAAAATTAAAAATTTTTGATTATAGCAGTTTTCAATTTAAAGAAGTTACTCTGGGAGAACTGTTAAAAATTTTTGAAAAAGCTGTTAATTAATTAAAAACAGGGAGGTTTCATGAAAGAAAAAACAAAGGTTCTTGACAAGGAGTGGATTCTTTCCCAGCTTGAAATTCCTGAGGAATTAAAGGAGGGATATAAAATTTGTATGGAAGGGGATGAATACTGGAAACAGGGTAGAATTCTTGATGCAATAGAATGTTTTGAAAAAGCCCTTGTTTTTTTTCAGGAAAAAAAGGCTTATAAAGAACTTGCCAATGTTCTTGAAGCACTGGGAGATATGTATTTTATGAGACAGAAAATAGAACCTGCACTGCGAGCTTATAAAGCCTGTCTTGATATATGTGAAAATTTTGAAGATGAGCTGAGTGTTGCTATTATAGCAGAAAAAATAGTGCATGTTTACAGAGAACTTAAAGAGTATGAAAAGATGCTTCCCTATCTTAACAGACTTCTTGACATAGCTGAAAAATTTGGAGATGCTCATAGAGCAGCAAGAGCCATGGCTGGTATGGGAGATGTGTATGCCTGGAAAAAAGATTTTCAAACTGCAAGAGAAGCATATGGAATTGCTCTTAAAATTTATAAAGGAATGGGAGCAGGAGAGCTTGCCAAGGTAATAGAAGATGCAATAAAAGAAATAGAAAAAATGGAGGAGGCAGAAAATGCCGGTAAAGATTAGCCCTTATATTTTCAGAGAATACGACATAAGAGGAAAAGTTGGAGATGATTTTACAGAAGAAGTGGTAACAGAAATAGGAAAAGCTTACGGCACCGTGGTTAAAAGAAAGGGTGGAAAAAAAGTGGTTTGTGGAAGAGACGGAAGACTTTCAAGCCCTGCATTACAAAACGCACTTATAGAAGGAATACTTTCCACAGGAATTGATGTAATAAATATAGGAATGTGCCCAACTCCAGTTATGTATTTTTCACTTTTTAATCTGGAAAATGTAGATGGAGGAATACAGGTTACAGGTTCGCACAATCCTCCTGAATTTAATGGATTAAAAATCTGCGTGGGTAAAGAAACAATTTTTGGTAAACAAATAAAAGCACTTAAAGAGCTCATAGATAAAGAAGATTATGAAAAAGGAAGTGGAAAGGTGGAGGAAATAGAAATTATTTCTTCTTATGTAGAGTATATTTGTAAAAGTGTAGAAATAAAAAGAAGTTTAAAGATTGCTCTGGATCCTGGAAATGGAGTTTGTGGACTTACTGCTCCTCAAATTTTTAAAAAGCTGGGATGTGAGGTGGAGTGCCTTTTCTGTGAAGTGGATGGAAATTTTCCTAATCATTTTCCTGATCCTGTTGTTCCAGATAATATAAAAACTTTAAAAGAAACCGTTGTTCAGAAAAAACTTGATGCAGGGTTTGGATACGATGGAGATGGAGATAGAATAGGGGTTGTTGATGAAAAAGGAAACATTATATGGGGAGATCAGCTTCTTATAATTTTTGCCAAGAGTCTGCTTAAAAAGTATCCAGGAGCTAAAATAATCGGAGAGGTTAAGTGTTCCAGAGTGCTTTACGAAACCATTAAAAAGCTGGGAGGCATCCCGATAATGTGGAAAACAGGGCATTCTTTGATAAAAAATAAAATGAAAGAAGAGGGGGCTATTTTAGCAGGAGAAATGAGTGGACACATATTTTTTGCAGATAAATGGTTTGGTTTTGATGACGGAGTCTATGCCTCTGTAAGGCTTGCAGAAATTCTTTCTCAGGAAAACATGCCTCTTTCAGAATTTTTAAAAGATATTCCCAGAATGTATTCTACTCCAGAAATAAGAAAAGAATGTCCGGATGAAATAAAATTTAAAGTGGTAAAAAAACTGGTAGAAAGATTTAAAAAAGAAGGTTTAAATGTTATTGATATAGATGGAGCAAGAATAGAATTTAAAGAAGGATGGGCACTTGTTAGAGCTTCCAATACCCAGCCAGTTCTTGTGTTAAGATTTGAAGCAGAAACCGAAGATTTTCTCAAAGTTTTACAGGAAAAAGTATATTTTGCCTTGGAAGAAGAGATGAAAAATGTATAGATTTAAAGAAGTTTTTTGGGAATTACCTTTACCCTTGAAAATAAAAAAAAATGTTTTTGTTCTGGAAGCTGTTAGAAATGCGTGGGAAAAAGTAGTTGGTAAAAAATTATCCAGAGTTTCCCGTCCTCTTTTTTTTGAAGAAGGATTTTTAATTGTTGGTGTTCCGGATTACTATTATTTACAGATGTTTAATCTTAACAGTTATCTTATTTTAAAAAAACTAAAAAATGTTTTGCCAGAAGAAATTAAGAATCAGCTTTCAGGTATAAAATTCAAAATTGAAAGAAATTATTTTAAAAAAAACAGTAAATTTACTGAAAAAGATGAATGTAAAGAATTGAATCCCGGGGCTCTGGTTCAGGAAATCGAAGATCCTGAATTAAAAAAGACTTTTGAAGAATTGTTTAAAACCTACAACCTGGCAATAAAAAAAAGTAAATACAGGGTATAAAAAGAGGAGGGACATTATGAAGGTAAATCCTGAACTCGAAATAATTGAAGAACTTGCCAAACAGATACTTGTTGCAGGAAGAACAGCACCAAAGGCAAAAGGTGTAGATGACCTTATTTTTGCCCTTATTACTGAAAAAGAAGAAAAAGAAAAACTTGCCCTGGAAATGGAAAAAATTGCAGAGGAAAAAGGAGAAAAGTTTGCTTTTTTTAAAAGAGATGCTCAAAATGTTAGAGATTCAGACGCAGTAATTCTGGTGTCTTTGAACTTTAAGAAAACCCTTGGTTTGAACTGTGGAGCCTGTGGTTTTTCCTGTTCCGAAATACTAAAACAGAAACAAAAACTTGATTTTGAAGGACCTATTTGTGCTATGAAACTTCTGGATATGGGAATTGCAATAGGTTCCATGGTGGCTAAAGCAAAAGATTTATGTGTGGATAACAGAATAATGTATACTATTGGGGTTGCTGCAAAAAGATTGGAACTTCTTTCAGGACAGATAATCCTTGGTATTCCTTTAAGTGTAAAAGGGAAGAACATATTTTTTGATAGAAAATTTCCAAAAAAATAAATTTTTTATGCAAAAACAAACTATAAAAGTTAAAATTTGCGGAGTTAAAGAAAAAGAAGATTTAGTATTTATTGATAGACTGGGAGCTGATTATATTGGATTTGTATTATATCCGAAATCTCCAAGGTATGCAGGAGATAAAATAAAAGAACTTCTGGCTTTTGAAACAAAAGCAAGAAAAGTAGCAGTTTTTGTGAATCCTGAGTATGAAGAAGTTAAAAAGGTTCTTGATCTTGGAGCAGATTTAATTCAGCTTCATGGAAAAGAAACTCCTGAATTTGGTAGGAAAGTAGGATTTTCAAAGATAATAAAAGCTTTTAGAATAAAAGAAGAGATAAATCTGGAAACTCTACTTGAGGAATTGAATTTATGGGAAAAAGCTCATGCAATTCTTTTTGATACTTATAAAAAAGGATTACCCGGAGGAACAGGTGAAACTTTTAACTGGGAGATAGCCAGGAAAGTTGTGGATGCAGGTTTTAAAATTATTCTTGCAGGAGGAATAAATCCTGAAAATGTAAAAACAGCAATTATAGAAGTTAAACCTTATGCAATTGATGTTTCTTCTGGTGTGGAAGAAAAGCCTGGAAAAAAGAACTTTAAAAAATTAAAAAAACTTTTTGATTTAATAAGAGAAACAGAACGGATTTAAATATTTTTTAATTACCTTTATAAAAATGAATATCTCTTTGAGGAAAAGGTATTACAATACCTTCTTTCTGGAAAGTTTTATGTATTTTTTTTATTAATTCGTGAGTAACAGGACCTCTGTTTCTTGGATCATCCACCCAGCAAAGCAATTCCAGATCTATGGAAGATTCACCGAATTGACGATATCTTACCCTTGGTTCTGGATTTTTAACTATGTGAGGCACATTTCTTACAATTTCAAGAAGCACTCTTTCCACCTTTTCAAGATCTGAAGAATAAGACACCCCTATTGGAAGACGCAATCTGAAACGGGGTTCAGGAGCACTCTCATTTATAATCTTGGAATTTGCCATAATGGAATTGGGAATGGTTATAATTACATCGTCTCGGGTTTTTATTCTGGTAGATCTTATACCTACATCCACGACTTCTCCCCTTTCCCCAGAGTCAAGTATTATGTAATCTCCGACTTTGTAGGTTCTATCAAGAAATATGGAAATTCCTCCGAAAAAGTTGGACAGAGTTTCTCTGGCTGCAAGAGCAATAGCTATACCTGCAATACCTGCAGAAGCAAGAATCGGGGAAAGATCTACCTGCCAGATTTTTAAAAGCGCAGAAATTGTGGCAATCACTATAAAAGCATAAGAAAGATTTTTTATAAGAATAACGAAATCAGCTGTTAATTTCCCTGTTTTAAAAAAAGAATCAAACTTTCTTCTGGCAAGCTCCCGAACTATACGAAAAAAGGTAAAACTCCATATAAGTATTATTAAGCTTTTTATAAGTCCCAGAATAATAAAGGAATAACGCTGAAAAGGATTAAATAAACAATAAATATGATAAACGCCCACCAGAAGCACAGAAAGGATTACAGGAATGTGTAAAATTTTTACTACGTAATCTTCAATTTTAATACGGACACATTTAAACAGCCTCTGTAAGATGTGTTTTAAAAATAGACTGCAGAAAACAGCTATAAGTAAGTAAATACCAGTTAAAAAAAGTATAGTGTTCCAGTTTTTCATAAACTTCCTCTGGGGAAGATTTATTTAAATACTCTAAAATAGGCTATATATTGACGGGAGGGATTTAGCAGAGGATTTTCTATTATGGCAACGAGTTCTCCTTTTGTGTTTATTAATCTTACCCACTTTTCCTTGGGAAGAATGGAGACTTTTTGAAACTTTATAAAGGAAAGAAAAGAGCTTGTATGAAGCTGTCGTCCTTCTCTTACTCTCTTTGAAAATTCCTCACTTATTATCACCTTGGGTAAAAAGTCAAGTGCCTTGTTTACAGAAATAAGTTTTTCTTTAATTTTTTCTCTGTTTTCTTTTACTATTTCTTTTATTTGATCTATGGTAAGGGCTGAATCAAGGGTAAATACGCTTTTTTTAAGCCTTTTTAATTCAACGAGAACTGCTCCGCATTCAAGTTTTTTACCGAGTTCGTTTATAAGAGACCTCACATAGGTGCCTTTAGAACAGGAAAGGTAAAATCTAACCTCGTCTCCGTTTACTTCCAGAATTTTAAATTCATAGACTTTCACTTTTTTGGGTTCTTTGGGAATGAGAAGCCCGTCTCTTGCGTATTTGTAAAGAGGTCTTCCTTTAAACTTGGCAGCAGAAAAAGGAGGAGGAATCTGCTGTATTTCTCCAACGAATTCTTCTGCAACTTTTTGAATTTCCTCTTTGCTTAGAGAAGGAGGTTCTTTTTCAGAAACAACCTCTCCTGTAATGTCGTAAGTAAGAGTGCTGATGCCGAGTTTAAAAACTCCTTCGTAAACCTTATCTCCCTCAAGAAAAATTTGAGCAACTTTGGTTGCATTTCCAAGGAAAATGGGAAGGACTCCAGTTGCAATGGGATCCAGAGTTCCTCCATGCCCTGCCTTTTTAACCCTTAAAATCTTTTTTACCTTTTCCAGAGCCTCTGTAGAAGTAAGCCCTTTTGGTTTGTCAAGAACGAGTATCCCTGTTAAGTCA
>CAZWTB010000199.1:0-6128 GCA_964636875.1 uncultured Thermodesulfatator sp.
GGACTTAAAGGTGGAACAGGGGCTGCTCCCACCATGTTCAGAGATTACATTGGAATTCCTATAGAACTTGCTATTTCTGCAGTTGACAAAAGGCTTAGAGAAGAAGGAATAAGACACAGAACGAGTATTATAGCTTCTGGAGGAATAAGATGCAGTGCGGATGTGGTTAAAGCCATAGCACTTGGAGCAGATGCTGTTTATATAGGAACTGCAGCACTTATTGCCTGTGGATGCACCATGTGTCAGAAGTGTTATACAGGAAAATGTCCCTGGGGAATAGCAACAAACAATCCAGAACTTATAAAAAGACTTCCTCCAGAAGTTGCTTACGAAAAGATTTACAACCTGGTTAAAGCATGGGCACATGAAATTAAAGAAATGCTCGGTGCAATGGGATTGAATTCCATAGAAAGTCTCAAAGGAAACAGAGATAAACTTAGAGCAGTTGGACTTACTAAAGAAGAAATGGAAATCCTTGAAGTGAAACACGCAGGAGAATAAAAGGGAAGGAGTCAGAATATGTGGAACATAATAGAAAGAGCCAAAAGCATTTCAGGATGTGGAATTTCTGGAATAATTCACAAAAAAGGTAAACTCATTTCAGGAGAAGTAATTATAAAGTCAATATGCTGTCAGGAAGAAAGAGGAAACGGACTTGGAGCAGGTTATGCAGCTTATGGAATTTATTCTGATAGAAAGGACTATTATGCACTTCATGTAATGGCAGACGACAAAACAGCTCTTGAAAAAGTAGAAGAACTCCTTTCTCACAAAACCTTTCTGATTTATCAAGAACCAATCCCTACAAGAAAGGTAAAAACTATTAAGAATCCTCCGCTTTTTAAAAGGTATTTTGTAAAGCCCAAGTTTGAAGGAGAGCTTGCTGAGATCTGTGACGAGCTTGCAGAGGATGACTATATTGTAAATCTCGTTATGGAGATAAATGAAAAAATAGAAGGTGCTTATGTTATTTCTTCTGGAAAGAATATGGGAGTTTTTAAAGGGGTGGGATTCCCTGATGAAATAGCTGAATTTTTTAGAATAGACGAATACAGTGCATATATCTGGACTGCTCATAACAGGTTCCCTACGAATACTCCTGGCTGGTGGGGAGGTGCTCATCCTTTTACGATTCTTGACTGGTCAATTGTTCACAATGGAGAAATCTCAAGTTATGGAACGAATAAGAGATATCTGGAACTTTTTGGATATAAATGCACGCTTCTGACAGATACAGAAGTGGTTGCTTATATACTTGATCTTCTTATAAGAAAGCACGGACTTCCTTTAAAAGTTGCCTGCAAAGTTATGGCTCCTCCTTTCTGGATGGAAATAGACGAAATGCCAGAAGAAGAAAAGGAGCTTCTTACTGCTCTTAGAGTTATTTATGGTGGAGCAATGTTAAATGGTCCTTTTGCAATACTTTTCGCTTATAATGGCGGACTTGTTGGACTTAATGACAGGGTAAAACTCAGACCACTCTGTGCTGCTGAAAAAGGGGATGTAGTTTATATGGCAAGTGAAGAAGCTGCTATCAGGATTGTATGTCCTGATCCAGATAGAGTGTGGGCTCCAAAAGCAGGAGAACCTGTTATTGCAGAAATGGAACCCGGAAGTATTCCCAATCAAAAAAGTTATTTAAAAGGAAGAACTAGGGAGGTAGAAGATAATGGCATTGGAATTAGATGTCGCTACACTCCATTATTCACAGGTTAACAGGAAACTCAGAGAAGAAATAGAAAAAGGAACAAAAGAATTTAAGCTTATTGGAGTTAACGGGCACAGGTATCTTTCCGCAGGTATTTCTGCAGATATAAAAATAGATATTTATGGAACTCCTGGGCTTGATCTTGGAGCATTTATGAGAGGTCCTGAAATACATGTTTATGGAAATACCCAGGACGGCGCAGGAAATACTATGGACGATGGGAAAATAATAATTCACGGAATGGCAGGAGATGTTATAGGATATGCAATGAGGGGTGGTAAAATTCATGTTTATTCTGATGTAGGATACAGAGTGGGGATTCACATGAAGGCTTATATGGACAAGATCCCTGTAATAGTAATTGGTGGAAAGGCTGGAGATTTTCTCGGAGAATATATGGCAGGTGGAATAATTATTCTTCTTGGAATGTTCTCCCAGTATCCAGAAAGACCAATAGCAGGCTTATTTCTTGGAACTGGTATGCACGGAGGTGTAATTTACATAAGGGGGAAAATTAAAGAAAGTCAGCTTGGAGCAGGATTAAAACCCTATGCCCTTGATTCTGAGGATGAAAAAACCATAGAAAAACACCTTAAAGACTATTGTAAAGACTTCAACCTGGATATTTCTGAAATTCTAAAAGAAGACTTCATAAAAGTTATTCCTTATACGCACAGACCTTATGGAAAACTTTATGCCTATTAAAAAAAGTCCTGCGGTTTTTCTGGATAGAGATGGAACTATAAACGAAGAAGTTGGCTATTTAAATCATATTACAAGATTAAAACTTTTACCACATTCAGCTGAAGGATTAAAACTCTTAAAGGATGCAGGCTTCAGGTTAATAGTTGTTACAAATCAAACAGGTCCTGCAAGAGGGTATTTCCCCAAGGAACTGGTATTTCAGACAAATGATTTACTTCAAAAAAGGCTTAAACGAAAGGGGGTTCAGATAGACGATTTTTTTGTGTGTTTTCATCTTCCAGAAGAAAATTGCAACTGCAGAAAACCCAAACCTGGACTTATTTATCAGGCTTTAAAAAAATATCCCATCAGTCTTTCAGATTCTTATGTAATAGGAGATAAACTTATAGATATAGAACTGGGAAAAAATCTCGGAATAAAAACTATTCTGGTTCTCACAGGATACGGAAGAGGAGAACTTGAATATGTTGCTCCTAAAAAAGGGATTTATCCAGATTTTATAGCTGAAAATCTTGTAGAAGCAGGTAAAATAATATTAGAAGACTTAAAAAAAAGAAAAGGCTGAAGTGAGAATACTTATAGTTAAGCTTTCTGCTCTTGGAGATGTAATACAGACACTTCCTGTTTTAAGTCTTTTTAAAAAAGCCAATCCTTTTCTGGAAATAGATTGGGTTGTTGACAGAAGAAATGCAGATATTCTTTTTGGGCATCCCCAATTAAAAAGAATTCTGGTTTTTTCCAGAAATTATTTGAAATCCCCTTTTCAAATTAAAAACTTCTTAAAAGAACTTCGTAAAGTTTCTTATGATGCTGTTGTAGATTATCAAGGGCTTTTAAAAAGCGGATTGATAACATATTTTGCCAGGAGTTCTTATAAAATAGGTTTTTCCAATGCAAGAGAAGGCAGTCGTTTTTTTTATAATATAAAACTTCCTCCTTATGATCCTGATCTTCATGCAACAAGAAGATATTTAATTCTGAGTAAAGAAGTTTTAAAGTTGTTTGGACTTGTTGAAGTTCTTTCAGAAGAAGATTTTAAAACAATTCCCGAGGTTAAATTCAGTCCTGAACTTCTTGAAAAAAAGGAATTTTCTTACCGACCTTATATTTTGTTTGTGCCTTCTGCCAGATGGGAAACAAAGTTGTGGTTTTTTTCTGCATGGGAAAAATTAATAAAACTTCTTTCTGGTGCAGGAAAGAAGTTTAACATTTTAATTTCAGGTAGCCCTGAGGAAGAAACCTTAAAAATATGGGCAGAGGAAATGGAAAAAAAATATCCTTATGTATTCTCCACAGTAGGGAAAATTTCTTTAAAGGAACTCGTAAGTCTTATAAATCAGGCAAGACTTATAGTAAGTGTTGATACAGGTCCTATGCACATAGCTTCAGCTTTAAAGAAAAAAACCATAGCCCTTTTTGGTCCCACTTCTCCTAAAAGAACAGGTCCCTGGGGAGGGGAATTTAAAGTAATTCAAAAAGATTTACCATGTGTTCCGTGTTTTAGAAAAAAGTGTAATACTCGAGAGTGTATGAAAAATATTACCCCTGAAGAAGTTAAACAAATTGTAGAAGAATTTCTATTTTAATATTTTTTAATATATATTTTTTGCCATATTCATAAGTCTTTCTACTCTTTCTTCAATAGGAGGATGTGTAGAAAGGAGTTTAAAGAGCGTCTTACTGGAAAGAGGATTTACTATATACATTTGAGCATGAGCAGGATTTACATTCATAGGATATACTCTGTTCCATTCTTCAAGTTTTTGCAGAGCTCTTGCAAGAGCAAGAGGATTTTTAATAATTTTTGCTCCTGTTTCATCTGCAAGAAATTCTCTACTTCTACTTATAGCAAGTTGAAGCAAGGTTGCAGCTATAGGAACTATGATTATAGTAATTATAATTCCTATAAGTGCCAGAGGATTCTGTCCTTCTTCATCATCAGAAGAAAACCCCCCAAAAAATAATGCCCATTGAGCCATCTGTGCAAGATAAGTAATAGCTCCTACAAGAACAGCCGCGATTGTGGAAATTAAAATATCTCTATTTTTTATATGAGCTATTTCATGTGCAATAACCCCTTTAAGTTCCTCAGGAGTAAGAAGTCTTCTTATCCCTGTAGTTACTGCTACTACACCGTTTTCAGGATTTCGCCCTGTGGCAAAGGCATTGGGAGTTTCAGTAGGAATTATATAAACTTTTGGTTTGGGAATACCTGCCCTTCGTGCAACTTCTTCCACTATTGAATGGAGTTCAGGATCTTCAGAAGGACTTACAGGTTGTGCTCCACTTGAAGCAAGAACAATTTTATCAGATACAAAATAAGCTATAAAATTCATTACTCCCGCCATTATAAGAGCAATGAGTGCACCTGTTTTACCTCCGATTAATTGCCCTGTTACTACAAAAAGCGCACTGAGTATAGCTAAAAAAAAGAAAGTTTTAAAAATGTTCTTCATAATATCACCCTTCTACTTTTTGAATTTAAAATATAAATATTAAACCTAATTTGTCAAGATTTTACAAACAAAAGTCAACAAATTCTGTGGTGGCATAATAAAAAGTATATATAAAGCAGGAAGAATTAGAAAATAGAAAAAGAAATTTTTTGTGGAAAAACAAAGGATGCAGAAAATGGTTTGTGAACTGAGAAAAGATAGAAATAATGCGGGTTTTCGCACTTGCGAGGTGCACTTACGAGGTGCGAAAAGCTAATAAGTTATGTTTAGAAAAAGTGTAGAATTTTTAAGGTTATGTATTATATTGTGGATAGGTGAAATATCAGGAGGAAATAATTGATGGAAAAGTGGACCAAAACCGAAAAAAAAGAAGAACACCTTCATGGAATAGGAGAACCAGACCTTAAGTCAATCTACACCGGAAAACAGGCTCTTGAAAAAGCTCCAAAACTCTACGGAATCCCAACTGGAATAGAAGGGCTTGACGAACTTTTTTTCGTTATCTCCTCTGAAAACGGAAAAATTCAAAAAAAGCCACTTGGTGGAATTCCTGCTTACTCTGTCTTTAATCTGACCGGTGTTTCTGATACAGGAAAGTCTCTTATGGTAGAGCAATTTGCAGTGAAACAGGCAAGTGCAGGTGAAAAAGTTGCCTTTATAACTGTTGAAACTCCTGCTAACTTCGTGGTCTCCTCCCTTAAACTAAGAGCTCTTGCTATGGGACTTAACTTTGAAGACTTTGAAAACAACATAATTCTCATAGACGCAGCAAGCTCAACCCGTTTGAGAGAAAATATACCTGATCTTCTTGCGACCCTTGCTTATGCCATCCAGACCTACAAAATAAGATTTACCATTATAGACTCAGTTACAGGACTTTTTGAAACAAAGGAAATGCTTGCAAGAAACATAGTTAGAAGGCTTTTTAACTTTATGAAAAAATGGTATCAAACAGCTATATTCGTTTCTCAGAAGAGAAGCGGACATGAGGAACTTACTGCAGAAGCTGCAGGAGGCTATGCAGTTGGACACATCGTTGACGGAACAATGGTGCTTGCAAAAGAACTAATTGACACAAGTTATAAAGCTAAAATTTACAGAAAAGAAATCGGGGAAATAGTCCGACTTTTCAGGATTGACGGATGTAGAATGTGTGGACACGATACAAAAACAAGATTTCTTGAAATTACAGAAGAGGGTCTCGTGGTTATTAAAGATCCTATATCAAAGTCCCGGTATTAAAACATTTGAAAAGGAGG
>CAZWTB010000200.1:0-5652 GCA_964636875.1 uncultured Thermodesulfatator sp.
GAAAATATAGCATCTACAAGAATAACCCCTATTTCATTATTTTTCGTATATTCTGCAGGAACATATCCCCTTCCTCTTTCAACTTTTATTTCCATAAAAAGCTTTCCATCTTTGGTAAGGGTTGCTATGTGATGATCTGGATTAACAACTTCTCCTTTATCTCCAACCTGTATATCTCCTGCTTTAACCTCTCCTTCTCCTGACTTTTCAAGTTTAAAAATAAAAGGACCTTCTTCATTAAGTTTAAACCTTACCCCTTTTAAATTAAGAATAATCTCAGGCACATCCTCTATTACTCCATTTATATTGGAAAATTCATGAGGAACCCCTTCTATTCTAACTTCTGTTATGGCATAACCAGGAATTGACGAAAGTAAAACCCTTCTCAAAGCATTACCCAAGGTTATTCCATATCCCCTTTCAAGGGGTTCAATTATAAACTTACCATAATAAGGGAAATTACTATCTTTATGAATCTTTATCTCCTCAGGTCTTATAAGTTCCACTTCTCCCCTCATTTTTCCTTTTCCCTCTTAATTTTTTTATTTTATGCAGGATGTGACCACTTATCTGGAGTAGAACTCAATAATATAGCTTTCCTGAATAGGCATGGTAATATCTTCTCTTGTTGGAAGTGCCTTTACAGTTCCCTTAAAATTATCCCTATCAAGTTCAAGCCAGGGAGGAATTCCTCTTCTTGCAACTGCCTCAAGAGCTTCCTGCACATGCACATTATTTCTATATTTATCTTTAAGTTCTATCACATCTCCTACATCAACCAAAATAGATGGTATATCAACATTCCTTCCATTTAACTTAAACCACCCATGCACTATCATCTGCCTTGCCTGAGATCTTGATACTGCAAATCCAAGTCTATAAACTACATTATCAAGTCTTCTTTCAAGAAGTTGAAGAAGATTATGTCCTGCCTGCCCAGGCATTTTCGTTGCCATTTCGTAATACTTTCTCATCTGCTTTTCTGAAATCCCATAAATCCTTTTAACCTTCTGCTTCTCTCTTAAACGCACTCCGTAGTCTGAGAGTTTTATTCTTATCTGCTGGGGTCCATGCTGTCCGGGTGGATAACTTCTTCTTTCAAAAGGACATTTATCTGTATAACATCTCTCCCCTTTTAAAAACAGCTTCATTCCCTCTCTTCTACAAAGTCTGCACCTCGGTCCTGTATATCTTGCCACCTCTACATCCCTCCCTTAAAAAATTTTATACCCTTCTCCTTTTCGGAGGACGACATCCGTCGTGTGGTATAGGAGTCACATCTTTTATAAGCGTAACTTTAACATCTGCTCCCTGTAGAGCCCTCAAGGCTGCCTCTCTTCCAGGTCCAGGTCCCTTAACATAAACCCAAACTTCTTTCAATCCATAAGCCTTTGCCTTTTTTAAAGCTGATTGCATAGCAAGCTGGGCTGCAAAGGGCGTCCCCTTCCTCGTTCCTTTAAAACCTTCTGTTCCACCACTTGCCCAGGCTATGGTGTTACCTTGTCTGTCAGTAATAGTAACGATAGTGTTGTTAAATGTAGAATGAATGTGTATTATACCTTCTGTAACTGTTTTCTTGATTTTCTTTTTCTTCCCTCTGTGCCTTGCCACTTAAAATCCCCCCTTATTATTTTTATTTTTTCTTTTTCCTTCTCAGTGAACCAGGACGAGGTCCTTTACGGGTTCTTGCATTGGAACGGGTTTTCTGCCCTCTTACAGGAAGTCCCATTCTATGCCTGAGCCCTCTATAACAACCAATGTCCATAAGTCTCTTTATGTTCTGCCTTATCTCTTTCCTTAAATCTCCCTCAACTTTATACTCTCTCTCTATAATCTGTCTGAGCCTGTTTAATTCCTCTTCAGTAAGATCCTTAACCTTCTTAAACCAATCTATTCCAGCTTTAGTGCAGGCTTTCTGGGCAAGCGTTCTTCCCACACCAAATATATAAGTTAATGCAATCTCTACAGGTTTCCTCTCCGGTATATCCACACCTGCTATCTTCGGCATAACCCATCCACCTCCTTATCCCTGCCTCTGTTTGTGCTTGGGTATCTCGCAAATAACCCTTACAACCCCTTTTCTTCTTATTATCTTGCACTTCCTGCACCTCTTTTTAACTGATGGACTCACCTTCATCTCTTATCCCCTCCTGCGTTCGTATTCCTTCTTAGTTCCTCTATATACTATCCTGCCCCTTGTTAAATCATAGGGCGATATTTCTACTACCACCGTGTCTCCTGGTAAAATTCTTATATAATGCACTCTCATTTTTCCAGATATATGTGCAAGTATCTTCATCCCTGTTTCAAGCTCAACCCTGAACATAGCATTAGGCAATGCTTCAACAACTTTCCCCTCAAGCAGTATTACATCTTTGTCCTTAGCCATATCCCTACACCCTCGACAAAATTTCCGGTCCTTTTGGAGTTATAACTACTGAATGCTCAAAATGTGCAGATAAACTTCCATCAACAGTAACTGCTGTCCATCCATCATCCAGAATTTTTACCCTGTAATCTCCTGCAGAAACCATTGGCTCTATGGCAAGAACCATCCCTATTTCAAGCCTTGGTCCCTTTCCAGGTCTTCCATAATTCGGAACCTCAGGTGGTTCATGCAAATTCCTTCCAACTCCGTGTCCAACAAACTCTCTTATAACATTAAAACCTGCATCCTCAACATGACTCTGTATTGCCCATGAAATATCCCCAACCCTGTTTCCATACCTTGCCTTTTCTATCCCTTTGTAAAGAGCCTCTTCTGTAACTTTCATAAGCCTCTCAGCTTCCTCAGAAATCTCACCAACCCCCACAGTTAAAGCTGCATCTCCATAATATCCCTCACAAATCACTCCAAAATCAAAACTAACTATATCTCCCTCCTTTAAAACTTTCTCCTTTTTTGGCATTCCGTGAACCACTTCCTCATTAACAGATATACAAAGGGCATAGGGATACCCCCTATACCCTTTAAATGCAGGTTTAACTCCTTTTTTCTCGCACATTTTAATAGCTACTTCTTCAAACTCCCAGGTGCTAACTCCGGGCTTAACCATCTCCTTAAGTGCAAGCAAAACCTCCATAACAATAGCATTCGCACGCCGTAAAATCTCAATTTCCCAGCTACTCTTCAAAGAAATTTTTTTTTCAAAACCTCTAAAAATTCTCAAAGCCCTACTTCTTCTCCAAAATGTTTATAAGTTCCTGAGTGATTTCTTCTATACTCTTGCTTCCGTCAACCTCGTAAAGAACTCCTTTTTTCTTATAATAATCAATAAGTGGTGCAGTGGATTCGTGATAAACTTTAAGTCTGTTCCTTACAGTCTCCTCGTTGTCGTCAGGTCTCTGAAAGAGCTCACCTCCGCAAACATCACACTTTCCTTCTACCTTTGGAGGCTTGAACTTTATATGATACATCATTCCGCAATTTTTACAAGTCCTTCTTCCAGTAAGTCTTTCAACAAGTTCTTCGTCAGGAACCACAAGTGCAAGAACATATTCTATTTTCTTTCCCATTTCCTCAAGCATCTTATCAAGTGCCTCTGCCTGTGCAACAGTCCTTGGAAATCCGTCAAGAATAAATCCCTTCTGAGCATCCTCCTGACTGAGTCTTTCCTTAACCATGCTTAAAATAATTTCATCAGGAACAAGCTGTCCTTTCTCCATATACTCCTTAGCTTTAAGTCCAAGCTCTGTTCCCTTTGCAACATGTTCTCTTAACATGTCCCCGGTTGAAATCTGAGGAATTCCATACTTTTCAACAAGCCTCTTTGCCTGTGTTCCCTTACCTGCTCCTGGTGGTCCTAAAAATATAATGTTCATCCCCCACCTCCTTTTTACTTTTTATCTTGTCTTTATTCTGCTATGTTTAATAAGCGTCTCGTATTGCCTGGATAACATGTGTGCTTCTATCTGAGCAACTGTATCCATCGCTACTCCAACAACAATAAGTAGCGATGTTCCACCAAAATAAAACGGAAGACTGAGCTTTGTTATCAGAAAACTCGGAAGCACGCATATAAACGCCACATAAATCGCCCCTATCAAAGTTACCCGCATTAAAACCCTTTCAATAAATTCCTCCGTTGCCTTACCCGGTCTTATACCCGGGATAAAACCACCCCACTTCTTCAAATTGTCTGCAACATCTTTTGGATTAAATATAATCGCAGTGTAAAAATAACAGAAAAAAATGATCAAAATAGCATAAATCAACTCGTAAAACCATGCCCCGGGTCTCAAAAATCCTGCAACCTTTCTGAAGTATTCCACAGGTAAAAAGTTTGCAAGAGTTGCTGGAAACATCAAAATAGACGAAGCAAAAATCGGAGGAATAACACCTGCTGTATTAACCTTTATAGGCAAGTAAGTAGTCTGCCCTCCAACAATCTGCCTGCCTACCTGCCTCCTTGCATAGTGAATCGGAATTCTCCTCTGAGCAAGTTCCATAAAACAGGTAAATGCAAGAATTCCTGCAAGTAAAAGCCCTATAACAAGCAAGCCAAACAAAGAAAATTCTCCTGTCTGCACAAACTTTATCGTCCTCCCCAGAGCAGGAAAAATCCCCGCAACAATTCCTGCAAATATTATCATGGAAATTCCATTTCCAATTCCATGCTCTGTCATCTGTTCACCAAGCCACACGAGAAACATACTTCCTGCAGTAAGAGTTATCATCGTGGTAAACCTAAAAAGCCATCCAGGATGAGCAACAATAGGAGTTCCGTTCGGAGCAGTCATTCTCTCAAGTCCTATCGCAATTCCAAATCCCTGAATAACACAAATTGCAACTGTTAAATACCTTGTATAATAAGCAAGCTTTCTCCTACCCTCAGGTCCTTCTTTGTGAAGCTCTTTTATACTCGGAAACACAACAGTCATTAACTCCAGAATAATCGAAGCACTAATGTAAGGCATAACACCAAGAGCACATACAGAAAACCTTCTCAAAGCCCCACCAGAAAAAATATCTAAAAAGCCAAAAAGCGTTCCACTGACATGCTTAAAAAAACTTAAAAATGCCTCTGTATTTATCCCGGGAGTTGGAACATGCACAGCAAATCTATATATGGCAAGCCCCAAAAAGAGATAAAAAAGCCTCCTCTTTAACTCAGGAATATTAACCAGATTTAAAAGATTGTCTCTACCATTCACTCTTTAAAATCTCCACACTACATCTTTATCAATTCTACCTTCCCACCTGCCTTCTCTATCTTTTCCCTTGCGCTCCTGGAAATAGCATGAACCTTTACCACAAGAGGAATGTTAATCTCTCCATCCCCAAGAATTTTAACCGGCTTTGTTTTGCTTCTAACAAGCCCCTTCTCCCTTAACGCAGATACATCAACCACATCATTTGCAGAAAACTTCTTCTGAAGATCCTCTACATTCACCACTGCATACTCAACCTTAAAAGGATTTTTAAACCCCCTCTTGGGAAGCCTTCTTATAATAGGAGTCTGACCTCCTTCAAACCAGGGTGCTATATCAGGAGATTTCCTTGCTTTCTGTCCCTTGTGTCCTCTACAGGAAGTCTTACCATGTCCAGAACCATGCCCCCTTCCAACTCTTTTCTCCCTGTGCTTAGAACCTGCAAATGGTTTTAAATCACCAAGGGTTATTACCTTATCCATCGATCTCCTCCACCTTCAC
>CAZWTB010000201.1:0-5455 GCA_964636875.1 uncultured Thermodesulfatator sp.
TCTTGGATATGCTTTTTGTGCTCTGCCTTTTGTTAATAAGAAATTCATTTATCTTGCAAGTATAATAGAAAGTTTTACAGGGGGACTTGGCACAGCAAGTTTTATTACTTTTTTAACTGCTCTTTGCAGAAAGGAGTTTTCCTCAACCCAATATGCTATATTTTCAACGCTCTTCAGTTTTACCATGGTTGCCTGTAGAACTGTAAGTGGTTGGGGAGCAAAACACTTTGGTTATGCTCTTTACTTCTTTTTAACATTTTTTGTTGCTATTACCCCTCTATTTTTTATTCCCTATCTTTTTAAAAAAACCGCTTTAAAAGAGGAGAATTAAAAGGGAAGTCCTGTAATATAAAGAATGTAATCCGAGAAAAAGGAAATTACAGGATAAATAATTCTTGAAAGAAGACCTGTTAAAGCAAGAATAATAATTATAAGAAACCCTATCATTTCAGCTCTAAGGTATTCAGCTCTGACTGACCAGGGTAAAAATTTGGCAAGTATTTTACTTCCATCAAGAGGAGGAATTGGTAAAAGATTAAAAATACCAAGACCTATGTTTATTTTTACTCCGAGGTAGCACATAAGAACAAGGGGTTCAGAAATAGCAAATTTTCCTATGTTAAGATTTAGTTTATAAAAAAAGTGAAGGAAAAAACCGAAGAAAAATGCAAGAATTATGTTTGATAAAGGACCTGCAAAGGAGACTATAGCCATGTCTCTCCAGGGATTTTTAAAGTAATTTGGATTTATAGGAACAGGTTTAGCCCATCCGATAGCTTTAGTTATGAAAAGAGTCAGAGTTCCGAGAAAGTCAAGGTGTTTTATAGGATTAAGGGTGAGGCGTCCTGCAAGTTTTGGAGTTGGATCTCCAAGAAAATACGCAGCGAGTCCATGAGAAAATTCGTGAACAGTAAGAGCAAGAAGTAGAGGCGGAGTAAGAAAAAGATAAACTTTTAGATCGAACATCAATACTTCAGCTTGGAAATATCTTTAATATTTTGCAAAATAGAAAGAGCAACTTTTAATTGCATATCTTCTTCAGGAGAAGGTAACATTCCAAAAACTTTTTCTTTTTTCTCTTTCTCTTTATTTTCAGATAAAGAAACTTCAGGAACTTCTATATCCGGTTTTATTCCTATTTTATCGATACACTTTCCACTGGGAGTATAATAATAAGCAGTGGTAAGTTTTACTGCATATCCATCCTGCAGAGGAATTACTGTCTGAACACAACCTTTTCCAAAACTTTTCTGTCCAATCACAATAGCTCTATGGTTATCTTTTAAAGCACCGGTTACAATTTCAGAAGCAGAAGCAGTGCCGTGATTTATAAGAATAACTATCGGATAATGATGTTTGCGTCCAAGAGGATTGGGATGAGCTCTAAATATCATTTTGCTCTTATCATTTTTCCCTTTTACAGAAACGATAATCCCTTTTTCAAGAAATTCATCTGCCACATCAATAGCAGATGAAAGAAGACCTCCTGGGTTGTTCCTCAAGTCTATAATCAACCCCCTTAATTGATGCTTTTTCTCAAGTTTCTCAAGTTTTTCTACAAGTTCCTTGGGAGTTTTTTCTTGAAAACTTGTTATTCTTATATATCCATAAGCAGGTTTAATAAACTTGCTTTTTACACTAACAATAGGGATTACATCTCTTACAAGTGTGATGGTTTTGATGTCTTTATCATTTCTAAGGATAGTAATTGTAACTTTGGTTCCTTTCGGTCCTCTAAGGAGTTTAACTGCTTCAAGGAGACTCATTCCTTTTGTAGATTTTCCATCAATTTTAAGTATTTTATCACCTGCTTTTATACCTGCTCTCCAGGCAGGAGTATCTTCTATAGGAGCAACTACTGTAAGAATATCGTCTTTTATAGTAATTACTATACCAATACCTGTGAAACTTCCTTTAGTTTCTATTTCAAGTTCTTTGTATTCGTCTGGTTTAAGAAGAGTGGAATAAGGATCCAGAGTATTTAACATACCCTGGATTGCTCCGTATATTAAGTCTTTTGACTTTACATCTTTTACATAACTCGTCTGAATTAATCTTAAAACCTGTGAAAATAATTTTAAATATTTATATACATCATCTTCCTGAGATGTTTTGGCAAAAAGAGAATTATTGAAAATAACAAAAAAACAGAGGAAAAATATAAAAATTTTAAATTTAATCTGCTTTTTCATCGCACCTCCCTGTAATGATTACTTTACCGTTTTTACCGTTTAAATCATTAAACACCCTTTTAAGAATTTTGCAATAGTAAAATTGGTAACCCTTGACAAAATTTTGAAGCTTTTTAAAATTTTTTTAGATTAAGAAAAAATTTAAAACACACACAAAATCGGGGGTGGAAAAATGGATGTGGTGTGGTTATCAAGATTACAATTTGCAACGGCTTCAATGTTTCATTTTTTATTTGTTCCTTTAACTCTGGGGCTCTCATTTCTTACTGCAATATATCAAACACTATGGCTTAAAACCGGGGACGAGGATTACAAAAGGGCAGCAAGGTTCTGGGGTAAGCTCTTTTTGATCAACTTTGGACTCGGAGTAGTTACAGGGATTACACTTGAGTTTCAATTTGGAACAAACTGGAGTTTTTATTCAAAGTATGTAGGAGATATTTTTGGTCCTTTACTGGCTATAGAAGCGACTCTTGCTTTTTTCTTGGAGTCTACTTTTATTGCAGTATGGTGGTTTGGATGGAACAGATTAAGTCCAAAAGTTACCACTCTTGCAATCTGGCTTACTGCAATAGGTTCGAATATTTCTGCTCTCTGGATCCTTCTTGCTAATGGATGGATGCAAAATCCTGTTGGATATGTAATAAGAAACGGGCGGGCAGAACTTGCAAGTTTTGGAAAAGTTGTTACCAATCCTTTTGGATGGCTGGAATTCTTGCACACAGTTCCTTCTGGATATGTAGTTGCAGGATTTTTTGTAATGGGAATTTCTGCCTGGCATCTTTTAAGAAAAAACGAAGTTTCTCTTTTTAAAAAATCTTTTAAAGTTGCTGCAGTCTGGGCACTCATATGGTCTATTGTGGTAGCAGTTACCGGTGACTTCCATGCTTCTGAAGTAGCCAAAGTTCAACCAACCAAACTTGCTGCAATGGAATCTATATGGGAAACTCAGAAGGGTGCCCCTTTTAGCTTAATCCTTATACCTGATGAAAAACACGAAAGAAACGCTGTTGAAGCTCTGAAAATTCCTAAATTATTAAGCATTCTCTCCTATCACGATGCTAATGCTGAAGTAAAAGGACTTAAAGATTTTCCAAAAGATGAAAGACCTCCGGTTACAATAACCTTCTGGAGCTTCAGACTTATGGTTTTACTCGGAGTCTGGTTTATTATACTTGCTCTATGGGCAGTTTTAAAAAGAAAAGAACCTGAAAAACACAGAGTCTTATTAACAATTCTTGGTTTTAATATACCTCTCCCTTATCTTGCCTGTCAGTTTGGATGGGTGGTAGCTGAAGTAGGAAGACAACCGTGGATAGTTTACGGACTTATAAAAACAAAAGACGCGGTTTCTGTGCTTTCAACAACTCAGGTAGGTCTATCTCTCCCTGCTTTTATAGTGGTTTATGCTATACTTGGAGCAATATGTTTCTGGCTTATGGCACACCACGCAATGAAAGGTCCAGAAAAAGAAGAAATCGTGGGTGAATATTAAAAATAAAAATTAAAAGATAAGGAGGTGAAAAACATGGAGGGAAATATATATCAGGTGATTTGGTTTATACTTTGGGCTGTCCTCTGGACAGGTTACTTTGTTCTGGATGGCTTTGATCTGGGAGCAGGAATTTCACTGTTTTTTATAGGGAAAAATGAAGCAGAAAGAAAAGCTATATACGAAAGTATAGGCCCTTTCTGGGATGGTAACGAAGTCTGGCTTATTACAGCTGGAGGAGCAACCTTTGCTGCTTTCCCAAAAACCTATGCAGTTATGTTTAATGCCTTTTATTCTGCACTCCTTCTTTTACTTTTCTGTCTGATTATAAGAGGAGTTGCAGTGGAATACAGAAATAAGTTTCAAAAACCTGTGTGGAAAAAGTTCTGGGATGTGGCTTTTTTTATAAGTAGTTTTCTTGCAACCTTTCTTCTGGGAGTTGCTTTCGGTAACATATTTGCAGGAATACCTATAGATGCCAGGGGCATTTATCATGGCACTTTCTGGAGTCTGCTTCGTCCTTATGCCATACTCGGAGGGCTGTTTTTTGTCTTTTGTTTTGCTATGCATGGAGCCAACTGGATAGCTCTCAAAAACAAAAATCACCTTGCTGAAAGAGCAGAAAAAGTTAGTAAAATTTTCTGGATAATTACTGTAATTTTAGCATGTGCATTTTTAATCGGTTCTTATATTTCTACAGATCTATGGATTAATTACAGTAAGCATCCTATTCTTATTGTATTTCCTGCTCTTTCAATTATAAGTCTTATTCTCGTTCCTGTTGGACTTTTTACTAAAAAATATATTTATTCCTGGATTTGTTCGTCTCTTGCAATTCTTGGTTTTTCAGCCTGGGCATTTGCAGGACTTTTCCCAAAAATGCTCCCCTCTTCTTTAAATCCTTCCTGGAGTCTTACATGTTTTAATAGTTCCTCCAGTCTTCTTACTTTAAAAATTATGACAATCGTTGCTTTTATTTTCGTTCCAATTATGCTTATCTACACCTCCTGGGCATATAAAATATTTGCTTTTAGTAAAAAATAAAAAGAAACCGGGGATTCCCCCGGTTTCTCTTAAATACTATAAAATTTTATTGCGGTTTTGGATTTTTGTGTTAAGTTTTCATTACTACATATATTCTTTAAATACTTAAAAGGGGAGGAAACATGGGAGAATATAATGTTGCAGTGGTTGGAGCTACTGGAGCTGTTGGAAGAATGATGCTTAAAGTTCTTGAAGAAAGAGATTTTCCTGTTAAAAATCTGCGTCTTTTTGCATCTCCGAGATCAAAAGGAGTTAAACTCGAATTTAAAGGAGAAAAAATCCCTGTTGAAGTGCTTGAAGAAACAGGAAGTTTTAAAGGAATAGAAATAGCCCTTTTTTCCGCAGGGGCGAAGAGAAGTCTTGAATATGCTCCAAAGTTTGCCAAGGATGGAGCAGTTGTTGTTGATAATTCAAGTGCATGGAGAATGGATCCAGAAGTTCCACTTGTTGTTCCAGAGGTTAATCCTCATGCAGTAGCAGATTATAAAAACAAAGGTATAATTGCAAATCCAAATTGCTCAACAATCCAGATGGTTGTCGCTTTAAAACCACTTCACGATTATGGAAAAATTAAAAGAGTGGTGGTAAGCACATATCAGGCTGTTTCTGGAGCAGGACAGAAAGCCATAAACGAACTTGAAGCCCAGGTTAGAGCCTGGTGTAGCGGGGAAGAAATGCCTCCTGCCCAGCACATTCCTAAAACCATTGCCTTTAATTGCGTTCCTCA